>WQTW01000111.1 GCA_009786085.1 Pseudomonadota bacterium | reverse complement strand
CGGAATCCGCAGGCGACATCAGGGTGGCGCGAACGTTGTCGATGAGTTCGACCAGTTGGCGATCGGCGCTGGTTTCGACGGTTTGCCAGGCGGCGGCTGGCCTCGGCGCGTTCATCGCGACGGCCAGCGGGTGAACGGTGAGGTTGACCATGGCGACAAGGGCAACGGCGGCAGCAGTGCGAAAGACGTGCTGGCCGAAGAACATGGGGGAATGATTCAGTTTCATCGCTTGCTTCCGTTTTTCTATCATCTCTGAAAGTAAAAGAGGCTTCATTTTGTCTCACCCGCCAGCGACGACGCCTGATTCAGCATGAACTGTCCAACCAGTTTCTCCAGCACGATGGCCGATTGCGTTTTGCTGATCCGATGGCCGTCGGCCAGCATTTCTTCGTCGCCGCCGACATCCAGCCCGACATACACTTCGCCCAGCAGCCCGGAAGTGAGGATCGACGCGATCGTGTCTCTGGTGAACTCGTACTGCCTTTCGATGCGCAAGGTCGCCACCGCCTGATAGGTCACCGGATCGAGTGTAATACTCTCGACCCGCCCGACGGTCACGCCCGCCGCTTTGACCGGCGCCCGCGTTTTGAGTCCGCCGATGTTGTCGAAGGCCGCTTCCACCCGGTAGCCCGGCGCATTCGAGGTCGTCAGCAGGTTGCCCGCCTTCAGCGACAAAAACACCATCGCGCCCAAACCGATCGCAACGAAAATTCCTACCCATACATCAATGGTCGCACGGCTCATAAGTCTCACACTCCACGAAACATGAAGACAGTCAAAATAAAGTCCGCCGCCAGCACCGCCAGCGACGCTTCCACCACCGTTCGGGTGGTCGCTGCCGAAACGCCTTCGGCGGTCGGCTTGGTGTCGTACCCTTCAAAAACCGCGATCCAGGTCACGATGACGCCAAATACCGCGCTCTTGATGATGCCGTTGACGATGTCGAGCTGAAAATCGACCGCCGCCTGCATGTTGCTCCAGAAAGCACCGCTGTCCAGCCCGATCAATTGAACGCCGACCAGATAGCCGCCAAAAACACCGGACGCGGAAAACAGCGCCGCCAGAAACGGCATCGAAATCACGCCGCCCCAGAACTTCGGCGCTACCACCCGCGCCAGCGGATCGACCGCCATCATTTCCATCGCTTGCAACTGATCGGTCGTTTTCATCAAACCGATCTCAGCGGTGATCGCGCTGCCTGCACGACCGGCGAACAACAGCGCCGCAACCACCGGCCCCAACTCGCGCACCAACGACAGCGTGACCATCGTGCCGAGCGCCTCGCTGGAACCGTAACGGCTCAGGATATCGTAGCCCTGCAAACCGAGCACCATTCCGACAAACAGCCCCGACAATACAATAATCACCAGCGACAACACACCGGCGAAATAAATCTCGCGCAGCGTCAACGGCAAACGCAGAAACGCCGTCGGCGTGTGGCGCAACACCGCGATGAGAAAGCGTGAAGCGAATCCCAGGCGCGTCACCGCCTTGCGCGTCGCCGCGCCCAAACGTTCCAGCCCTCTGAGCAATCCGTTCACCATGTCAGACTCCCATCCGTCCCAGAAAGTCCTCGGCAAGTGGCGGCGCTTTCATGTGCAGCGGCACCGGCCCGTCGTCCTCGCCGTTGACGAACTGTTTGACGAACGGATCGGTGGACGCACGAATCGCCGCCGGCGTTCCCTCGGCAATGATGCCGCCCGCCGCCACAAAATAAATGTAATCGACGATATTGAGCGACTGATAAATATCGTGCGTCACCACAATCGACGTAATCCCCAGCGCGTCGTTCAGCCGCCGGATCAACTGGCTCACCACGCCCAGCGAAATCGGGTCGAGGCCGGTGAACGGTTCGTCGTACATCATCAGCAACGGATCGAGCGCGATCGCCCGCGCCAACGCCACCCGCCGCGCCATACCGCCGGACAATTCGTTCGTCCCCAGATGCGCCGCCCCGCGCAAACCGACCGCGTTGAGTTTCATCAACACCAGATCGCGGATCAGCGGCTCCGGCAAATCCGTGTGTTCGCGCAACGGAAACGCTACGTTCTCGAACACCGGCATGTCGGTGAACAACGCGCCGAATTGAAACAGAAATCCCAGCCGTCGCCGCAGCGTGTAAAGTTCTGCTTTTTTCAACTCCGGCACCGATTGACCGTTCACGACAACCCGTCCGGCGGAAGGTTTCACCTGTCCCGCCAGAAGCCGCAGAATCGTCGTTTTGCCGCACCCCGATCCGCCCATGATCGCCACGACCTTGCCGCGCGGAATCCGCATCGAGATGCCGGACAGTATGGGACGCGACGGCGTATAGCCGAACGTTACATCGGTCAACGACGCCGCTTCATCGGATAAAGAGGAAAGCGAAACCACCAGAAAACGCCTCAAAGGAAAGAAGGATTGTAGCCCTCTCATCCGTCTATAGCAAACGCGCTTTGTCGCTTCCAGACGACAACGTCTGAAGCCCGCCCATTCACCTCTCCCCTCTCCAGGTCATTTCCGCGGAGTAGAAATCCAGAATCGCGCGCAGCGAGCCTCGACACACGCCGAATCTCGGTTCTGTTGACAATAACCCCTCTACCAGCATGGTGATTCGCTTAAAAAAACGCCCCGGAATCGGGGCGTCTTTTGTTCAGCCTTTGACGAATCAGGCTTTCTGCTCGACAAAAACCGCTTCGCTTTCGCGCACTGTCGGCGTTTTCGACGCCAGCGCGATACGGATCGGTTTGATCGACGCAACGATCATCGCCACCACGACCAACATGAACATCGCGCACAAGGTTGCGTTGACGTAATTGTTGGTAATGATTTGTTGCATCTGTTCCATGCTCTTGGCCGGCGCCAACAGCACGCCCTGTTCAGCAGCAGTTGAAAACCTTCTGGCCTGCGCCAAAAAGCCGATCTTCCAATCGTCATGGAACAGCTTTTGCCAACCCGCCACCAATGTCGTGATCAACAACCAGCACATCGGCGCCAGCGGTATCCAGATATAGCGTTCCTTCTTCATCTTGATCAACACGCTGACAGCCAGAATCAACGCCATTCCGGCCAGCATCTGATTCGCAATGCCGAACAGCGGCCACAGGGTATTGATGCCGCCGAGCGGATCGACGACGCCTTGATAAAGGAAGTATCCCCAGGCGCTGACAGCGATGGTTGTTGCGGCGATATTGCCGGTCCACGAAGCGGAACGTCCCCACTGCGGTCTGACCGCCCCGAACATGTCCTGAATCAGGAAACGGCAAACGCGCGTACCGGCGTCAACCGTCGTCAGAATGAACAGCGCCTCAAACAGGATGGCGAAGTGGTACCAGAAAGCCATCATTTTATCGCCGCCCAGCACCGACGAGAAAATCTGCGCCATACCGACCGCCAACGTGGGCGCGCCGCCGGTGCGTGACAAGATCGACGCTTCGCCGATGCTGTGCGCCGTTTGCTGCAACACTTCCGGCGTCACAACGAAACCCCAGGACGAAATCACCTGCGCCGCGCTTTCCACCGTCGTTCCGATGACCGCGCTGGGCGCGTTCATCGCAAAATAAACACCCGGTTCCAGTACGCACGCTGCGATCATCGCCATCACGCCGACGAACGACTCCATCAACATCGAGCCGTAACCGATCGCGCGGATATGGCTCTCTTTCTCGACCAGCTTCGGCGTGGTTCCCGACGAGACCAGCGAATGAAAACCGGAAATGGCGCCGCAAGCGATGGTGATGAACAGGAACGGGAAAAGACTGCCGGCGAATACCGGACCGCTGCCGTCGATGAAGCGAGTCAATGCAGGCATCTTCAGATCGGGCGCCGACACCATGATCCCGATCGCCAAACCGACAATCGTACCGATCTTGAGGAATGTCGAAAGATAATCGCGCGGCGCCAGCAACAGCCACACCGGCAACACCGACGCGACAAAACCGTAAATGATCAGCGACCAGGCCAGCGTCTCGCCCTTGAGATCGAAATACACACCCCAACTGCTTTTGGCAACATCTTCGCCAAAAATCACGCTCAACATCAGCAACACAAAACCGATGACCGAAATCTCGCCGACCTTGCCGGGTCGAATGAAGCGCATGTAAACGCCCATGAAAAACGCGATCGGCAAGGTCATCGCAATCGTGAACGTTCCCCAGGGACTTCCCACCAGCGCCTTCACCACCACCAGCGCCAACACCGCCAGCAGAATGATCACGATCATGAAAATACCGATCATCGCAATGATGCCCGGAATATGCCCCATTTCGCTGCGAACGATCTCGCCCAGCGAACGACCGTCGCGCCGCATCGAAATGAACAGAATCATGAAATCCTGCACCGCGCCGGCGATCACCACCCCCACCAGCAACCACAGCGTACCCGGCAGAAAACCCATCTGCGCCGCCAGCACCGGGCCGACCAGCGGCCCCGCTCCGGCGATTGCCGCGAAATGGTGGCCGAATAATACATATCTATTCGTCGGCACATAATCGAGGCCGTCGTTGAGGCGACGCGCCGGCGTCAAACGCGCGTCGTTCAACTCCATCACCTTGCGGGCAATGAAAAGACTGTAAAACCGGTAAGCAATCAGATAAGTACAGACAGCGGCAGTGACCAGCCAGACGGCGCTGATCGTTTCCCCCCGGTTCAACGCAACCACTCCCAGGGACCACGCGCCAATCACCGCAATGATGCCCCAAACCAGCCATCGTTTGAGATTATTCACAAAGCACTCCTTATGGATCGAAACTAGCTGCCTTGCGGGCAACCCATACCGGAACATTCTGCGCCCGAGTTTTTATCGCCGTCAACATTTTTTGCAAAACAAACCGCAGAAAACAGCAGCCGCTGGTTGTGGACAAGGTTTCAAACCGTCGGCATAACGATGTCTGAGGTTGGGAATCAGCTCTCGCGGAAACGTATTGCATTTGTAAAGACAAACGTGTATATTGCCATCCATGAAGATTGCGGGATTCGACTGGGACAGCGGTAATTGGCCAAAGTGCGAAAAACATGGCGTCTCTCGTGAGGAAATTGAACAGGTGTTGTTGGGTGAGCCTGCCGTTATGGCGGATCCGCATCCCGACGAACCACGGATGCGAGCTATCGGCAAGACCTTCGCCGGACGCCATGTCTTTTTGGTATTCATTCTCCGCAACGTTGACGGCCAGACCAAACTCCGTCCCATCAGCGCCCGCTACATGCATCAAAAGGAGATCCATCACTATGAAGGCCAAATCTAAATCTATGCCGTCGTTGCACAGCGATGCTGCCGCTGAGCGATTCGTCGCCACAGCCGACTTGTCGGAATACGATTTGTCCGGTTTTAAGCCGATGCGCTTCGAGATCGAGCCAAAGGCAAGCGCGCTGAACATGCGTCTGCCCGTCTCATTGCTGAATGCGGTAAAAGCCAAGGCCAGGGCCAAAGGTATCCCGTACACACGCTATGTGCGGATGTTGCTGGAGTCCGATGTGGCGCGGTAAGTTCCACCTCTGATACCTTCTACCCTTCCGCTTCCTCCCGCCGATTGAAATCCCGCAAGCGGAATCCCAGACACCACAACACGGCGAAATACACCGCGCCGCCTCCCGCGATCACGATGAGCAGGCGCGTTATTTTTTCCCAAAGCGACGCATGCAGCCACAGTTCTGCGCCGCCCACAAAAAAATACAATGCTGCGCCGAACACCGCGAGCGCCGCCGCAATTTTCCCGATGAAACGCCACCAACCGTCGTGCGGCGTGTAAGCGCCTTTTTTGCGCAGTTGGTAAAACAGCAAACCGGCGTTGAAACACGCGCCGACGCTGATCGCCAGCGTCAGTCCGGCGTGGTCGATGTGAAACATCAACGAAACAGCCACGATCTGCGTCACCACGATGGAAAAAATGGCGATGCGCACCGGCGTTTTCATGTCCTGTCGCGCGTAAAAACCGGGCGCCAGAATTTTGATCAGAATCAGCGCCGGCAAACCAATGCTGTAACCCAGCAACGCCGCCCGCGTCTGCCACACATCCTGCACCGTAAATTGACCGTACTGGTACAGCGTCGAAATCAACGGCACCGCCAGCAAACACAAAGCCAGCGCCGCCGGCAGCGCCAACAGCAACGCCAGGCGCAATCCCCAATCGAGCAATTCCGAATAACGCTGCGAATCGGCATCGCTGTGACAGCGCGACAACGACGGCAGCAGCACCGTCCCCAACGCCACACCGAGCAACGCGCTGGGAAATTCCATCAAGCGGTCGGCGTAGGTAATCCACGAAATGCGCCCGTCGCCCAGCCATGCCGCAAGCTGCGTGCTGATCAAAATCGAAATCTGCGCCGCCGACACGCCAAGAATGGCCGGCAGCATCATTTTCAGAACGCGACCCACGCCCTCATCCTTGAAATCGAGAGAAGGCCGCACCAGCATCTTGAGCTTGAACAACGGATAAAGCTGCAACGCCAGTTGCGCAAGCCCGCCGAGCGCCACGCCCCAGGCCAGCGCCAGAATGGGCGGATCGACATAAGGCGACAGAAAAAGCGCCGCGCCGATGATCGACAGATTGAGCAACACCGGCGTCACCGCCGGAATCGCAAAACGGCGATAAACATTCAACACCGCGCCCGCCAGCGACACCAGCGACACGAAAAAAATATACGGAAACACGATGCGGATCAGCATCGCGGTCAGCTCGACCTTCCCCGGCGTCTTGGCAAAACCGCTGGCCAGCACATAGACGAGCCAGGGCGCCGCCAGCACGCCAAGCACCGAAATCACCAGCAACGCCAGCATCAGCAAACCGCTTGTTTTGCTCACCAGCCGCTGCGTCGCCTCAAGCCCGCGCTGCCGCTGGTACTCCGCCAACACCGGCACGAACGCCTGACTGAACGCCCCTTCTGCAAACAAACGCCGCAACAAATTGGGCAAACGAAAGGCCGCCTCGAACGCGTCCACCTGCGCCCCGGCGCCGAACAACACCGCCTTCAGCGTTTCGCGGGCAAGCCCGGTCACGCGCGACAAAAACGTCATCGCGCTGATCGTCGTCATGGCCTTAAGCAGATTCAATTTGCATTTCCTGATGGTTCGTTGTCGCAAGGATAACGCGCCGTCGCGCTTTCGTGGCGCATTATCATGCACTTGCGGCGTTATATCGTCTTTTTTCAGGATTTGCCCGCCCGTTGCCAGATTCCCGAACGGCATAATCGGAGCGCGACACTGTTTTGCCCTTCCACCGTGTTGAATTGCTGTTGCTTGAGCATGATTTTTCGCGTATCATTCGCGGTTACCGAAATTTTTACTTTCATCAGTTACAGGAAAAAAACTCATGGCAAATTCGGCGCAAGCACGCAAACGTGCCCGGCAGGCAGTAGCCACCCACCAACACAACGCCAGCCTGAAATCGGCGCTGCGTACAGCGATAAAGAAAGTCAAGAAGGCCATCGCTGGCGGAGACAAGACGGTGGCAGCGAAGCAATACCAGGAATCGCAGGCCATCATCGACCGTATCGCCGACAAGAAAGCGGTGCACAAGAATCTGGCATCGCGCACCAAGTCGCGTTTGTCGCAGGCGATCAAGGGAATGGCTGCAGCGTAAGTCAGAAATCAGAGATCAAATCTCGAAGGGGCGGGTTTCAAACCCGCCCTTTTTGTTTTAAACCACGAAAAGATACGAAAGCCCCTTCGCGGCTTCGCGTCTCCGCGTGAGGCTCGAAGTTCCTTCCCCTTCAAGGGGAAGGTCAGGATGGGGATGGGGTTGTCAGGAATCAGAGCGTAGGGGCGCGATTTATCGCGCCCTGTTTGTTCTCACACGGAGACGCGGAGAGCACGGAGAAAAATGGAGCGCGGGCGTCCCGCCCGCCATTTTGCCTCACGCGAAGCCGCGGAGAAGAAAAGCCCCCTTTTCAAAGGGGGTGCCCGCCGAAGGCGGGCGGGGGTTTGTTGAAAAAGATTCACCGCAAAGAACGCATAGAG
>WQTW01000110.1 GCA_009786085.1 Pseudomonadota bacterium | reverse complement strand
CCGACGGTTACTCATATTAAGCCCCTTCGGGGCTACTCTCATACTTGTGTAGATACCTATGCCTTGAAGGAGAAGGAGCCTCGTTCCTTCGCGGCTTCGCGTGAGATCAATGCTGGGATACGCTTCGCTTTCCCAGCCTACTCCCCGCCATTAGGCCTCGCTCAAAAAATCTTCCAGGGCGCGGCGGTCACGTTTGGTGGGACGCCCCGTAAAATGCGGCGATGGTTGGGCGCGTCGTTGTTCGAGCAACGTTTGTCGTTCGGCGAGGCTGGCGGCGGTTTCTTCGTAGAGTTCGGCGGCGAGCGGCGCCGACAAGCGCCGGTCGCTGAGTGCGCGAACGGTGAACGTCCAGGTCAGTCCTTCTTTGCGAACGGTCAGGGTGTCTCCGACGCGCAACGGGCGCGACGGTTTGATTCGTTCGTCGCCGAGCCGCACATGGCCTTTGTCGATCGCTTCGACGGCCAATCCACGGGTTTTGAAGAAGCGGGCTGCCCACAGCCATTTGTCCACCCGCACCGCAACCGCCTCTGCGGAGGACGAAGCGGCGACGCGGGAAGGGATGCTCATTCGGAGGTTTGCAGACGGGTCTTGTAGAGCGTCAGCGGCAACGCGGTATTTTTATCGAAGGCCGCGCCGGCATCGACGCCCAGACGCGCGATGGTTTCGGCGCTGTCGATGTGCGGATAGACGGCGTTCATTGCGCCGAGGGCGAAATCACGTCCCGAACCGGCTGCCCAGAAGCGGGTGTATTCAAACACTTCGCGCATCGAGTAAACGCCGAAAATACCTTGTGCGTTGGCGATGAGCGCCGTCATCTGGCTTGATTCGTAGGGGTCGTCGTCCTCTTCTTTCGGGTTCAGAAAATGCAGTTCTTTCAGAAGCGGATGCAGCTTGCGGAAGCTCTCGAAGATCGCCGTTTTGCTGTGCAGGTCAAGCGGGTGTTGTTCCAGCAGGCTTTCAAAAACCAGTTGATGCGCAGCCGAACCGCACAGTGCGATATAGCTGCCTCTGTGATACAAAATTTTCTCAAAGCTCTGATCGTAAGGCGCGGCGAGTTTGGTATCGCCGAACGTGGTGAGCGAATCGGCAGCGACGACAACTTCGTCGTTTTTGCGTACAACAACCAATGTGGTCATGAAAACTATCTCATTCGTAAAAGCGAAAGGCGCAATTATACGCGGCTGCACCGTCATATCGCGGGCATCAGAGCGGCGCAGGTAACGAGATGACACGGGGAATGGCGTTCGGATTCCAGTGCGTTATCGCCCAGTTCCAGAAGGCATCGGGCGTTGAAAACGATTGCGGTGGTTGCGCTTGTGCCAGAAAACGCCAGGCGGCAAGCAATGTCGGCAATGGATTTTCCGGCAGCGCTGGCGCGCGCGTTTGTTTGGAGAGTTTTTGTCCTTCCGGCGTGGCGGCGACCGGAATATGCGAATAGCTGGGCGGCGGATGGCCGAGGCATTCGTACAGCCACAAATGGCGTGGTGTCAACGTCAGCAAATCGGCGCCGCGCACGATGTCGGTGATCCCCTGGTCGATGTCATCGACGACGACGGCCAGATGGTAAGCGTAAAAACCGTCGCGGCGTTTCAGAATGAAATCGCCGCATTCGTCGGACAAGTTCTGGCATTGCTCGCCTTGCACGAGATCGGTGAAGCGGCACGGCGTTTCGGGAACACGCAATCGCCAGGCAGCGGTCTCATGGCTTTCAAAGGGAATGATCGCGCCGGATGCAGGACGACAGTATCCCGGATAGACGCGCTCGCCGGATGCACCGAGCGGCGCGTGCTGCAAACGCTGACGGCTGCAAGCGCAGGGATAGACGAGTCCGGCATTGATCAACGTATCGAGTATTTGCCGGTAGCGAGCGCTGCGCGTGGATTGTCGTGGCGCTTCGGCGTCCCAGCGAAAACCGTATCGGTATAGCGTTTGTAAAATGCTTTCGGCAGCGCCGGAGACTTCACGAGCGCCGTCAACATCTTCGATGCGCACCAGCCATTGGCCGCCGACATGTCGGGCGTCGCAGTAGCTTGCCAGTGCCGCCAACAATGAACCGAAGTGTAATGGGCCGGTGGGCGAAGGGGCGAAGCGGCCACGGTAAACGTGGTCGGGGCGTTGGGGTAGGGGAGTGGACATCCGCGCATTTTATCGTTTTTTTGTTAACAATAAAGAACGCATAGAGCGCAAAGAAAAATTCTCACGCGGAGGCGCGGAGTGCGCGGAGAAAAATGTTCCCCTCTACCGCAGGCGGGCGAGGGGAATACGCTTCGCGCCTTTGCGTGAGACCTTCAGCCCTTTGTGTAGATACCTACGCCTTGAAAGAAAAGCGGCGCCGTGTGGCAAACACCCACCATCCATTGGGCTGGAGTAAAACGTTTCATGGGGCGGCTCATGATTGCTCCTTTAAGAGGGTTTTTACGAAGAAGGGAACGCTGCTGTGGTATTCCCCGTGATCCAGACCAAGATGGAACGTGATGGTTTCGGCTGAATCTACGGCTTCGGCGTTTTCATGAGACCGCTGTGGCGACGCCTGGTTTCCTTTGGACGATTGCAAATACCAGTGGTTGCCGATCTTGACAAGCTCGTAGTTGAACGTGCCGACGGCAACGGGTTGGGCGAGTGTGAATTGGGCATCGGAATGGCCGTTGACTTGCACGACCCGGATGCCGTTGCCGACGGTGAATGCGCCGACGCCGTTGAGATTCCTGATCTCCAGCGCGACAGTGCCCGCGGTGTTGCCGTTGATGAAAAGCATGTCGGTGGCGGGGTTAGCCCCATCGTCGAGCCGGGTATTCATCACGACGGCGCCGTTGGTCGCGCCATAGTTTTCAAAGACCGTCAGCGTCTTGAAGTTGTGGTCTGTCTTCGGCGTCTGAAAGACAAGGCGACCATTGTCCTGCATCAAGTCAGTGATGGTCGTGTCGTCCACGACCGTCCATTGCGCTCCGCCGGACAGAGAAATTTTCAAGCGGCTCACTCCATCCACCTCCACGGTGCCGGACAGTTGGCTGGCGTTTCTGGCGTCGATGAGGAGGTCGCTGCCGAAGGGCGTGGGGTTGCCGTCAACGTCAACGGATTTTTCCTCCACACTGGCGAGATCGCCGGCGGCGGGGTCAATCAGCAAGGTGCTGTTGTCAAAAACCACATGCGCTTCGCTACCTCTGACATAGAGGCCGTCGTGGCTGCTGTTCAGTTGGGTGTTGTGGATTTTGATGTCGTGGCGGCCAATGTCGGAGGCGCTATCAAGCTCGGTTCGGATGACGGCGGCGTGGTTGACTCCTGTGATATTCCAGATGCCGTGAGTGACCGAACCCTGGGCGCCGATGGAAACCGTGCATTGGTTGTTGGTGTATAAGCCATAGGCGTTGGCTTCGGCGAAGAGGGTCACATCGGAAGAGCCGAACAGCGAGACAGCGCCTCTGTAGATGAGCGCGCCAAAGACAGAGCCGGTGCCGGTCAGTGTTGCCGTGAGCTGGTTAAGCATGATCGCGGCGTTCTTGCTTCCTACATAGGCGCCATAGGCATGACTTCCGCTCACAGAGACGGACACATCCCCGATGGCGGTGATCGTGGCGTAATCGCGGGCGTAGATAGCGCGCTGGATTGCATTTACGTCTGACGAAGGGAGTCCCTTCATTTCGATTTCAGCGTCCTCAATGGTCAGTACGCCGTTGCTACGCGCGCTCAACCCCTGACCTTCCGTTCCGGCGTGGATTCTGATGCGGGTGTTTCCTGTCAAATCGATCAGGCCGGACATAGAAGAATCTATCCCGATAGCCGTATTCTTGCTGGCGACTCGTATGGACAGATTCTTGCCTATAGCGGTGTCTCTAGGGGTGCCGGATCCGCCGCCAACGACAAGGCCGGCGGTGCTGGCGGAGCGACTGGCTTTGAGGAAGGAACCGGTTCCCAGATCGAGGAATGCCCGGTTGGCGATTTGGGCTGTGTGGTGTTCACTCGTGGCAGTGATTCCGCTGCCGAGCGCGCCGGGGACAACTTCAATTCCCGTGCCGGGTTCTTCGGCCTGCAACGCGGGGTTCAAGGTTCCGGTAACGGCAACCGAGTCACCGCCTTGCAGAATTTTGGGCGGGTTTTCGCCTTTGACGGTTGAGGTGTGATGGGTGGCCATCGCCGAGCTGGAGGGCATGAGAGTGGCAAGTGCGCTCCCCACCATCTGGTTGACCAGAGAAAAAGCTTGATTCAGTTTACTCATTGTCATCTCCTTGTGAGAGTTTTCACGAAGCAGGGATTTCTTTTGTAAGATTCCCTTTGATTCAAAAACCAAAACGCCTTGCTTCAAGTTTTGTGGACACGCCACTTGTGAGCGTGTCCGGAACCGCCGGAATTGCGCCGCTGACTGTCAATATATGCGATCAGCATTTACCCGGAAAACAGTCCTTTTGAGACGATTCCTATTGGGTCTCTGCACTGACACTCTTTTCAGTACAACGGTTTTTCTGCACCGGGCAATCTGCCCCTGGTGCGCGGCTGCCGCTGAAATTCCGGCGGTTGCCGTGATGCCCTCCCGCGACTTTTTTCCCCCGCGAGTGCGTAAATCGTTGTTTACGCTTTTTATTTCAGTTTTCCGAAATCCGCATTGGTTTATTGCAGATATCGAATAACCCTGATTCTATCATTGTTTTTTGGTTTTTATCAGGAATGAGTAATATTTTTTCTTTTTGTCATCGATAATCGCCCGCAGATGGCGTCACAGCGTCTTTTTTCGCCGCTTTAGGTTTCGTAACGTTTCATTGCCGCAGCGACGGCATTGGGGTATTCGGCGCGTCCCAGACTGCCGTTGTAGCGCCCCAGCGCGCGGAAGATGTCGCCGTTTTCCCGGTCGAGGTAGTGGCGAAGGATGACGCAGCCATAACGAAGGTTGGTGCGAAGGTGGAAAAGGTTTTGTTCTTCGTTGCCGATCAGTTTGACCCAGAACGGCATCACTTGCATGTAGCCGCGCGCTCCGGCCACCGAAACGGCGTATTTTTTGAAGCCGCTTTCGACGTGAATCACGCCAAGCAGCAGTTGCAGATCGAGGCCGGCGCGGGTGCCTTCGTAGTGGAGGGTGGCGAGCAGTTCGCGGCGCTCACGCTCGTCGGGCAGGCGCTTGGCGAGTTTCGGCGAGATCGAGGCAATCCATGCCTGCACTTCAGGCCGGTTGGTGTAATCGCCGGGGACGGGGCGATCCGACAACGAACGCTGCAAACCGGCGACGACCGACGGCATCAACGCTTCTTCGATCTGGGCGCCGGCATACGCCTGGGACGACCACAGGAAAACGCCGCCTGCCAGCAAAACGGCCAGACGACGAACGAGAACGCTCAAAAGCGAATGAAAAGAAACAGTAGCCATCTCTTTATTATCGGACAAGGGAACCGGCTTCGGCCAGCTTTTCCCGAATGAAAGTGACAATATCGCCCACCGGAACGGCGATTGTGTCATTTTTTCCATCGCCGGTGCGCGGCTGGTATTCGAGCTTGCCTTCTTTCAGGCCGCGGTCGCCGAGGGTGATCCGGTGCGGAATGCCGATCAGTTCGAGGTCGGCAAACATCACGCCCGGGCGTTCGCCGCGGTCATCGAGCAACACGTCGATGCCCTGGGCGGTGAGCGTTTCATAAAGCTGGTCGGCGGCGGCGCGCACGGCCTCGTTGCGGTCGTAACCGACGGGGGCGAGGGCGACGGTGAACGGCGCCATCGCCTGCGGCCAGCGGATGCCGCGCTCGTCGTGGTGCTGCTCGATGGCGGCGGCGACGATACGGGTGACGCCGATGCCGTAGCAGCCCATTTCCATCACTTTCGATTCGCCCTGCGCGTCGAGGTAGGTCGCGCCCATCGCTTTAGCGTAAACGTTCCCCAGCGCGAAAACATGGCCGACTTCGATACCGCGCAGGAGCGCCAGCGTTCCTTTGCCGTCGGGCGACGGATCGCCCGCGACAATGTTGCGCAAATCGGCTACGGCGTCGGGTTCACGCGCATCGCGCCCGAAATTGACGCCGCGCAGGTGGAACCCCGCTTCGTTGGCGCCGCAGACGAAATCGGCCATCACCGCGACCGAGCGATCGACGATCAGCGGGATGGTGTTCGGCAGGTTGACCGGACCCAGATAACCAGGGGCGCAACCCATTGCCTCGACAATCTCCGCGTCCGACGCCCAGCGCCAGTCGGCGAAGCCTGGCAGCTTGCCGACTTTGACTTCGTTCATCGAATGGTCGCCGCGAACCAGCAGCATGTGCATTTTTTCGTCGGCGACGACCATCAGACATTTCGCAGTGCGCTGGAGCGGCAGGCCGAGCAGTTGGGCGACGGCTTCGCAGGTCGTCATTTGCGGCGTGGCGACTTTTTCCATCGCTTCCGAAGCGGCAGGACGGGATTCCGCCGGCGCGACCGCTTCGGCCAGTTCGATATTCGCGGCGTAATCGGAGTCGGGGCAGTACGCGATCAAGTCCTCGCCGGAATCGGCCAGCACTTGAAATTCGTGCGACGCAATGCCGCCAATCGCGCCGTTGTCCGCCGCGACCACGCGAAAGGCGAGGCCAAGTCGGGTGAAAATGCGCGTATAAGCGTCATACATGAGCTGATAAGAGCGCAACATGCTGGCTTCGTCAACATCGAACGAATAAGCGTCTTTCATGATGAACTCGCGCGCCCGCATCACGCCGAAGCGTGGCCGGATTTCATCGCGGAACTTTGTCTGTATCTGGTACAAATTCACCGGCAACTGACGGTAACTTCGCACATCTTTGCGAACAATGTCGGTGATGACTTCTTCGTGCGTCGGGCCGAACAGAAAATCGCGCTCGTGACGGTCGCGGATTTTGAGCAATTGTGCGCCGAACTTGTCCCAACGTCCGGTTTCCTGCCACAACTCGGCAGGCACGACGTTCGGCATCAGCAATTCGAGCGCTCCGGCGCGGTTCATCTCTTCGCGGATGATGTTTTCGACTTTGCGCAGCGTGATGAGACCCAGCGGCAGCCAGTTGTAAATGCCGGACGAGGCTTTCTTGATCAGTCCGGCGCGCAACATCAGCTTTTGACTGGTGATGTCGGCTTCAGCCGGGGCTTCCTTGAGCGTGGGCAGGTAAAAGCGGGAGAGGCGCATGGCGGTGGGGTGTTGCAAAATGAAGGGTAAAAGGCGGGGGAAGGGCGTTTACAGCGACGCTTCGTAACGCTCAATACTGTCGAGAATTTCCTTGCACGCTTCTTCGACTTCGACCCAACTGCCGACGCGCACCCATTTGCCCGGTTCGAGGTCTTTGTAATGCTCGAAGAAGTGCGAGATTTGCTGAAGCTGCGATTCCGGCAAGTCGCGCGGCGAATGCGTATTGCGGTAAAACGAAGAAAGCTTGTCGATCGGAACAGCGAGAATTTTGGCGTCGCCGCCCATTTCGTCGTCGAGGCGCAACATGCCGATCGGGCGGCAGCGCACGACAACGCCGGTGATCAGCGGCATCGGCGAGAGCACCAGCACGTCGCAAGGGTCGCCGTCCTCCGACAGCGTTTTCGGGATATAGCCGTAGTTGCACGGATAGTGCATCGACGTGGACATGAAACGATCCACGAAAATAGCGCCGGTGTCCTTGTCAACTTCATACTTGATCGGATCGCCGCGCATCGGTATTTCGATGATGACGTTGAAATCATCGGGAACATCGTAACCGGCGGGTACGCGATCGAAAGGCATGGTAGAACTCCTGAAAAAGACGGGATCGCCTATTATCGCAGATTTTTCATTGGAAACGCTTGGCCACGAAAAGCACGGAAGCTACGAAAAAAAACGTCCATCGGGGCGTAGCTTGGTCAATGGGTGGATACCTGCATGGCTTCACTGTGATTTGACTATAATCCCCCCGCCCGCCTTCGGCGGGCACCCCCTGCAAACCCCCGTCGGCTTCGCCGACACCCCCTTTGAAAAGGGGGCAAGTCGGGGGCTTTTCTTCTTCGCGCCTTCGCGTGAATAAAAAAAGCCGTCATTGCGAGCGAAGCGAAGCAATCCAGCGATTTTTCCGTCGCGCACATTTTCTGGATTGCTTCGCTTC
>WQTW01000109.1 GCA_009786085.1 Pseudomonadota bacterium | reverse complement strand
GGCTGTTGTTCAGCCCTTGCAGGGCTGAGGGTTCGTTATGGACACTCTCCGCCGGTTTCGCGCTCACTGCGTTCGCGCTCCACCGACGGTTACTCACGTGATGCGCCTGCGGCGCTGTTTGAAATACGCAAAAGCGGCACGAAATAACCTCGTACTTGTGGGTAAACCTCAGCCTTCAAGGGGAGGGTTAGGGTTGGCAGGGATCAGAGGTCAGTTGCGTAGCCCGGATAAGCGAAGCGCCATCCGGGAATCAAAAACACGATTAACCGCAAAGAACGCATAGCGCGCAAAGAAAAAAGCCGTCATTGCGAGCGAAGCAAAGCAATCCAGAAAATGTGCGCAACGAAAAAACGCTGGATTGCTTCGCTTCGCTCGCAATGACGCAATTATTTACTGCGCGCTCCGCGTCTTCGCGTGAGACCGACCCGTCGCGGTTCGCTACGCTCACCACGACCTATACGCTTCGTTCCTCGTAATGACGCATTTCTGATGCCTGATTCCCGGATGGCTACGCAGCCCCATCCCCACCCCAGCCCTCCCCTTGAAGGGGAGGGGAAAAAGCGTCCTTCGCGGCTTCGCGCCTTCGCGTGATCCCAAAAGCTGGGATTCCACTTCGTTCCATCCCAGCCTACTGCGCTTACCGCGCTCAATTCTCTAGCGGGATGCCTCCGAATGAAAAATCCCGCGATACATCACAAAGAACATAACCGCAGTCCACGCAAGGAAAAAAGGCCATACAATCCCACCGACAAAAGTTCCCCAAAGGGTGTAAAGGATGATCAAAATTTCAGAATCCGTCTTTTCGATCAGACCAGACGTTTGTACCTTTGTCAGAGCCATAAAAAAAAGAACTACGCCAAGATTCGTTGTTGCCAGAGCCGCCCAATTATTTTTCACCCCCAGCCATGTGCGACACAAGGAAGTTTTTATTGCCGTATGCTGAAACAGGATTTCCATTGATGCCAGCAAAAAGAATACCTTTGCGGCCTCGGCCAAAAAGAAATTGATGGAAAGCCACGTTCGTAATACGCTCTCCTCCGGAATGGCCCACTCCATCCCCCAGCAAAACATATCTAAAGCGAAAATGATCGAACAGTAAACGCCTCCAATCGTCAATAACGTGCGACCATGCGCCAAAAAAATTTTTCTGATCCACATCCGGTAATAGGCTTCCGGTGAAAACATCTGTGCCCATATCATCACGGCAACCAGCGACATAAGAAAGGGAGATAAAAGACGTTGCGCCAAGTCGATAGCCCATGTAGTGTCAAGCGCTATTTCTACCCACGCCCATCTTATTATTTTTGACTCTACCGAAAAAAAAATAAGATATAGCAGCCCCACCACCCACCACTTCAGCTTTGCCCCGTTCAGGATTACCAGCGCCTGCCACCACCAAAGCAACCCCGCCCGCCAAGGCAAACGGGCTACTTTCAGTAACGGCTCTTCCCCCATGATTACGGGTGTAACGGCGGCGTCTTCCCCGCCCTCGGAAACACTGCATCTTTGGCGTGGAAAATGTCGCAGTAGGCGACGAAGGCGGTCAGCGCCCCCAGGCTGATCAGGAACGGCGCGATCAGCAGTTCCAATCCCCAGACGAGGAACGAAATAATCATCGCTTCGTTGCCAAGTCCCAAAGCAAGCAGCACCAATCCCAGTACGGCGATCACAAAGCCCAGCGCCATCCCGACAGCAAAACTGCCGACGAGCGGAACCAGCAACCATACCGACAGCGCCCGCCAGTTGATCAGCGAAGCGTTCAGGCTGCTCGACATGGCTCGCACGACGCCGGCGCGTTGAAACACGACCACCATCGGCGCCAGCCAAACCGCAAACCAGACCAGCGTTCCCAATATCGCCAAAACGAGCAGCGCCAACCACAATTGCGAAGAAGTCAAAAACGCCAACGTTGCCACCGGATCATTTTTTTCGCTGAGGCTTTTCAGTTCCGCTGCGAAATCGCTCCCCAGCATCGTGAGAAAGATAAAAATGGCGATCGACGCCAACAGCACCATCGCTGCGCCGACGCCCATGAGTGTTTTTACATCGGCTTTGAAGCCGCTGAACAAATGCGAGAATGTCGGCGTTCCGCCGCGCGCCTGTGTCCAGCCGGCCGCCACGAAGCCCACGACGAAGCACGGGATGAGGGAGTACACCACCAGAAGTCCGAGAACGCCTATCCAGGCGTTGGCTGCGGTAATCGCGATGAACAGAAAGAACAGCGCGGTGGTGATCACAAAATATCCCAACCCGATCCCGTACCAGGGAACGGGCGCTTCCTTGATCATCCGAAAGGCTTCAACCCACCACAACCAGCCGCGTCCGGCGTCGCAACGGGTGATGGTTTGAACGGGCGGTTCAGGTGTGTGTGGTTCAGGCGTCGAAAGGGGTGTTGACATGTTATCGCTCCGGTATCGGCCAGGCGGGCAAAAGGCTCGCGCGCTGGCGCAGGATTCGTTCAAAATGCGCGGGGTCGTGGGCATGCACCAGCGAACCTTCGCGCGGCAGATGGTAATCGTAAAGCCGCGACAACCAGAAACGCAACGCGCCGGCGCGCAACAGCAACGGCCATTGGGCTTTTTCTTCTTTCGTCGGTGCGCGAACGTTTTGGTAAGCGTCAAGCATCGCAACGACACGCAGCGGATCGAGATCGCCGACGGACGGATCGGCGATGCACCAATCGTTGACCGTGACCGCCAAATCGTAGCCGAAAGCGTCGGTGGCGGCGAAACCGAAGTCGATGATGCCGCCGATGCGCGTTTCTTCAGGATCGTCGAACAACACATTGTCGCGGAACAAATCGCCGTGAATCGCACCGCGCGGCAACGGTTCGATACCGCCATCGCGCACCGCCGCCATTTCATTATCGAGCAAGCGCCGTTGCGTCTCCGATAAAAACGGTCGCACGGCTTGCGCCGCCGTTTCGCGCCAATCGCGGCCGCGCGAACTCTCCAGCGTTTGCGGATAATCGGCGACGGCCAGATGCATCCGCGCCAGCACATCGCCGATCGCTGCGCAGTGCGCCGCTGTCGGCGTCAGTTGCGGCGCGCCGGCAACGCGGGCGATCAATCCGGCCGGCTTGCCGTTCAGCATCGAAAAATAATTTCCCGCGCCGTCGGCTTCGGGCATCGGCACCGGCAATCCCGCTCGCGCCAAATGCGCCATCAAGCCGAGGTAAAACGGCAAATCGGCAGCGGGCAAACGCTCGTAAAGCGTCAAGACATAATCGCCGATGTCGGTGGTGACGAAATAATTGGTGTTCTCGATACCGGCAGCAATCGGCGTTTGCATGCGCAACGCGCCGACTTTGTAGCGTTCAAGCCAGGCCGACAATTCCTCAGCGGTAACATTGGTGTAAACAGACATACGTTCCCATGAGCCGACCTGCGTCGGTGATGATTGACTCTCTCTCGCGTCACCAGGAAAAAAGCTGCCACATCGGCACGCGCAAGCCCGTGTCCAGACTGTCGCGGCGCACATACGCTCCGTCAACGCCGTTGACGGGCAACAGATAATACACCGTCCCGACTTTGGACGTAACTTTGATGTAGCGAAGAACGCCGTTGACCCGCACTTCTTCGTGCGTTTCGTCGCCGCGCTCGATCAGCGTCACCTGCGGCTCCAAATCCGGATCGCCTTCTATCGGATTGGCCTGCGCGGATGAGCGCGGGTTGGCGTCAGCGTTGGCGTTGATACTGGCAGGATGGGAACGCGCTTTGTCCGCCGTGTTTTCATCGACCATCGCCGGTGGCGGCGGCGCGACCGGCGGTGTCGTCGGTTCCGCCGCGGCAACAGGCAACGACAACGCGGCCCATCCGCCGATACAGCATCCTGCCCACACCGTCATCGCTATTCGATTCATACCTTTGTTTCCATACCTGTTCATGATCCGGCCACCCTCTCCCCCACCCCTCTCCCCCCGCAAGCGGGAGAGGGGTGCGTTAGAGCTTTTCGCGCGCTGTCGTTTTTCCCTCTCCCGCAAGCGGGAGAGGGTGACCCGAAGGGTCGGGAGAGGGGCTTCGCATCCCTTCTTCGCCCCCCTTCTTCACATCCCCACCTTCGTTTCACAGCCGTTCCCCG
The DNA here is from genome assembly GCA_009786085.1 of Pseudomonadota bacterium. Classification (GTDB taxonomy): domain Bacteria; phylum Pseudomonadota; class Gammaproteobacteria; order Burkholderiales; family Casimicrobiaceae; genus UBA931. The sequence goes on along the minus strand of WQTW01000109.1, from coordinate 3,999 downwards.
CATTTTAACATCCTGCTTTTCAGGATCACGATTCCGGCGTCGGCTTGAGGTCTGCCTCATAGAAATCGAAGATGGCTTTCACGATGTCGTCCGGGTCTTCGATGATCTGTAACAAATCCAGTTCCTCAGGCGACACCATCCCCCAATCCACCAACGGGCCTCGCATCCAGTCGAGAAATCCGCGCCAGAATTCGCCGCCGACCAGAATGACCGGAATGCGCCGCGCTTTGCCGGTCTGAACAAGCGTCATGCACTCGGTCAATTCATCGAGTGTCCCGAAGCCGCCGGGCAACACCACATACGCCGACGCAAAACGAACAAACATCATTTTGCGCGCGAAGAAATAGCGAAAATTCAGGCTGATATCCTGAAATTCATTGCTTCGCTGCTCGTGCGGCAGCAGGATGTTCAGCCCCACCGACGGCGAACGCCCCGGAAAAGCGCCACGGTTGGCCGCTTCCATGATTCCCGGTCCGCCGCCGGAAATCACCGCAAAACCGGCGTCCGACAGCTTGCGTGCGATGATTTCCGTCTTTTGGCAGTACGGATGGTCGGGCGGCAGGCGGGCGCTGCCGAAAATGCTGATCGCCGGCGCAATGTGCCGCAATTTCTCGGCTGCCAACGCGAACTCTGCCATAATCCCCATTAACCGCCATGCTTCTTCGCCGCTGTCGTGATTGTTGCCGTTCCGAAGAGCGGACACCGTACGGTCAGCCCGCGGGTCGCCCGTCCCGACGACCGGATTTTTTGGAGTTTTCATCATGCCTTTATTTGTCCTTGTTGATGGTTCGTCTTACCTTTATCGAGCGTACCACGCCTTGCCCGATTTGCGCACCTCTCAGCACGAACCGACCGGCGCATTACGCGGCGTGTTGTCAATGCTGCGACGCCTGGTTGACGAACACGCGCCCGATTATTTTGCCGTCGTGTTCGACGCCCCCGGAAAAACCTTCCGCAACGACTGGTATCCCGATTACAAAGCCCACCGCCCGCCGATGCCCGACGATCTCGTCGCCCAGATCGCGCCGTTGCACGATTGCGTGCGCGCCCAGGGCTGGCCGCTCATCATCGAATCCGGCATCGAAGCCGACGACGTGATCGGCACACTGGCGCGCGACGCACACGCCAAAGGCTGGCGCACGCTGATCTCGACCTCCGACAAGGACATGGCGCAGCTTGTCTCGCCCGACGTGATCTGCATCAACACCATGAGCAACGAAACGCTCGACGAAGCCGGCGTCGTCGCCAAATTCGGCGTCACACCGGCGCAGATCATCGACTACCTGACGCTGATCGGTGATACCTCCGACAACGTTCCCGGCGTCGCCAAAGTTGGTCCCAAAACCGCCGCCAAATGGCTTTCCGAATACGGCACGCTGGACAACCTGATCGCGCGCGCTGCCGACATCACCGGCGCCGTCGGCAACAACCTGCGCGAAGCGCTGGACTGGTTACCGCAGGCGCGGCGGCTGGTCACGATCAAAACCGATTGCGCGTTGCCGATCACGCCGGAAACATTGCGCATCGCCCCCGCCGACGTTGAGGCGCTGACCGCGCTCTACACCCGCTTCGAATTCAAAAGCTGGTTGCGCGACACACCTAAAAGCGCCGCGCCGGCTGCCTCATCAAAAACGCCTCCTTTCACGCTTCAATACGACGATGTGCGCGACCGGCGCGTCGCTGCCGATGCAGCAAACATCGCCAACACCGCCATTACACCGTCGCTGTTTCCCGACGAAAAACCGGCGACGCCGTCTTACGAAACTGTGCTCGACGACGCCGCGCTGGAACGCTGGTGCGCCCGTCTCGACGCGGCGGCGCAAGCCGGAACACTGGTTGCCTTCGATCTCGAAACCACCTCGCTCGATCCGCTGGAAAGTGAAATCGTCGGTCTGTCATTCGCCGACGCGCCGGATAAAGCATGCTACATTCCGGTCGGCCATCGCTACGCCGACGCGCCGACGCAACTCGACCGCGCCGCCGTTCTGCGGCGCTTGACCCCCTGGTTCGAAAACGCCGACGCGCTCAAGCTCGGCCAGAACCTCAAATACGACCAGCACGTTCTCGCCAACCAGGGCATCGCGTTGCGCGGCGTGCGTCACGACACCATCCTGCAATCGTATGTGCTGGAATCGCACAAACCGCACGACCTCGACACGCTGGCCGAGCGCCATTTGAACTTGCAAACGATCCGCTACGACGACCTCACCGGCAAGGGTGCGCACCGCATTCCCTTCGAACAAGTCGCCGTTGACCGCGCCACCGATTACGCCGCCGAAGACGCCGTCGTCGCGCTTCGCCTGCACCACACCCTCTATCCGCGCCTGCAAGCCGCGCCGTCGATGCTGGCGATCTACGAGGAAATGGAATTGCCGGTGCGCGAAGTGCTTTTCACGATGGAGCGGCATGGCGTTCTGATCGACCGCGAACGTCTGGCGCGTCACAGCCACGAACTCGGCCAGCGTCTGCTGGCGCTCGAAAACGAAGCGCATGCGCTGGCCGGACAACCGTTCAACCTGTCGTCGCCGAAACAACTGGGCGAGATCCTTTTCACGCGGATGAAACTGCCGACCGTCAAAAAAACATCGACCGGTCAACCGTCCACCGACGAAGAAGTACTGCAAACGCTGGCCGCCGATTACCCGTTGCCGAAAGTGCTGCTCGAACACCGAACGCTCGCCAAACTCAAATCGACCTACACCGACAAACTGCCGACGATGATCAACGCGCGCACCGGTCGCGTACACACCACCTTCTCACAAACCACCGCCGTCACCGGCAGACTCTCCTCCTCCGAACCCAATCTCCAGAACATTCCCGCACGCACCGCCGAAGGCCGCCGCATCCGCGAAGCCTTCATCGCGCCCGCCGGATCCGTTCTGCTTTCCGCCGACTACTCGCAAATCGAATTGCGCATCATGGCGCACCTGTCGGAAGACGCCAGCCTGCTCCAGGCGTTCCACAACGACGCCGATATTCACCGCGCCACCGCCGCCGAAATTTTCGGCATCGCCCCCGCCGACGTCAGCGCCGAACAGCGGCGCTACATCAAAGCCGTCAACTTCGGACTGATCTACGGCATGAGCGCGTTCGGCCTCGCCCAGCAATTGGGAATAGAACGCGCCGCCGCGCAGCAATTCATCGAACGCTACTTCACCCGCTACCCGGGCGTCGCCCGCTACATGGAAACCACCCGCGAACAAGCGCGCGCGCGCGGCTACGTCGAAACCGTGTTTGGCCGCCGTCTGACCCTCACCGACATCAACGGCGGCAGCGGCCCGCGCCGCGCAGCCGCCGAACGCGCCGCCATCAACGCGCCGATGCAAGGCACCGCCGCCGACCTCATCAAAAAAGCGATGATCGTCGTCCAACAATGGCTCGACCGGAACGCGATGCGCACCCGTTTGCTGCTGCAAGTTCATGATGAACTGGTGCTCGAAGTGCCCGAAGATGAAATCGCCCGCGTCGAACAGGACTTGCCGCCACTGATGTGCCATGTCGCGCAACTCCGCGTCCCGCTGGTCGTCAACCTGGGGAAAGGGCAACATTGGGACGAAGCGCATTGATGGCAGGAATCAGAAAAAACCAAAAGCTTTTAACCACGAAAAGACACGAAAAATACGAAAAAAAACCTTTCCAAAGGGGGTGCCCGCCGAAGGCGGGCGGGGGTTTGTTGAAAAAGATTTACCGCAAAGAACGCAAAGAAGAATTCTCACGCGAAGCCGCATAGGTCGTGGTGAGCGCAGCGAACCGCGACGTTTGTCTCACGCGAAGGCGCAATCAGGAATCAGAACGTAGGGGCGCGATTTATCGCGCCCTGTTTTGCCTCACGCGAAGCCGCGAAGAAAGAATGCCCTCGCCTTGCCCCCTTTTCAAAGCGGAGTGTCCACTATATATTGACATTTTTGCAATAGGTGGTACAGTTCTTCTTAAGACAAAGGAGGACACTCATGCAATGCACCCACTGTGGAAGCACGAGCTACGTAAAGAATGGTTCTT
>WQTW01000108.1 GCA_009786085.1 Pseudomonadota bacterium | reverse complement strand
GGCTGAACAACAGCCTTTATTCAGCCCTTGCAGGGCTGGATGCGTGGAGTACGCTTTCCGCCGGTTCCGTTCGCTACGCTCACTCCACCGACGGTTACTCATGTGACGCCCCTGCAGGGCTACTCTCCATAAGCGCGAAGAGAAGGGCTTTTTGTCAGCAACAAGGCACAGCAGGCGATGACGACATACTTGTGGGTAAACCTCAGCCCGCAAGGGGAGGGAACAAAGCAGCAGGCCGCCGATACGCAACCAGCCAGTAAGCGGCATCGCCGCACATGAAAGGCGCTAACACGGTCACGCCCAACGCTTGCTGATGAACAGTGAGCGAGTGGTGATTCTCCTGATGGATGAAAGCGAGCCCCAGTTCGTATCGGGACGGATCGAGAAAATTCCACATGGCCTGATACAGGCCGCGAAAAATGCCGCGTCCCCGCGCTTGACGGGCGATGGCGATGGGGCCGAAAAGAAACGGCTTGCAGGCGGCAAGCGGTTGTCCATCGAAACTGGTTTGTCGCATCGCGGCAGTCATGGCTTGCACGACCGGAGGGGCAAAGGGCGCGTCGCTTTCCATCAACCCCAGAAAGCCGAGCACCGTGTCCTGCTCGACAGCCACCAGCGCGCCCAGCCCGTCGTTGAAAATGGCGATTTGCGCTTGCGTGAAAGGCGTTGCGAGGAAACCGCTCGCCTGGGCTTCGTCGGCGCTCAGGTTGCCGATGTAAAGCGCGTTGAGCAGGGTTTCGAGAGCAGGGTAATCTGCGGGACAGGCGCGCCGGAAATGAAGTGAAGTAGAAGACATGCGGCAATCCTCGGTATATTCGGTGTTCGATAAGCGCAAATGAATTTCGTATGTTACGCTTTCTTTCCTTTCTTTGGGTGGTTTTTCAATGGGGCTGGAATCGGTACGCGCACATCTGGCTTCGGCAGCGCCGGAGCTGAGTATTCTGGAGTTGGACGAAGAAACGGCAACGGTGGCGTTGGCGGCGAAGGCGCACGGTGTCGAGCCGGGGCGAATCGCCAAAACATTGGCGTTTTCGACGGGACAAGGCGCGGTGCTGATCGTGGCGCGCGGCGATGCGCGAATCGACAACAGAAAAATAAAAGCAACGTTCGGCGGCAGACCCAAAATGCTGGACGGCGAAACCGTCGAAAAACTGACCGGACATCCGGTCGGCGGCGTGTGTCCGTTCGGACTGGCGAGCGACATTCCCGTTTATCTCGATCAAACGCTGAATGATTTTGACGAAATCCTTCCGGCGGCGGGTGACATTCATGCAGCGGTGCGACTGACATCGGCGCGACTGGCGGCGCTGACGGGAGGGCGCTGGGTGGATGTGTGTCAACCCGTGTTATAAATGATCCCCTCTCCCGCATGCGGGAGAGGGGTAGGGGAGAGGGTGATCGGGTCGTGAAAAAATATCAGGTAAGCAAGTATTGGTGGACATGGCAATAGAACGCTCTTCATGGAAACAATTCTCCTCCTCGGACTGACCGGCTTTTGCGCCGGATTGATCGATGCCGCTGTCGGCGGTGGCGGCTTGGTGCAACTGCCGGGCGCACTCGGCATTCTTCCGAATACGCCGCCGGTCACGGTATTCGGCGTCAACAAATTCGCGTCGATTTGCGGTACCGGCATGGCGGTGCGCCAATACTTGCAAAAAGTTCGTCTGCCCTGGGCGTTGATACTGCCGGCGATGGCGTGCGCGTTTGTCGCATCGTTCGGCGGCGCGATGGTCGTCAGCATGGTTCCGATCCAATGGTTGAAGCCGGTGATTCTGGTGTTGCTGATTGCGATGGCGGTTTACACCTTCATCAAAAAAGACTTCGGCAGAGTGCACAAACCGAAAGCGATCACCCGTCGCGAACGTTTCGGCGCAGCGCTGTGGGGCGGGGCGCTCGGTTTTTACGATGGCGTGTTCGGTCCGGGGACGGGAAGTTTTCTGGCTTTCGTTTTCATCCGCTTCTTCGCATTCGATTTTCTGCACGCGGCAGCGGCGGCGCGCGTCGTCAATTTGATGACCAATCTTGCCGCGTTGTCGTTTTTCATTCCGGCGGGACACATCCTGTGGCAGTACGCCGTGCCGCTTGCGGTGTGCAATATCGCCGGTGCGGTGGTTGGCGCGCGGTTGGCAATCCGCGGTGGCGTCAGGGTTATTCGGATTCTGTTTCTCATTTTGATGGTGGTGCTGATCAGCAAGTTTGCGTATGATGTGTTTTTTGCGCACTAACGATTAAGGGCAGCGTGTTTCAGCAATGAAAGAACCCGCACTGACAAAAACGAGTTTCGCGGGTCTTGCGGCGACGTTCGTCGGCAACGGCATCGGGCGCTTCGCCTACATCGCGTTGATGCCGGCGCTGATCAGTTCAGGCTGGTTCAGCAAAAGTGAAGCGTCTTATCTGGGCGTTGCGACACTGGCGGGTTATCTGTTGGGCGTGCCGCTGGCCAATGTTCTGGTTCGGCGTTTCACAACGGGACAGATCATGCGCGGCGCCATGGTGATGTGTTCATTGAGCTACCTCGCTTGCGCTTTTCCCGATGCGCCATTGCTCTGGTTTTATTTCTGGCGAACGCTTGCCGGCGTGGGCGGGGCGATCTTGATGGTCATGGCAGCGCCTGCCGTTTTGCGCTATTTCAGCGTGGGCGTCAGGGGCCGGGTGAGCGGCGTGGTGTTTTCAGGCATCGGCCTGGGCGCGATGATATCGGGAACGCTGATTCCGCTGCTGGTCCTGCAAAGCGTTTCGGCGGCCTGGTTGGGGATGGGGAGCATCTGCTTGTTGCTGACCATCATCCACTGGCGCACATGGGACATTCCTCTGCCCGAGCAAGCCGTCGGCGCCAAAGCCCATGAAGGGCATCAAAGCAAAGCCGGTTCGGCAGCGATCGCGTTAATCCTCGTCGCTTATACCCTTGATGCTATAGGGTATTTGCCGCACACCTTATTCTGGGTGAACTACATTGTGCGCGAGCTGCAAATGTCCTTATGGACGGGCGGCTTTTGCTGGGCGGTTTTCGGCGTCGGCGCGGCGCTGGGGCCGCTTTTTGCGGGGCAGATGGGTGACCGTTTCGGTTTTAAACGAAGCCTGATCGCGTGTTTCGCGCTGAAAGCCTTCGGCGTCGCCTTGCCGTTGCTCAGCGACCATCTTGCCGCATTGCTGGTTTCGTCTTTTCTGGTCGGCGCGTTCACGCCCGGAATCGTCGCGCTGGTTTCCGCTTACACTTTGGAGTGTGTGGGGATTCAGAAACACCGAAAGGCCTGGAGCATCATGACTTTTTCGTTCGCTGCTTCACAAGCCGTCGTCGGCTACATCATGGCGTATAGGGTATCGGACGCAGCATCTTACCAACCGCTTTTCCTGGTGAGTTCGGTGGCGCTTTTGCTTTCAGTGGTGTGCATCCTGTTCACGCGGGTTGAGCGGGTGGGCAGTATGGAGGCTGTCAAATAGCAGATGTCAGCAAGCGTAGCCTGGATAAGGCCGAAGGCCGCCATCCGGGAACCATTTTCCCGGCGCAAAGAAATTCCCCTCTCCCGCTTGCGGGAGAGGGAGTTACGGTGCATGATTCTGTCCTCTGCCCTCTGACGCCTGATCCCTGACCTCTGATCCCTGATTCCTGACTTCTGATGCCTGCTCATCGTCTTCTTCCGTCAGCCACTCGCGCCAGATCGCAACCAGCAGCGCCATCACCACTGGCCCGACGAACAGGCCGACCAGTCCCATTGTCTTGATGCCGCCGACCAATCCGAACAGCGTCGGCAAAAACGGCAACTTGGCCGGACCGCCGACCAGTTTCGGACGGATGGTTTTATCGACGATGAACAGTTGAAGTCCGCCCCAGGCGAACAGCCCCAATCCCGCCCAGGGTTGGCCGCTGCCGAGCAGATAGATCGACACCAGCGTCATCGAGGTTGGCGCACCGCCTGGAATCAGCGCCATGAAGCCGGTCAGGACGCCGAGCGTCAACGGCGCGGGCGCGCCTGCGATCCAGTACGCAAACCCGAACACGACGCCTTCGCCGATGGCGATAATCGTCATGCCGGTGACGGTGGAGCTGACCATCGTCGGCGCCACACGCGAAACGCGGTACCAGCGTTTCGGCAAAATGCGTTCGCCGATTTTGTCGAGTTGCTGCGCGAGGATGTGCCCGTCTTTGTAAACGACGAACAGCGTGATGACCATGAACACCAGCGCCAGCAACACCGAGAACAAATGGCCGCCGAATGAGAGCACGATTTTGGAAATGTTGGCGAGCTGTCCCAGACCGATCAGTTGCGTCAATTCGCTGATCGCATGCGGGTGGTTCAGCGTTTCGTTCCACCATTCCGTCAGGTACGCGCCGACGACAGGCAATTGCGTCACCCAGGCGGGCGCTTCGGCGCCGTGGCGGTTGACGAAGGCCAGCCAGGTGACGCCATGTTGGATTTCGCGGGTAATATAAACCGCCAGAATGGCCAGCGGCACGACGATCAGCAAAAACACCAGAGAAGTCGCAATGGTGGCGGACAGCCAGGTTTTTTCGCGGCAACGCGCCACCAGTTTTTGATAAAGCGGCCAGGACGCAAAAGAAATGATCAGCGCCGCCAGAACGGGCACCAGAAAGCTGTGGAAAAAATACACGCCGACCGCGAGGACGATCAGAATCAGCCAGCGGGCAACCGGATGGGCGGCAATAGGAGCGTTGGCGGGCATGGGCGTCGTCGGCGATCGAAGATGAGCAAAGTGTCATCATAGCAAGTTTGCGGCGTTGCTGTCAGGAATCAGGGGCAGGCATTGCCCACAAAAAAAATTGCCGGTACAAGACCGGCAAATCCCTACCCCACTTTCGCATTGCCGCGTTCGGTTTCTGTCGGCGCGGCTTCCTCGATGATTAAAGATCTCTTGCGGCTTCTCTGGCTCTTTCTCTTCTCAGTTTTTCCTGGTCAACGCCCGAGAACGCGCCGGAAACCAAACGAACTGCTGCGGTGTCAATGCCGGCGCCGCGCTCTTCGATCTGAACAAAGTTGTTGCCGAGCTTCCAGGTCGCCATACGGTTTTCAAAGTTGTCGCCGAACCGGTTTTGGACGGTTTCCATTTTTTCATCTGCTTGCGCGCCATATTTTTCGACCAGCGCGTCGCGGACATCGCGGTACCAGTTCGAGTGGAAAATAATGGACACATAGCCGAGCTTGTCGCCTTCAAATTTGGCGATATAGACTTGAACAGCCGCCGGGCCGTACCGCATCTGGTTCCGGTATTCGCGCTGGCAATCCAGAACCTTTCTGACTTCTACGGCATCTTTGGGATTGCTTCCGGAACATTTTTTCTCGGCCTCGGCGTCAACGTAGAGATCGCACGTTCCCCCGCTGCACCGGAAGTCCGAAAATTTCTTGAGAAGTGTTTCCTGCGAAGCCCCCAAAGCAATGCCTTTAAATTCGACCCTTCCCGGATCGGCGGCACCGGCAAACAGCGACCAAGCGAACAGTATTACGCCTGAGAGCGCAAACAGAGTTTTTTTCATAATGATTCCTTGGTTAAAATAAAAATCCCCAGTTCCAAATCTGCATCTCACTCGTTCGATGACTCGAACAGCGTTCAGGCGCTCCCCAACCCATTGATGACGGAGGCATTTCCGTTGAAAAGCGGTGGCGCCATGCTATAACCCGTTACTTTAACAGCTAACCGATTTTTCGGCTTGGCTTTAAGCGGCTCTTTAAGCGACCTTTTAAGCAAGCGCAAGCCGACCGCTTGAAAAAAGCGGAGCGCAGCCGCAAAAAAATTCCGTTGTTTTTTTTCGTGCCCACTGACAGCCGCCAACCTGACCGATCCTGCGGGCGCTCCGGCAAGATCGCGCGTCTGCTGTGCGGCATATCGTGTTTTCCCGTCAGACGTATCAAACAGCATGGTTACGGCGCGAATTCAAATAAGGGCTACTGTAGCGCATTTCGGAAAAGATCGTCACCAAATTTCGGGTTCGATTTCGGGACAGACTCAAAGAGTGTCGCGTGTATGGTCAAATAAAACAAGGAGCTAATGCTCCTTGTTTTCAATGCGTTCACAATTTTGCTCAAAGTTTCGTTCAAAGCGGTACGCCGATTCGCGTCGCCACCTCGCGGTAATGTTCGATCACTTCGCCGAGATCGCGGCGGAAGCGGTCTTTATCCATTTTTTCGCCGGTTTTGGCGTCCCACAAGCGGCAACCGTCGGGCGTGAACTCATCGCCCAGAAGCAATTGCCCTTCGGGATCGTCCACAGCGCGTCCGAATTCGAGCTTGTAATCCACGAGATCGATGCCGGCGTTGGCGAACAGCGGTTGCAGGATCTTGTTGACGCGACGGGTCAGAATGCGCATTCGCTGAACGTCGTCCTCACTGGCCCAACCCAGCACACGGATATGATCGTCATTGACCATCGGGTCATGCAGCGCGTCGCTCTTGTAAAAATATTCAAAGATCGGCTCCGACAAACGTGTGCCTTCCTCAATGCCGAGGCGCTTGCTCATCGAACCGGCGCAGACATTACGCACAACGCATTCGACCGGCAGCATCTTCATCGCGCGCACCAGCGATTCGCGCTCGTTCAACAGCTTGCCGAAATGGGTCTTGATACCCGCCTCTTCAAGCTTACCCATGATGAAGGCGTTGATTTTGTTGTTGGTTTCCCCCTTCTTGTCGAGCTTCGCGAGTTTGGCGCCGTCGAAAGCGGAAACGTCATCGCGGTAATGCATGATGACCCAGTTGGGATCATCGGTGGCGAAAACGGTCTTGGCTTTACCGCGATAGAGTTCTTTACCTTTCATCATGATGTGTCTCTTTCGTGAACCGGAAAGTGGTAATGATAGCAGAGGTCAGGGGGCAGATGTCAGATGTCAGATGTCAGATGTCAGAGGTCAGAGGTCAGAGGTCAGAGGTCAGAGGTCAGAGGTCAGAGGTCAGAGGTCAGAGGTCTGAGGCCAGAGGTCAGAAACGAGCGCGGGCGGGGGGGATGTTTCCCCTCTCCCGCTTGCGGGAGAGGGGTGGGGGAGAGGGTGGATTCTGCGACTTCGCGCAGAACGACGTTTTTTCTGGATTGCTTCGCTTCGCTCGCAATGACGGCTTTTTTCTTTGCGCGCTATGCGTTCTTTGCGGTGAATCGCGTTTTTGATTCCCGGATGGCGCTTCGCTTATCCGGGCTACGCTTGCTTTGCGCTCTTTGCGGTTAAATCCTTTTGCGGTTAAACCGTGTTTATAACCCGCGCCAACCGAATCCTTCGTCCTGATCGGCGATGCCGATCCAGTCGGGCGCACAACCCAAAACCTGCGCCAGCGCGGCGCGCGCTTTGTCGGGGTGGTTGTTTTGCTGCGACAGATGCGCGGCGATGATGTGTTTCAGAAACGAACGGTCTATCGCCGCCAACAGCGCAGCCGCGGCTTCGTTGTTCAGATGGCCAAAGCGACCGCTGATCCGCTGTTTGAGCGGGTAGGGGTAGGAACGGTTGTTGTACAGCAGGTCGAGGTCGTGGTTACATTCGAGCACGAGCGCGTCGCAGCCGCTGATCTGCGTTTCGATGTGTGTGGTCGAAGCGCCGATGTCGGTGAGCATCGCCAGCCGATGAGCGCCGTCGCCGACGATGAATTGCACCGGCTCGCGCGCGTCGTGCGGCACGGGCAACGCTTGCACTTGCAGACCGCCGAGATCAAGGGTTGCGTGACTGTCGAAGGTGTGCAGGTGTTCGAGTTTGTCGAGTTTGCCGTTCAGCGCGGTGTAAGTGCCGTAACTCATCCACACCGGAATTTGAAATTTTCCCGCGAAGGTCACGACGCCACCGACGTGATCGGTGTGTTCGTGGGTGATGAAAACGGCGTCTATCGTTTCCGGCTCGACGTTGAGGCGTTGCAGTCGGCGCACGGTGTCGCGCAGGCCGAATCCGCAGTCGATCATCAGGCGCGTACCGCCCGCTTCGACGAGCAGCGCATTGCCGCTGCTGCCGGAGCCTAACGAAGCAAAGCGCATGGTGTTGATTCCTGAGCGCGGAGTATGGGGTTGCTCGTGGTGGGCACACTTCGCTCCCCTCTCCCCTTGTGGGAGAGGGGCAGGGGGAGAGGGGTAAAACGGCTATCGCCCCCCCCCCCCCCCCCCC
>WQTW01000107.1 GCA_009786085.1 Pseudomonadota bacterium | reverse complement strand
AAATCAAGGGAATTGCCCCCACAAGATGAGAAACGCACGTTTTGCCAATGCAAAGATTTGAAAGTTTGAGGTTTGGATGACTGGATCCCCGCTTTCGCGGGATGACGGCACACTTGTGTAGCGCATTCGGCTTCTTCACGCCTTTGCGTGGAAATAAAAAGGGCGCGATAAATCGCGCCCCTTGCGCCCTCTCCCCCACCCCTCTCCCGCAAGCGGGAGAGGGGTGATTTTCTTCGCGGCTTCGCGGCTTCGCGTGAGGCGTTTTTGTGGATTCTGCGACTACGCTTCGCTACGCGCAGAGTGACGATGCGCATTATTGTTGCTGTCTTGAAGTAAAAATGGAATCAAACCCCCGCCCGCCTTCGGCGGGCACCCCTGCAAACCCCAGTCGGCTTCGCCGACACCCCCTTTGAAAAGGGGGCAAGTCGTGGGCTTTTTTTCTTCGCGGCTTCGCGCCTTCGCGTGAGGTTATTCCCGGACTGCGCTTCGCTTATCCGGGCTTGCTACGCTTGTTTTTTTGCGTTCTATGCGTTTCTTTGCGTTCTTTGCGGTGAAATTGTTTTTTGCTGGGATTCCCGCCACGCTTCGCTCGCGGCTAAAGGCCGCTCATCACCAGCCTACGCACTTTGCGTTCTTTGCGGTTAATCGGGCGCGATAAATCGCGCCCCTGCGTCCTCTGATCCCTGGCGCCCCACCCGCTGCACTTTTTTGACGCCGGCGACGCGCCGCAATCCCCGCAGCACGTCGGCCAGGTGTTGGCGGTCGCGCACTTCGATCTGGAACTGCATGGCCGACAAGGCCTGCCCTTGCGGCCGCTCGATGTTGACTTGAAGGATGTTGGCTTCCGCCTGCGCAATGGCGCCGGCCTGGTCCGCCAGCAATCCCTGCCGATCCGGCGACCAGGTGCGGACTTCGGAGAGGAACAAGGTTTGCGGGGTGTCCGGCCAGACCATTTCGATCCACTCGCCCTGTTGGTTCGCGTGTTGTTTCAGGGTGGCGCAATCGCGGACATGAACTTCCAGCCCTTGTCCGGGGCGGAACCAGCCGATGATCGGGTCGTTCGGCAACGGTCGGCAACACGGCGCGTAACGCAAAACGTCGCTGTCGCTATCGTGGAGTTGCAGGCGTTTGCCGCGCCGCCGCACCGGCAGCGATTGGGCGCCGCACAGCCGTTGCGCGAAGGTTTGCGCCACCATGAACGGCAGCCGTTTGCCGGTGCCGATGTCGGTGTGGAGATCGACGATGGTTTTGACGCCTTGCGTATCGGCAAGCGCCTGCCATTGTTCGGGGGTGATTTTGTCGGCGTTGATTTCGAAGATGGTCAGCGCGTGTTTGAGCAAGCGCTCGCCAAGCGCCGATGAGGTTTGTTGTTGCTGGCTTTTGAGGTAGTGACGAATCGCCGAGCGCGCTTTGCCGGTGACGACGAACGATAACCAGGCCGGCATCGGTTGTGCGTCGGCGTTGGTCAGCACTTCGACTTGACGTCCGTTTTTCAGCACGGTGCGCGGCGACATGATTTCATGGTCGATCCGCGCGCCGGTGCAGTGGTTGCCGACATCGGTGTGAATGCTGTAGGCGAAGTCGAGAACGGTCGCGCCGCGCGGCAAAACCATGATGCGGCCTTTGGGTGTAAAGACGTAGATCTCTTCGGGGAAAAGATCGCGCTTCATGTTTTCGACGAATTCCTGCGAATCGCCTTCTTCGGTCTGCATTTCGAGCAGACCTTTCAACCAGCGGCGGGTGTTCTGCTGCGTTTCGGCCAGATGCACGAGGTCGCTCGCCGAGTTGTACATCCAATAAGCCGCCACACCGTTCTCGGCGATCAGACGCATGTCGCGGGTGCAGATGTGCACGTCGATCGGCATGCTGTCCGGCCCGAACAAGGTGGTGTGCAATGCCTGATAGCCGTTGGCTTTCGGAATCGCGATGTAGTCCTTGAAGCGGCCGGGAAGCGGTTTGTAGATTTCGTGCAACACGCCCAGAACGGCGTAGCAGGCGTTGCGCGAATCGGCCAGCACCAGCACGCCACAGGGTTCCATCACTTGCTGCAAGCGGGCGTGTTTTTCGCGCATTTTGTTGTACACCGAATAAACCGTTCGTTCACGGACGCTGACTTCGGTGTTGAGTTGCGGTTGCTGCGCCAGACGTTCGCGCAACAGCGACAGCACGCTATCGGCTTTGTCGCGGCGGGAAGCGCTGATGGTTTTGATGGTGTCGCTGAACACGCGATGGCGGTTCGGATACAGATGTTTGAACGACAGATCGAGCAGGCTCTGCCGCAACGAATACAACCCGAGCCGGTACGCGATCGGCGCGTAAATGTCGCGCGTTTCGCGGGCGATTCGTCGGCGCGATTCCAGGCTCATCGAGCCTAAGGTCTGCATGTTGTGAAAACGGTCGGCAAGTTTGATCAAAATCACGCGCACGTCGCGCGCCATCGCCAACACCATTTTGCTGAAGGTTTCCGCCTGCGCTTCTTCGCGCGATGAAAAATCGAGTTGGTTGAGTTTGGAGACCGCATCGACCAGATCGGCGATGACGTCATCGAATTCGCGCGCCAGTTCTTCTTTGTTGGCCGGCGTGTCTTCGAGTACGTCGTGCAGCATCGCGGCCGCCAGCGCCTGCGCGTCAAGCTGCCAGGCGGCGAGAATGCCGGTCACAGCCAGCGGGTGGGTCACGTAGGGTTCGCCGGATTTGCGGCGTTGACTGGCGTGCGCGCGCTCGGCGTACCGATACGCGCGTTCGACCAGTGCAACCTCATCGGAGGGCAGATACTGCCCGAGCCTGTTCAGGAGCTCGCTGGTTGGCACTTCCTTCGGCGGGCCGACGAGGCTACCCGCAAGCAGCCCATGCGCAACAACGGAAGCCCGCTGAAGCACGCATGGTCATCGTCGCCGTCTGAACATCCTCGGCGACCGACGTGAACACTTTGGAAAAGTGATTTCCGGTCATGGCGTGTTCTCGTCCGCTTCCGGTTCTTCGTCGTCTTCCGATGCCCCTGCCGCTTCTGCCGCCGCCTCTGCTTCCGATGCTGCGACCGCTGCGGCCAACGCTTCACCCAGCGACACGATCGGCTCGGCCAGCGGCGCTGCCGATTCGACAACGGTTTCCGCAGCCTCCTCTTCTTCTTCTATCGGCGCAACCGGCGCTATCGGCGCAGCCGGCGCCGTAAACAAGCTGTCGCCCGTAAAGGCTTCGGAAAGCGACACTTTGTTGGCCGTTTGCTTGTGCAGCATTTCAACGCCGACTTTGCCGGCAGCGATTTCGCGCAACGCGATCACGGTCGGTTTATCGCGCGCCGGGTCGAGCATGGGCTGTGCGCCGGTGGACAACAAACGCGCCCGATTGGACGCGGCCAGCGTCAACTCGAAACGGTTGGGAATTCGGTTCAAACAATCTTCAATGGTGATACGCGCCATGGGGGCAATCCTTTGAAACAAAAAAATCAAAAATCAGTTGCCGTCATCAATTCGCGCAACAAGCGCGCCTGCCGCCAGCGTTGCCGAGGCGCCCGCAAACGGGCGGCACGAACAATGGCGGCCAGATCATCAAGAGCATTGGCAAATGTCTGATTAATAATAACATAATCGAAATCGACATAATGCCGGAGTTCTTCCTGCACGCTGATCAGACGACGGGTGATGATTTCGGGAGTGTCCTGCCCGCGTTTTTCCAGCCGTTCCCGCAGTGAGGCGAGCGACGGTGGGAGCACAAAAATCTGCACGCTGTCCGGAAAAAACGTCCGTACCTGCGCCGCGCCCTGCCAGTCGATTTCCAGCAGTATGTCCT
The DNA here is from genome assembly GCA_009786085.1 of Pseudomonadota bacterium. Lineage (GTDB taxonomy): Bacteria > Pseudomonadota > Gammaproteobacteria > Burkholderiales > Casimicrobiaceae > UBA931. Next base: position 4,360 of record WQTW01000107.1, on the reverse strand, counting down.
GGCCGGCGTCGATCTGCTTCTTCAGCCAGGTGGCCGAGGTCGCATACGAATAGCCATAGACCTGCGCGTCCTCGAGAAATTCCCCGGTTTCACGCAATTCCTGAAAACGCGCTTCATCGACGAAATGGTAATGCACACCGTCCTGCTCGCCGGGACGCGGCGGTCGGGTGGTGTACGACACTGACAGCCGGATGCCCGGCTCGCGTGCCAGCAACTCGTTGACCAGACTCGTTTTTCCGGTGCCGGACGGAGCGGCCAGCACAAAAAGACAACCGGTGGCAATCGACGTGGATATGGTGGTTTCAGGCATAACGTTCCTTACTCAAGGTTCTGGATTTGTTCACGCATTTGTTCAATCAACACTTTCAATTCGAGCGCCACCTGCGAAAGTTCGGCATCGACCGATTTGGAGCCCAGCGTATTGGCTTCCCGATGCAATTCCTGCGCCAGGAAATCCAGCCGTTTGCCGACCGCGCCACCGGCGCTGAGAACGCGGCGGACTTCCCCGATATGGGTCGCAAGTCGCGTGACTTCCTCGCTGACCTCGATACGGGTGGCAAACAGCGCCAATTCCTGCTTGAGCCGCTCCTCGTCGGGATCCAGCCCGGCCTCTTGCAGGCGGCTCGCCAGCTTTGCCTGATACGCGGCATGAATGGCCGGAATGCGCGGCATCACCCGCGCCACCTGCGCCTCCATCCCGTCGCAACATTGCAGCAGCACTTCCGCTAGTTTACCGCCTTCGCGCGCCCGACTGGCAACAAATTCGCCCCAAGCGGTATCAAACACCGCCAGCACCGCCGCCGTCAGCGTTTCATCGGCGTCCTGCGCCACCAGCACCCCAGGCCAGCGCAGAATGTCGGCCACCGCCAACGGGGCGGCGGCAGGCGCCTGGACGCGAATTTCGGCGGCGGCAGTCAACAGCGCCGCCACCTGACCGACGTCCACCCGCAGGCCGGGCGTCGCCTCCGGATTGCGCGCCCGCGATACTTTGCAGTCGATTTTTCCGCGCTTCATCCGCGCCATCAGCCGCTCACGCAGCACCGGCTCCAGTGTCCGCAACTCGTCCGAGGTCTTGACGTTGACATCAAGGTAGCGGTGGTTGACCGCCCGCAGTTCAATATTCAGCGTCTCGGCGCCCACACTGGCAGAGGCTGCCGCGAAGCCCGTCATGCTCAAAATGTTCGTTTTCATTAAATTTCACCAAGCTGTGCGATGTATTACTTTACTTTATTTGGCGACACAAGGAAAATCCAACGATGCCGGTTCGTTTGTGACCGGGGGGTTGTTTGCGCAGGAAAATGCCTTCATCATGGCCGTTTCAAAGAATCAAGCCCTTCCACCGGGCTACCAGTTGCTGAATTACCGCATCGAGCAGCAAATCAGTCGAGGCGGGTTTTCGATCGTCTATCGGGCGACCGATCAGAGCGGCGAGGTCGTCGCCGTCAAGGAATACATGCCGGCAACGCTCGGCGTTCGGATGGAAGGCGACATCATCCGCGCCAGCACCGTCGAAAACCTTTCGACCTTCCGCTACGGGATGAAGTGTTTCTTTGAAGAAGGTCGGGCGCTGGCGCGGATCGACCACCCGAATGTTGTGCGCGTGTTGAATTTTTTCCGCGCCAACGAAACCGTTTACATGGTGATGCGCTACGAAAATGGCCGCACCTTACAACAACATATCCAGATCAAGCAAGACCGTTTGTCGGAACGCTTCATTCGCGGCGTTTTTATCCGCTTGCTGAACGGACTGCGCGAAGTACACACCCATCGGTTGTTACATCTGGATTTGAAACCCGCCAACATTTATCTGCGCACCAACGGCACGCCGGTTCTGCTTGATTTCGGCGCCGCCCAACAAACCTTGTCGAGCACCACAGGCCGTTTTTCGCCGATGTACACGCCGGGATTCGCCGCGCCGGAACAATATCAGCGCGATGTTACAAAACTGGGACCCTGGACCGACGTTTACGGTGTCGGCGCGTCGATGTTCGCTTGTCTCGCCGGTTTTGCGCCGCAGGCCGCCGATGCCCGAATGAAAGAAGACCACTTGATCACCGCGCGCAAACTGTGGGCAGGACGTTATACGCATACACTGTTACATGTGATTGACCGTTGTCTGGATCTCGATCCGTCGCGTCGTCCACAAAGTCTGCTGGCGTTACAAAAAGTATTGCTTTCTTTTGAGGAACCGCAGCCTAAAGCCTCTTTTTTCGGTAACATTAAAAGTCTGGTGAACAAACGGTAATTTTAACGCTCGGCACACAAAACAATCATGCGGTTTACCATTTTTCAAGATTCGCGCAAAGGCTCGCGCAAAATCAATCAGGATCGGATCGCCTATATCTACGGGCGCGATACCCTGATGATGGTGCTCGCCGACGGGATGGGCGGCCATGCCGGCGGTGAAATTGCCGCGCAAATCGCCGTGCGATTGTTCGCCGAACGTTTCCAGCAAGACGCCCAGCCGGTCTTGCGCAACCCGCTCGAATTTCTTCACGACACCATGCGTCGCGCCCACACCGCGTTGGGATCGTATGCGCGCCAGTTCTCGCTGGTCGAAACGCCGCGCACCACCTGCGTTGCGGTCGTCGTCCAGTCGGGCTACGCCTATTGGGCGCATGCGGGCGATTCGCGGCTCTACCTGTTCCGGCAAGGGCAACTCTACAGCCAAACCAGAGACCACTCCAAAGTACAATACTTGCTGGATCGCGGCCTGATCTCCGACGATGACGCCGCCTACCATCCCGAACGCAACCGGATTTACAGTTGCCTCGGTGGCGCCGTGGAACCCGTGATTGATTTGTCGCGGCGCACGACCTTGCAAACCAACGATATCCTGCTTCTGTGTTCCGATGGTTTCTGGACAGTCATGCCGGCGCGGGAAATCGCCAACATCCTGACCTCGGCGCCGCTGCTGCAAGCCGCGCCCAAAATGATGCGCGAAGCGCAACAACGGGGCGGACCGGACGGCGACAATTTATCGACCATCATCATGCGCTGGGATACCGACGCCGCCACCGACCCGTCCGCGGCCACCGAAACCGCTACGCTGGCCGCCGGCGAATTCCAGACCGAACTTGAAAACGCCGTCACCGTTGCCGATCGCACCGGCGCCAGCCGTGAACTGACCGACGACGAAATCGAACAAGCCATCAACGAAATTCAGGCCACCATCCAGAAATTCAGACGCTAGTCAGAGGGCAGATGTCAGAAGTCAGAAATCAGAAACCATTAACCGCAAAGAACGCAAAGAAAAAACTGTCATTCTGCGCGAAGCGAAGCCGCAGAATCCTCCACCCTCTCCCCCNCCCCTCTCCCGCAAGCGGGAGAGGGGAATCTTATCTCCGCGTCTTCGCGTGAAAACAAACAGGGCGCGATAAATCGCGCCCCTACACTCTGACCCCTGCCCCCTGATGCTAAAATACCCCATGCGCCAAATCGTCATCGACACTGAAACCACCGGGCTGTACCCGCAGCAGGGACACCGCATCATCGAACTGGCGGCACTGGAAATGGTGTCGCGGCGGCCGACTGGCGAGATTCGCCACTGGTATCTCAACCCGGAACGCGACATCGACGCCGAGGCCGAAAAAATCCACGGCTTGTCTCTGGAAAAACTGAAGGATCAACCGCTGTTCGCCGATATCGCCGACGAGTTTGTGTCGTTTTGTCGAGGCGCCGAATGGATCATTCACAACGCGCCGTTCGACATCGCCTTCCTCGACGCCGAACTGGAACGCCTCGACAAGCTGCCGTGCGCGCAAATCTACGGCAGCCTGACCGACACTTTGCAAAAAGCGCGCGAGTTATTTCCCGGCAAGCGCAACAATCTCGATGCGCTGTGCGAACGCTTCAGCATTTCCAACGCGCACCGCACCCTGCACGGCGCCTGTCTGGACGCGCAACTGTTGGCGGAGGTGTATCTGGCGCTGACGCGGGGGCAGGAATCGCTGGTCATGGCGCCGTCGCTGAGCCAACCCAGCCCGTCCGACGCAGCGGCGGTCGCGTTCAACAGCACACATCCGCTCAAAATTCTGTGCGCCAATAACGATGAACTGGCCGCGCATCACGCCTATCTGGACGCGCTCCGGAAAGGCGGGCGCTGTTTGTGGGGGCAGACGTCAGAAATCAGAAACCAGAAATCAGATTCTTGACCCGCCGCCCTCACGAAAGCGGTTCCGGAATGTTTCTGTTGCTATACTACTATGTGCATGCGGCATGTGGGCGAGCAAAGCGCTCGCCACACATCTGACCTTTGACCTCTGACCTTTGACCTCTGACCTCTGACCTCTGACCTCTGACCTCTGACCTCTGACCTCTGACCTCTGACCTCTGACCTCTGACCTCTGACCTCTGACCT
>WQTW01000106.1 GCA_009786085.1 Pseudomonadota bacterium | reverse complement strand
CCCCTCTCCCCCGACCCCTCTCCCGCAAGGGGAGAGGGGAGAATAGCGCCGTAGGTTGGGGTGAGCCGCAGGCGAACCCCAACGTCTTCGGCATTTTGAGGCGTAATAACGTTGGGGTTCGCTTCGCTCACCACGACCTATGGCTCTGATTGTGCCTTCGCGTGAGGCGACCCGTCGCGGTTCGCTGCGCTCACCACGACCTATGGCTCTGATTGCGCCTCCGCGTGAGGCGACCCGTCGCGGTTCGCTGCGCTCACCACGACCTATGGCTCTGACATCTGACCTCTGACCTCTGACCTCTGACCTCTGACCTCTGACATCTGACATCTGACATCTGACATCTGACATCTGACATCTGACATCTGACATCTGATCCCCGCTCCTCATGGTAAACTACTCCGATTTTCCGCGCAGGCTCGGGCTTTTGGGGCTTCGGGCTTTTCGGTCATTTTGTTTAATCGGAGGTTTTTGTGTTTATCAGTCCCGCATTCGCGCAAGCCGCTGACGGCGCCCAGGAGAGTTCGTTGCTGGTGTCGTTGGCGCCGATGATTTTGATTTTCGTCGTTTTCTGGTTTCTTTTGATTCGTCCGCAGCAAAGAAAGGTGAAGGAACACCGCGCTATGGTGACGGCTTTGCAAAAAGGCGAGGAGGTGGCGACGGTCGGCGGTGTGATCGGTCGCATCACCAAGCTCGAGGAATCAACGCTGACGCTGGAAATCGCCACCGATACGGAAATTCTGGTGCAGCGCGCGGCAGTGACGCAACTGTTGCCCAAAGGCACGATCAAGGATTTTTAATTGTTGTTGTGTGAGCGCCGCCGGAATGCCCGTTTTTATTTTGGCGCAATCCGGCGTGCTCGATTTTATAGACAGGTTGTTTGACCCGCCAACGGGACGCGCCTGAAGAAACGCCCTCCGATCATGAACCGTTATCCTCCCTGGAAATACCTTATCATCATTGTCGCCGTGTTGTTCGGCGCGCTGTACACTGTGCCCAACTTCTTTCCGGAAGTTCCTGCGGTACAGGTGTCGTCGATCAAAGCCACTGTCAAGGTCGATGGCGCGCTGCTGACGCGGGTGCAGAACATTCTCAAGAACGCGAATGTCGCGCACGGCGACGGTTTCGTCGATCCGGTCGGCGTCAAGCTCAAGATGCCGGACACGGACACGCAGATGCATGCGCGTGACGTGTTGCAGGAGGCGCTCGGCGACGATTACATCGTGGCGCTGAACATGCTGTCTTCGACACCGGCCTGGATGGAAAAAATCAACGCCAAGCCGATGTATCTGGGGCTGGACCTTCGCGGCGGCGTGCACTTCTTGTTGCAGGTCGATATGAAGGGGGCGCTCGACAAGGCGGCGGATCGTTATTCGACGGATTTGCGCACGCTGTTGCGCGATCCGAAAATTCAGAGCCGCGGCGTTTCGCGTGAAGGTCATACGGTAGTCATGCGCTTCCGCGATGCCGAGAGCCGTGACGCTGCGCGCAACAAAATCAATCGTTCCAATCCCGAGTTGCAGTTGATCCCGCGCGGCGAGGGCGACGATCTGCAACTGGTGGCGTCGCTCACGGCGGCGGAGCAAAAACGGATTCAGGACAACGCGGTGACGCAGAACATGGCGACGCTGCGCAACCGCGTCAATGAGTTGGGCGTTGCCGAGCCGATTGTTCAGCAGGCCGGCGCGGATCGTATCGTCGTGCAGTTGCCCGGCGTTCAGGACACGGCGCGCGCCAAATCGATTATCGGTCGCACGGCGACGCTGGAAATCCGGATGGTGGACGAGACGCCGGGGGCGCTGGAGATGGCGATGCGCGGACAGGTGCCGTTCGGCAGCGATTTGTTTGCCGAGCGCAACGGCGGGCCGGTACTGGTCAAGCGGCAGGTGGTGTTGACCGGCGATCGAATCAACGACGCGCAACCGGGCTTTACGGAAAGCAACCAGGCGTCGGTTCACGTCTCGCTCGACACGGTCGGCGCGCGGATTTTCAAGGACGTGACGCGCGAAAACGTCGGCAAGCGAATGGCGATTCTGCTGGTCGAGCGCAATCAGTCGGAAGTGATCACCGCGCCGGTGATTCGTGAAGAAATCGGCGGCGGGCGCGTGCAGATTTCCGGCGCGATGACGACGCGGGAAGCGAACGATATCGCGCTGCTGATGCGCGCCGGTGCGCTGGCTGCGCCGATGGAGATCGTCGAGGAACGCACGGTCGGCCCGTCGCTCGGTCAGGAAAACATCGACAAGGGATTCAACTCGGTGCTGGGCGGCTTCATCGCGCTGGCGCTGTTCATCTGCGCGTATTACAGAGTGCTGGGAACCGTGTCTGCCGTGTGTCTGACGGTGAACCTGATGCTGTTGGTGGCGTTGTTGTCGGCGCTACAGGCGACGTTGACCTTGCCGGGCATTGCGGCTATCGCGCTGACGCTCGGTATCTCCATCGACGCCAACGTGCTGATCAACGAACGCATCCGCGAAGAATTGCGATGGGGGGCGCCGCCGCACACGGCGATTGCCGCCGGTTATGAACGCGCCTGGAACACGATTTTCGACTCGAACATCACGAACCTGATCGCGGGTCTTTCACTGCTCATGTTCGGCAGCGGACCGGTGCGCGGATTTGCGGTGGTGCATTGTCTGGGTATTGCGACCTCGATGTTCTCGGCGGTGTTTGTCTCGCGCGGCATCGTGTCGGTGATTTACGGACACCGGAAGAAGCTCGAAAAGATTTCGGTCGGACAAGTGTGGACACCGGCGCGCGAAACGCTGGAAGCCAATTTCGCGGCGCCTGACGGCGCCAAGCTGCTCAAAGCCGAAAAAGGCGCGAGCTAAAACGGATCAGTGAGATGACGACAACTTCATCCCTTCCGCAAGTTACTTTTCAGGAATAACGGATCATGGAATTTTTCCGGTTTACACGCGACATCCCGTTCATGCGGCATGCGCTGACATTCAACATCATTTCGCTCGCAACGTTTTTGTTGGCGGTTTTCTTTCTGGCGTACAAAGGTTTGAATTTCGGCGTCGATTTCCGTGGCGGCACCGTGATGGAAATCAGCTACGGTCAGGGTCAGGCCGCCGATCTGAGCCGCGTTCGCGCTGCGATCGACACCTTGCAACTCGGCGAATACACCGTACAGAGTTTCGGCACGGCGGACACCGCGTTGATTCGGATGCCACTGAAAGAGGGCGCATCCAGCGCGCAGTTGTCGGAGCGGGTGATGGAGGCGTTGCGGGCGGACAACAGCAACGTGGTGCAAAAGCGCGTCGATTTCGTCGGCCCGCAAGTCGGCAAAGAACTGTATCAAAATGGCGCGTTGGCGCTGCTGTTCGTGGTGGTCGGCGTCATCATTTACTTGTCGGCGCGTTTCGAGTGGCGCTTCGCTATCGCGGCGATCATCGCCAACCTGCACGATATCGTGATCATTCTGGGATTTTTCGCGTTTTTCCAATGGGAGTTTTCGCTGCCGGTGTTGGCGGCGGTGCTGGCGGTGCTCGGCTATTCCGTCAACGAGTCGGTGGTTATCGCCGACCGGATTCGTGAAAATTTCCGCAAGATGCGCCACGCCAGCGTACCGCATGTGATCGACAGCGCGATTACCGCCACCATCTCGCGGACGGTCATCACGCACTTGTCCACGCAGTTGATGGTGGTCTCGATGCTGGTGTTCGGCGGCGAGGCGCTGCATTATTTTGCGATGGCGCTGACCATCGGCATCTTGTTCGGTATGTATTCGGCGGCGTTGGTGATGGCGACGATAGCGATGTGGCTCGGCGTCTCGCGTGAAAATCTGGTGAAGCCAGAGCGCAAAAAAGACGGGCTGGAAGCCGAAAAAATCATGCCGTGATCAGGGGGCAGAAGTCAGAAGTCAGAAATCAGAAGTCAGAAGTCAGAAGTCAGAAGTCAGAAGTCAGATGACTCCCCCTCTCCCCTTGCGGGAGAGGGGCGGGGGAGAGGGGGAAAAGGAAAATGGCTTTACCTGATCATTCAATGATGCCGCTCCCTTTCCGGCCTTCGGCCACACCCTCTCGCAAGGGGATAGGGGAGCTTCCAGAGCGCCGCCCCATAAACGGAAACCACGCTAAAGCCCGATGATCACCACGCTGCTGTTCTCGCTCCTAACGCTCGATCAGACGCTGGCGAACTTCGTTGCGCAGTATGGCGTATGGGTGTATGCGTTGCTTTTCATCATCATCTTCGCCGAAACGGGTTTTGTGATTTTCCCGTTTCTGCCCGGTGATTCCTTGTTGTTCATCGCCGGAACGGTGGCGGCGGCCACCGTGCTTGACGTACACACCATCGTGATCCTGCTGATCACGGCGGCGATTCTCGGCGATTCGGTCAATTACGCGATCGGTCGCAAGATCGGGCAACGTGTTTACACCTGGCAGGATTCGCGCTGGTACAAACGCGCTTACCTGATGCGCACGCAGATGTTCTACGAAAAATATGGGAGCATGACGATCATCATTGCGCGTTTCGTGCCGATCGTGCGCACGTTCGCGCCGTTTCTGGCAGGCGTGGTGGCGATGTCGTACCCGCGCTTTCTGACCTACAACATCGTCGGCGGCGTGTTGTGGATTACCTCGCTGGTCTATCTCGGCTACTTCTTCGGCAACATCCCGTTCATCAAGAACAACCTGTCGTTTTTCGTGTTCGGGATTATTCTCATCTCCCTCATCCCGATCATCGTGACCTACCTGAAGGAGAAGAGGGCGGGCAGAAGTCAGAAGTCAGAAGTCAGCGGTCAGAAATCAGAGATCAGAAATCAGAAATCAGATTCCTGAGTCGTTAAGTTATTCCCGTTGGAAACAAAATGCTTTATCATCAGTACGTTATTTTTACAGGCCGTCGGCGCCATGATCAATTCTGATCTCTGGCTTCTGACATCTGATATCTGACCACTGACACCGTGCAAACGCTTTCTTCCATTCAAATCATCATCATGGCTGCCGGCCAGGGCAAGCGAATGGTGTCGCGGCTGCCGAAGGTGTTGCACCCGTTGGCGGGGCGGCCTTTGTTGTCGCATGTGTTGACGACGGCGCGCAGCATCGCGCCGCAGACGGTGGCAGTGGTCGTCGGACACGGCGCGACCGCCGTGCAGGAAGCGTTTTCTCAAGAAGCCGATCTGGTGTTTGTCGAGCAGCATCCGCCGCGCGGCACCGGCGACGCGGTGCGGGTCGCGCTGACAGCATTGTCCGATGCCGACATAACGTTGGTGATGAACGGCGATTGTCCGTTGATCGCCGCGTCCAGCGTTCGCCGGTTGTGCGATGCCGCCGCGCGCGGCGCACTGGTCTGGTTGACCGTGAAAACGCCGTCGCCGCAAGGGCTGGGACGCATCGTGCGCGACGCCCGCGGACAAGTGCAGGCGATTGTCGAAGAGCGCGATGCCGACGACGCGCAAAAGAAGATCGACGAAATCAACGTCGGCGTGCTGGCCGCGCCGACGGCGCTGCTCAAACGCTGGGTCGGACAATTGACGTGCGACAACGCGCAGCAGGAATACTACCTGACCGATGTTCTGGCGATGGCCGTGCGCGAAGGCGTGCCGGTCGAAACCGTGCAGGCCGACGATGAGCGCGACACGCGCGGCGTCAATGATCGCGTTCAACTCGCCGAGGTCGAGCGCATCGTGCAGCGGCGGCAGGCGGAAGCGCTGATGCGGCAGGGCGTCACGCTCGCCGATCCGGCGCGTTTCGATCTGCGCGGAACCTTGCATTGCGGACGCGATGTCAGCATCGACGTCGGTTGTGTTTTTGAGGGCGAGGTGACGCTGGGCGACGATGTGGTCATCGGCGCGCATTGTGTGCTGCGCAATGTCGCGCTGGCCGAGGGCGTCAAAGTTGCGCCGTTTTCGCATCTCGATGGCGCGAACGTCGGCGCGCAGGCGGTGATCGGCCCCTATGCGCGTTTGCGTCCGGGCGCGAAACTTGCGGAGCGCGTCCACGTCGGCAATTTCGTCGAGATCAAGGCCAGCACGCTGGGCGCGGGCAGCAAGGCGAACCATCTGAGTTATCTGGGCGACGCCGAGATCGGCGCCAACGTCAACATCGGCGCGGGAACGATCACCTGCAATTACGATGGTGTGAACAAATACAAAACCACCATCGGCGACGACGCCTTCATCGGTTCGAACACCGCGCTGGTCGCGCCGATCACCGTCGGTCAGGGCGCGACCATCGGCGCAGGCAGCACCTTGTCCGAAGACGCCGAAGCGCAAGCGTTGACGTTCACCCGAACGCGACCGATCATCAAAAAAGACTGGCCGCGGCCTGCCAAAAAAAAGGAGTGAATGATGTGTGGAATCGTTGGCGCGGTGGCGAAAAACAACATTGTCCCGGTGCTTCTGGAAGGCATCGCCCGTCTTGAATACCGCGGCTATGATTCGACCGGCCTGGCGGTGGTGCATTCGACAGAAACGATCGAGCGATTGGTGAGCACGGCGCGGGTGGCCGATCTCGCCGCGCAAGCCGACGCCAAAAAAATGCAGGCGACGACCGGCATCTCGCACACACGCTGGGCGACGCACGGCAGACCGACAGAAACCAACGCGCATCCGCACACCTCCCGCAACGAAATCGCGCTGGTTCACAACGGAATTATCGAAAATTACGAAACGCTGCGCGAAATGCTCAAAGCGGAAGGCTACGAATTCATCACGCAGACCGACACCGAAGTCATCGCGCATCTCGTGCACAAACATTGGCACGCCGATGAAAAAAACGGCGCGCGCGGCGATCTGCGCCGCGCAGTGCAAGCGGCAGCGCAACAACTGACCGGCGCTTACGCGATTGCCGTCGTGTCGGCGCGTGAACCGGATCGGCTGGTCGGCGCGCGTTTCGGAAGTCCGCTGGTGGTCGGTCGGAACGACGACGGCGCGTATCTGGCGTCGGACGCGGTGGCGCTGTTTCCGATCACGCAGCACATCGCGTTTCTCGAAGAAGGCGATGTCGTCGATCTGACGCGCGACGCCATCACCTGCTACGACCGGGACGGAAAACCCATCGAAAGGGCATTCATGCAAATCGAAGCAAGCACGGCGCAAGCCGAACTCGGTCCATACCAGCACTTCATGCAGAAAGAAATTTTCGAGCAGCCTCGCGCCATTGCCGATTCGCTCGAAGGCGTGGAAACGGTGACGCCTGCGTTGTTCGGCGAACAGGCAGAGAACGTTTTTTCAAAAATCGACAGCGTTCTGATTCTGGCCTGCGGCACCAGCTACCACGCCGGACAAGTGACGAAACACTGGATCGAATCCCTGGTGCGCCTGCCTTGTCAGGTGGAAATCGCCAACGAATACCGCTACCGCGACAGCGTGCCGAACCCGAACGCGCTGGTCGTCGTCATCTCACAGTCGGGCGAAACCGCCGACACCTTGTCGGCGCTGAACCACGCAAAAGCGTTGGGGCACACCCACACCTTGTCGATCTGCAATGTCGCCACCAGCACCATGATGCGGCAAACCGAATTGCGTTTTCTGACACGCGCCGGTGCTGAAATCGGCGTGGCCTCGACCAAAGCGTTTACGGCGCAACTGATGGCGCTCTTCCTGCTGACGCTGACGCTGGCGAAAGAGCGTGGTCGTTTGACCGCGGAAGAAGAAGCGTTCTGGTTGCGGTCGCTGCGGCATTTGCCGTCGGCGATGCAGGCAACACTGGGGTTGGAACCGCAGATCGTTGCCTGGGCCGAAGCGCTCAAGCACAAAACAAGCGCCTTGTTCCTCGGTCGCGGACTGCATTTTCCGATTGCGCAGGAAGGCGCGTTGAAACTCAAGGAAACCTCCTACATTCATGCCGAAGCGTTTCCGACGGGTGAACTGAAACATGGGCCGCTGGCGCTGGTCGATGCCGACATGCCGGCCATCACCATCGCGCCGAACAACGCGCTGTTTGAAAAAACAAAATCCAACTTGCAGGAAGTGCGGGCGCGTGGCGCGGAACTGTTCGTCGTCACTGACCTCGACAGTCATTTCGTCGCCGACGATGGTGTTCACGTGTTGCGCGTGCCGGAACATGAAAGCCTGCTGTCGCCGATCATCCACGTCGCGCCGCTGCAACTGCTGGCGTACCACACGGCGGTGCTGCGCGGTACCGACGTCGATAAACCGCGCAACCTGGCGAAGAGCGTGACGGTGGAGTAGTCAGGGATCAGGTATCAGAGGTCAGGAATCAGAACGTAGGGGCGCGATTTATCGCGCCCTGTTTGTTCTCACGCGAAGCCGCGAGGGAACGCACGTTCCTTCCCCTTCAAGGGGAAGGCCAGGATGGGGATGGGGT
>WQTW01000105.1 GCA_009786085.1 Pseudomonadota bacterium | reverse complement strand
TCTTTTTCAACAAACCCCCGCCCGCCTTCGGCGGGCACCCCCGCAAACCCCCGTCGGCTTTGCCGACACCCCCTTTGAAAAGGGGGCAAGGCGGGGGCTTTTCTTCTCCGCGTCTTCGCGTGAGAAACAAAAAGGGCGCGATAAATCGCGCCCCTACACGTGCAGAATGACAGTTTTCGTGGCTTTCGTGTTTTTCGTGGTTAAAAGGTTTTCTTCGCATTCTTCGCGCCTTCGCGTGAGACCAAAGTACAACCAAACAGGACATACTCTATCGAACAATCCTCTCCGCCAACGCCCTTAACGCTCCCTCCGATAAATCCTCAGGGTAAAAACGTGGCGCGTTGTGCAGTTTGCTGAAATGGCGGTATTGCGAATGCGCGTACAACGGATCGTAGTGGCGGGCGAGGAGTTCGGAGAAAAGTTCGGAGAGGTTGCCGTTTTGCGCCCATTGTTGCCAGCGTGTCAGCGCGGTGTTGTCGATGAAGCCTTTGAGGCGTTCCAATCGCGCGCATAAATGTTGCGGATTTTGTCCAAGATAAGCGTAATCGTCGAGCAGGTAGCGCAGCCGCACGTCCGGCGACGGCAGCAGTTCGAGGCAATCGGCGTCGCGCATCGCGTCGATCAGCGCGTTGGGTAACGCGATTTGGCCGATCTTGCGGCTTTCGGCTTCGACGTAAACGGGACGCGCCGGATCGAAGGCGGTCAACGCTTCTGAAAGTTGTGTTTCAAACGCTTTTTGTGACGGTTGCGGGGTGTCCGGCAATGCGCCGAGCACCGATCCTTTGTGAGCGGCCAGGGCTTCAAGGTCGAGCGTTTGTTCTCCGCTGGCGGCGAGCGCCGCCAGCAGTCGGGTTTTGGCGCTGCCGGTGGGGCCGCAGATGACGCGCCAGCGGTAGCGCGGCGGAAAATCGTCGAGGGTTTGCAGCACATGGCGACGCCAGGTTTTGTAGCCGCCGGTCAGTTGCATGGCGCGCCAGCCGATCAGCCGCAGCCAGGTGACGAACGCGGCGCTGCGCATGCCGCCGCGCCAGCAGTACACCAGCGGTCGCCAGCTTTTGGGACGGTCGGCAAAGGTGTCGTCGAGGTCGCGGGCGAGATGGCGGGCGACCATCGCCGCGCCCATTTTCCGCGCTTCAAACGGGGAGCTTTGGTACAGCGTGCCGACGGCGGCGCGTTCTTCGTCGTCCAGAACGGGGCAGTTGCGAGCGCCGGGGAGGTGATCTTCGGCGAATTCGGCAGGAGAACGCACGTCGATGATTTCATCGGCATCGTCCCGTTGGGACAGTGTGCAACGCGCGTCGGGAAGGAGGGTCATGAGGTCAGAGATTTGCAGAAGGCTATCGGGGAACCCGCATTGTGACAAAAAATCATCGGAAGACCAAAAAACACCGCGTGGCGTTATATTCCGCAAAACATAAGCGATATGTTTGTTAGAATATAGAAAATTTGGGGACTAAAGCGGTTTTGCTTTAAACGTGCGCGGCAAACAACTCATCCCCACCGCCCTCTCCCCCACCCCTCTCCCGCAAGCGGGAGAGGGAGGAGAACCGCGCAACGCGAAAATGTGTACAGCTAAACAGAAAACGCTCTAACAGGGAAATTGGAATGGAACTGGAAGTCATCATCGGGCTGGCCGGGCTGATTTTTTTAGCCGCTGCGCTTTATTCGTCGGTCGGACACGGCGGCGCGTCGGGCTATCTGGCCGCCATGGCGTTGTTCGGGCTGGCGCCGCTGGTCATGAAACCCACGGCGCTGACGCTGAACATTCTCGTGGCCGCGATTGCCACGATAAAGTTCTACAGGGCGGGCTGCTTCTCGTGGAAGCTGTTCCAGTCCCTGGCGCTCGCTTCTGTACCCTTCGCCTTCATCGGCGGGGCTGTTTCCCTGCCGGGGTATTTGTATAAGCCGATCGTCGGTTTGGTGCTGCTCTACGCGGCCTATCAGTTGCTGGCGGGCAAGGGCGTCAAGGCGGAAGTCTCACCCCCCGCATCGCGACTGCCGCTGTTCGCCTCCGGCGCCGTTATCGGGCTGCTGTCCGGCTTGACCGGGGTCGGCGGCGGCATCTTTCTCAGTCCGTTGCTGTTGTTCCTCGGATGGGCTGAAACGCGACAAGTCTCCGGTGTGGCGGCAGCCTTCATTCTGGTCAACTCGGCGGCGGGACTTCTCGGACACTACTCGGCGGTTTCGTCTATCCCCGGCGAAGTGCTGGTATGGGCGCCTGCCGCGATTCTCGGCGGCTGGATTGGGGCGCAGTACGGGAGCAGGCGTTTGCCCGCGCCGATCATCCTCAAGCTGCTATCCGCCGTGCTTCTGGTCGCCGGGTTGAAAATGTTGTTTGGGGTTTGATTAACAAGCGAGGCTTTTTTGAAATAGGAGTGGGTTATGTGGTTGGATATTTCACGCGAAGGCGCGAAGCCGCGAAGGGAGATGCGCTCCCTCCCCTTCAAGTGTGCGGGGGAAGGGGCTTCAAACCAAACCCCCGCCCGCCTTCGGCGGGCACCCCCTTTGGAAAGGGGGCTTTTCGTTCCTTCGCGGCTTCGCGTGAGATTATGTTTTTCTGATCCCTGACCTTCTCCCGCAACTGGGGGAAGGCGTTTGTGTTTTCGTGCTTTTCGCGTCTTTCGTAGTTAAAATTTTTTCGCGCACTCAATCAATCCATCACCGCCACGATCACTTGTTTCGGATCGATGACCGCGAACGCTTCGGTTTCGAGCGGCGGACATTCGGCGGCGTGATCGAGTGCGACGATGAGATGGTGGTTGCTGGGTAGCGCAAGAACAATCTCGGCGTGGCCTTTGTTGTCGGTTTCGATGTGACTGACGGTTCCGCGCAGGGTTTGTTTGTCGGTGACAGGGGTGATGCTCAGGGTCATCGTCGGCGCTTTGATGAGCGCGACAACGTGACGGCCGGGGTGCAAGTCGAGCGCTTCAACGCTGGCGCGGGTCAGTTGCGCTTGCAGAAAGGTTTGAGCGCCGAGGTCGAGATCAGCGATGATGCGCTGACCGTTTGCATGGAGTTTGTGAACGACGGCGGAAAGTTGGTTGCGGGCGCTGGTGCGCAATTGCAGGCGACGGTCGAGCGCCTGCAACTGGCCGAAATGCGGATAGCGCCGTTCGAGCGCCGCCAGCATGGTTTCGTATTCCTGTTCCATCGCGCGGTAATCGGCGATGACGTGTTGCCCGTAGTCGGTCAACACGGTGCCGCCGCCCTGACGCCCGCCTTTGGCGCGCACGACCAGCGGTTGATCGGCGAGGTTGTTCATCGCGTTGATCATGTCCCAGGCGGTTTTGTAGCTCATGCCGAGTTGCCGCGCGGCTTCGGCGATGGAATGGCTGAGGTTGATTTTTTCGAGGAGATCGACGCGGCCAGGCCCAAGAAAAACGTGAGGGCCGCGTTCGACCCAGAAACGACCGTGGATTTCCAGTTTGGCGGGCTTGTTCATTTTTCAGTTGTGTTAGAGTTGTCTTTGTTTAAGCGGATACATTTCTGCGAAGGTGCGGCGCACTTTGCTCCCCTCTCCCGCCCCTTCGGGGCACCCTCCCCCGCAAGGGGGGGAGGGGAAGTGAATGCGCTTGAACCGAAAACGCTCTGATACATACGATCAAACAATGCAGGAAAGGTTAACACAATGGCAGCGGAAACGGTTCGATTGACGCAACTCTCGCACGGCGGCGGTTGCGGCTGCAAAATCGCCCCTGGCGTGCTGGCGGAAATGCTTTCGACGGCGTTGCCGGGGGTTGTGCCGCCGGAGCTGATGGTCGGCGCGGAAACCAGCGACGACGCCGCGGTCTATCGGCTGAACGATCAGCAGGCGCTGGTGGCGACGACCGATTTCTTCATGCCGGTGGTGGACGATCCTTACGATTTCGGGCGCATCGCCGCCACCAATGCGTTGTCCGATGTCTATGCGATGGGTGCGCAGCCGATTCTGGCGCTGGCGATTGTCGGGATGCCGATCGACAAACTGCCGTTGCCGGTGATCGCCCGCATTCTTGAAGGCGGCAGCAGCATTTGCCGCGAGGCTGGGATTCCGCTGGCGGGCGGTCATTCGATTGACAGCGTGGAGCCGATTTACGGGCTGGTGGCGCTGGGGCTGGTGCATCCGGATCGGGTGCGGCGCAATGCCGCCGGGCGACCGGGGGACGCGCTGATTCTCGGCAAGCCGCTGGGCGTCGGCATTCTGAGCGCGGCGCTGAAGAAGGAAAAACTCGATGCGGCGGGCTACGCCACGATGGTGCGGCACACGACGCAACTGAACCGCGTCGGGGCGGCGCTGGCGATGCACGACGGCGTTCATGCGATGACCGACGTGACCGGCTTCGGCCTGCTCGGCCATTTGCTGGAGATGTGTCGCGGATCGGGATGCGGTGCGGAACTGTCGTTCGGGCGGTTGCCAGTGATTGACGAGGCCATCGCTTTCGCCCGTGAGGGCATCGTGACCGGCGCGTCGGGGCGCAATTGGGCGTCGTATGGCCAGAACGTGCGGTTGGCGCCCGACATCGCGCCCTGGCAACAGGCGTTGCTGACCGATCCGCAGACCAGCGGCGGCTTGCTGGTGTCGTGCGCACCGGACGCCGTGGACGAGGTGTTGCGTTTGTTCCAAGACGCGGGATTCGAGGCGGCGGCGGTGATCGGCGCGTTGGGCGGAGGAGTGGCGGAGGTGAATGTGATAGGGGGCAGATAAGGGGCAGGTAGAGCGAGGAAAAACAACCACCGCAAAGAACGTAAAGAAAAATTCTCCGACATCCCAAACAGCGCCGCAGGCGCGTCACATGAGTAACCGTCGGTGGAGCGTGAGCGCAGCGAACGCGGAACCGGCGGAGACGGACAACCATCCATCTCACAGCCCTGCAAGGGCTGAACAATGTTTCTGTTCAGCCCTTGCAGGGCTGGATGAGTGTTGGGTGTTCGCTTCCCGCCGGTTTCGCTCGCGGTGCTCGCTCCACCGACGGTTACTCACGTTACGCCCCTTCGGGGCTGCTTTCCTGCTTGTGCAGATACCTATGCCTTGAAGGGGAGGGAGCTTTCGTTCCTTCGCGGCTTCGCGCCTTCGCGTGAGGCAAAATGGCGGGCGGGGTGCCCACGCTCCATTTTTCTCCGCGTCTCCGCGTGAGATAAAAGGGCGGGTTTGAAACCTGCCCCTTCACGCGCAGAATGACGTAGTTCTGATTCCTGACCTCTGATCCCTGACTTCTGAAGTACAATGATGCGCCTTTGCGCGCCGCGCAATTCTAAAAGCATAATCATGAACGTTTCCGAAATTCGCCGTCAATTCATCGACTATTTTGTTGCCAACGGGCATACCACTGTCGCCAGCTCGCCGCTGATACCGGCCAACGATCCGACGCTGTTGTTCACCAACGCCGGAATGGTGCAATTCAAAGATGTGTTTCTGGGGTTGGAGCAGCGGCCTTACCAGCGCGCGGTCAGTTCGCAGCGTTGCGTGCGCGCCGGCGGCAAACACAACGATCTGGAAAACGTCGGTTATACGGCGCGGCATCACACGTTTTTCGAGATGCTCGGCAACTTCAGCTTCGGCGATTATTTCAAACGCGATGCAATTATCCTCGCCTGGGATTTGCTGACGAAAGTGTATCAACTGCCGCAGGAAAAACTGTGGGCGACGGTTTATATCGACGACGACGAAGCCTACGACATCTGGGCGAACGAAATCAAAATTCCGAAAGAGCGGCTCATCCGCATCGGCGACAACAAGGGCGCCAAATACGCCAGCGACAATTTCTGGCAGATGGCCGATGTCGGCCCGTGCGGCCCGTGCTCGGAGATTTTTTACGACCACGGAGAGGGCATTGTCGGTGGTCCGCCGGGTTCGCCCGACGCTGAGGGCGACCGCTATGTCGAGATCTGGAATCTGGTGTTCATGCAGTTCAACCGCGACGCGCAAGGCACGCTGACGCCGTTGCCCGCGCCGTGCGTCGATACCGGCATGGGGTTGGAGCGGTTGGCGGCGGTGTTGCAAAAGGTGCATTCCAATTACGAGATTGATTTGTTTCAGTCGTTGATCGCGGGGGCGATGAAGGCGACAGGCTGCAAGGACAACCATTCGCCGTCGTTGCGCGTGATTGCCGATCACATTCGCGCCTGCGCGTTTCTGATTGTCGATGGCGTGATTCCCGGCAGCGAAGGGCGCGGCTATGTGTTGCGTCGCATCATCCGTCGCGCGATCCGGCACGGCTACAAACTGGGGCAGAAGAAACCGTTTTTCTACACGCTGGTCGAAACGCTGGCGAAAGTGATGGGCGATGCTTACCCTGAGCTGGCACGTGAACAAGCGCGGGTGGCGCAAGTGCTGCAAATGGAAGAGCAGCGTTTCGGCGAAACCATCGACAACGGAATGAAGTTGCTCGACGATGCGTTAAAGCACATGCAGGAAAGCGGCGCGGCAACGCTCAACGGCGAAACGGCGTTCACGTTGTACGACACCTTCGGTTTTCCGCTGGATTTGACATCGGATGTTTGCCGTGAACGCGGCGTGACCGTCGATGAAGCCGGTTTCGACAAAGCGATGCAGGCGCAACGCGAACGGGCGCGGATGGCGAGCCAGTTCAAAGTCGGCGAATCGCTGGCGTATCAGGGGCCCAAGACGGCGTTTGAAGGTTACGAGCGTTTGGAAGAAGCGGCAAAAATCATTGCGCTGTACAACGATGGCGTCAGCGTTGCGTCGCTGAAAGAAGGCGAATGCGGCGTCGTGGTGCTGGACAAAACACCGTTCTACGCCGAATCGGGCGGGCAGGTCGGCGATATGGGAACGCTGGGCAGCCATGTTGTTTCATTTGCGGTACAGGATACGCAAAAAATTCAGCCCGACGTGTTCGGCCACATCGGCGAAGTGACGAAAGGTGCGTTGAACGTCGGCGATACGATCCAGGCGAATGTCGATCGCGTGGCGCGGACACGAACCATGCGCAACCACTCGGCGACGCATTTGATGCACAAGGCGCTGCGGGAAGTGCTCGGCACACATGTGCAGCAGAAAGGTTCGCTGGTCAACGCCGAGCGGACGCGCTTCGACTTCTCGCACTTCGCGCCAGTGACCGCCGAAGAAATCGCGCGGGTGGAAGCGAAAGTCAACGAAGAAATTCTGGCGAACGTTTCGACGCAGGCGCAGGTGATGCCGTTTGACGATGCGCTCAAGGCGGGCGCGATGGCGCTTTTCGGCGAGAAGTACGGCGACACCGTGCGCGTGCTCAACATCGGTTCATCGTGCGAATTGTGCGGCGGTACGCACGTCAACCGCACCGGCGACATCGGCTTGTTCAAGATCGTCGCCGAGGGCGGCATCGCGGCGGGTATTCGGCGTATCGAGGCCGTGGCCGGCGAAGGCGTGATCGAATACCTCAACGAACGCGAGCAGATTTTGCAACGCGCTGCTGGTGAATTGAAAGTGTCGCCAGGCGAACTGGACGTGCGCGTCGCGCACATGAGCGAGCAAATGAAAGCGCTCGAAAAAGAACTGGCGCGTCTCAAATCGAAACTCGCGGGCAGCCAGATCGACGGACTGATCGACCAAGCGGTTGAAATCGGCGGCGCGAAACTTCTCGCGGCCACGCTGGAAGGCATCGACCCTGCAACCTTGCGCGAAACGCTCGACAAACTGAAAGACAAACTCAAATCCGCCGTGATCGTGCTTGCGACCGTTCGCGACGAAAAAGTGAGCCTCATCGCGGGCGTGACCGCCGACCTGACTGGCAAAGTCAAGGCCGGAGAATTGGTGAACTTCGTCGCGCAACAAGTCGGTGGCAAAGGCGGCGGTCGTCCCGACATGGCGCAGGCGGGCGGCACACAACCGGAGGGCTTGGCGGCGGCGTTGCAGTCAGTGCGTGGCTGGGTTGAAGGGCGGTTGTGAGTTGACCGCAAAGAACGCATAGAAAACCTTTTTAACCACGAAAAACACGAAAGCCACGAAAAAAAGCGCGTAGGTTGGCGGTGAGCGCAGCGAACCACGACGTTTTTCCTCACGCGAAGCTGCGAAGAAAAAACGGGGTGTTCACTATATATTGATGTTGTGCTGTTTCTGGTAGAAGAACAGCAGCAGCGTATCGTTTAATGGCTCAAACTCTTTACTGAATCTCTTGCTTTTCCTGTTAAATCTGGCGAGGTTATCCCTGATACTGCTGTTGATGCTCTCGATCAAGTGCGTTTGTGATTTACCGGGCGCTAGAGCATTTTTGATTTACAGAGGTAAACCCCCGGCTCTGCCGGGGGACTCACCAAGGTTTGACCTTTACGACGGTCAGTGCGAATTTCTGATCTCTGCCAAGAGAAAGGAGAT
>WQTW01000104.1 GCA_009786085.1 Pseudomonadota bacterium | reverse complement strand
GGCGCTGCTTGGAATGTGAGAGAAAAGCAACTTCTTTGCGCTCTATGCGTTTCTTTGCGTTCTTTGCGGTGAAATGGTTTTTCTGATCCCTGACCTCTGACTCCTGATTGCGGCTTCGCGCCTTCGCGTGAGACCGTTTTTATGGATTCTGCGACGCCGCTTCGCGCCGCGCAGAATGACGGTTTTTTTCTTTGCGCCCTATGCGTTTCTTTGCGTTCTTTGCGGTTATAAAGATTTGTTTTACATCTTCGCGCCTTCGCGTGCGAACAAACAGGGCGCGATAAATCGCGCCCCTACGGATGGGGGATGGCGACCTTCGGCCTTGTCCACCCTACGCCTCTGCCAACCCCAGCCCCACTGCCCTCTCCCCAGCCCCTCTCCCGCAAGCGGGAGAGGGGAGAATGGTGAAGGGGAGGGAACAAAACGCAACGCGAAAGTGTGTGCAACAAAACAAAAAACGCTCTAGAACGGCGCCGGAGCAACTCCGGATTGCCCGGAAGCCGTGCCACCACAATAGCCGTAACCTGCTGAAGATTGCTGTTTATACTCGCGCACGAGGCGGGCAAAATTTCCGCCATCTGTGAGTGGGTTGGTTTGAGTGCCGCTTCCTGCACCAAATGCCGCCAAAACGCCGCCCGCAGAAACAATATCGTCCATATGGGTCAGGAGATAATCAACGCGGTTATCTCTGTATCCATAATTCAGATACGCGGGCGGGGTCTGATTGAACATGGTTTGGTATTGCTGCGAGAGGTTGTCAGGAACGGCTTGATTGGGAGAATTCCGGTTTCCCAAAGGAAGCTGCCACCAGACCAAAGGCTTTCCAACGGCTTCTCTCAACGCCCTTGCCCATTCAAAGTGCTGGTTAAAATTCGGCAAAGTCTGGTTTGTGTTATCCCACCAACGCGCTGGATTTATCTGTGTGTGACAGATGGTCGTTTGATAGCAGTCAGCATCTCTGTCGATGGCCTCAATAACCAGGAAGTCCGTTTCATCGGTGCCCAGGAGTTTCATGTAGCGTATGACTTCCTCTGCGTGTTGCTTTACAGTCATGCCTGGGGGAAGCACATTGATGTTGACGTCTGAGCTGGGCACCGCCCAAGCCGAGGCCTGTAATCCGACCCTGGCTCTGGGCGCGTACGTTCTGACCATATGGATGAGACACCTCGAAAAACCGGCAAAGTTGTTCTCAAACCCTGTGCCGCAATCTGTCGGATTGGCTTGTGAAACCACTGCGGGAATGTTGCGGGGAGATGCGCTGTTGACCGCTTGCTGGGCATAGCCCCAGAGGTCAGGTTCTATATGCAGGATAACCTTGCGATTGCCTATTTGTTGAAGCATGAAACGAAAGTCGTTGAAATATCTTGCTAAACTTGTAACGTTGTTGACATGACTGAGGTTTGCTTCGCCGCCAAAAGCCTCGGCGAAGACATAATAGGAGGCCATCGGAATATGGCCGTTCCCCTCAACCCTGTTCAAAAAATCCCTCAGATATCGCCCCGGATTTTGATTTTCTTGTCCTGACGTTTGATTCCAACAGGCCCACCACTCGCAGTTGACCCAGTTATTGCCATCGGGTGTACAGGCGACAGAACGGTTATCGACTGTGATATTGCAATTCGGTGACGGGCAAGCGTTGTAGCATGACGAGTTCTGAACGGGGAGGCCTCTTGAAAGATAAAGGTACTCAACATCTATCACTTCACGATTTTGCGGATAGGAAAAAAAGGTTTGGCCACCATTGGCCGTCGCGCCAACCATCAACCGATCTTTACCGAAATACTCCAGTAAGGCTCTTTCGGCACAGGATTTTTTGCCGCCGCCATCGCCGATGCCCGCGCCGCGACCGCTACCTGTCGCTCTGACTATGCCGCTGTTGATGGTGATGACGCCGCCTGTGTCGCTGTTGTTGCCGCCGATGCCTGCGCCGCCGCCCTGCGTGGCCGTCGCTTCCAGGGTTCCCGTGCCGCCAATGGTCAGTTTCGCGCCATCGCTCGGAACTTGTAAACCCGCGCGGTTTGCTCCACTCCTGAGAAGGTTGGCGCCGACCAGCGTCAGGTTGACCGTCGCTCTGCGTTCCATCAGAAAGGCCGCGTTATCGTCGGTGTCGCCCGTCCTCGCGTCGAGGTTAATGCTCACGCCGTTCAGCGTGATGTCAGCCGTTACGCCGGACGCTACCACGATACGGTCGATGAGGGTGGTCGTGACAGGCGGCCTCATTGCGACGGTATAAATACCATCTCGCAGAATGGTCAAAACATTGGCCGCATAGCGCCAATCTGTGCCCTGTGTTCCGCCCGTGACGCGAAAATCGCCTACCGTCACTTGCGCCTGCACGGACAGATTGAAGGCAGACAGAAACATCAACGTAAAGAAGGGCGCGAGGAAAAAACGCCAGAAAGAAAAGGCTTTACGCGACGTTGTGATTGCCCTGGCAGAGGGAGTGAATGTGGTGGCAGGCATGGTGTTTATTCCTGAAAAAAACGGGTGATGAGGGTAATGTTTGGGTTCGTTGTCATGTTGATGCGTTGTTGTTTAGAATTGTGTGACACTTCATCCCGCTTGGTTGACTTGTTACAAAAAAACAGAGAGGGTTTTTTTCCGGCCTGTGGGTTTTTAAATACACGCTTAAAAAGCGTTTACAGGTCATGACCGCGTTCGCGCCGGTCTTCTTGAAGGGCTTGCTTTATTGTTGATTTCAGGGGACAATCCCTCGTTTTCCGGCGAGGCGAAAATAATGCCGGATGGGTTACATGGCGCTTGCATGCGCCTTGAAAAGGATGAGAGTGATGAAAGCCGATATTCACCCGAAATACAATGAGATTGAAGTGACGTGCAGTTGCGGCAATACGTTCAAGACGTGTTCGACGCTGAGCCGTCCGTTGCACATCGAAGTCTGCTCGAATTGCCATCCGTTTTACACGGGCAAGCAGAAGATCGTGGACACCGCCGGTCGCGTCGAGAAATTCCGCCAGCGTTACGGCAACAAGCGGACGTCTGTTGCCGCCGCGCCCTGAGCGAAAACGGAACGACGAAAAAAGGCAGCCGATGCTGCCTTTTTTTGTTCCGGTTTCTCTCTATAATCTGGAAACTGAACTATGAGTCGCCGCTGGAGTGGAAATGTGCACGACAAGCAACCCCATCCCCACCCTAGCCCTCCCCTTGAAGGGGAGGGGACAAAGCGACGCGACGCGGAAGTGTGTGCAACTAAGCAGAAAACCTTCTGAATCATTCCGATGGCCGACTTCGATGTTTCCGACGATAAACTGTTTCCCTCTCTCTCACCTCTCTCCCGCAAGCGGGAGAGAGGGAGTCATGCCTTCCGCGCTTTCCTCCAGTAAGGGCATAGGTATTTACATAAGTATGACAGGGAATCTCACGCGAAGCCGCGAAGCCGCGAAGAATGGCGCTCGTAGGGGCGGGTTTCAAACCCGCCCAGGGAGTACCATTCACGCAGAAACGGGAAGCAGGTTGCCTCTCCTACGAGCAGGACGTACCGATCATAGCGTAGGGGCGGCAATCTGCCGCCCGCCAATGCTTCCTTCCTCGTTCTTCGAGCCGTCGCGGCTTCGTGTGAGAGAAGCTCTTCTGGATTGCTTCGCTTCGCTCGCAATGACGCCGGAGAAGGCCGCGTTTTTCCCCTCGTTCCCGCGAAAGCGGGAATCCAGGAAAGCAGCCTCTCGACGATGGGAAACGCGCCTTTTGCCGATGCAAAGATCGGGAAGTTTGAGATTTGGATGGCTGGATTCCCGCTTTCGCGGGAATGACGAAGTTGTTCTTCGCGCCTTCGCGCCTTCGCGTGAACCCGTCTGCCATTTGTGTGGATTTCTCCCCCGAAAGGGTAGAGGGGGCTGACCGCCATGCCGCTGGATCTTCCTCATCTCTCAAGTCTTGAGGCGCGCGTGACCCGCAGCCGATGGCAGGCGTTGAAGCTGGGGGGGCTGGTGTTGCTGTGTCTGGCCTGGGTGGCGCTGGGCTTGATCGGGCACGCGCCCTGGAAGGGCGAGGACGCGCGAACGATCGTCATTGCCTGGGAGATGGTCAACACGCAAGATCTTCTGACGCCTTCGCTGATCGGCGAGCCGTATTTTGTTTACGGGCCGCTGGTGGCGCAACTGGCGGCATTGACGATGAAGATGGCGACGCCCTGGCTGGCGCCGCATGATGCGGCGCGCCTGGCGGCGGGGTTGTTGTTGCTGGTCATGCTGGGAGGTGTTTCGCTGGCGGGGCGTGAGTTGGGTCGTTATCACAACAAGAATGGCGGCAAAGCGCAACGCTGGTTGCCGATGCTGATTCTGATCGGTTCGGTCGGTTTGTTTGAACGCGCGCATCAGTTGTCGCCGCAGTTGGGGTTGATGGCGGCGATTGCGTTGGGGATGTGGGCGCTGGCGCTGGCGTTGCGGCGCCCGGGTTTTGCCGGCGTGTTGTTGGGCGGCGCATTGACGCTGGGCGCGTTTTCTTACAATCTGGCGGCCTGGCTCTGGCTGCTGTTGCCGGCGTTGTTGTTGCCGTGTCTGCATTCGGGTTGGCGGCAAAAATCGTATTGGGCGACGCTGGGGATTGCGCTGGTGTTGGCGACGGTGTTGTGTGCGTTGTGGCCGCTGGGACTTTATCAGCGTTCGCCGGAATTGTTTGCGCAATGGTGGGCGGTGCAAAGTCCGTCGGTGTGGTGGAGTGGACAAAGAATTTTCGAACATCTCGGCTGGTTGGGTCGTAATCTTCCGTGGATGGCGTTTCCGGCCTGGCCGTTGATCCTGTGGCTGGTGTGGATTCGGGCGCGCGGTTTCAACGGCGGTTTTCGAACGCCGCAGGTGGTTTTGCCGATGTGTGTGGCGGCGGCAGGTGTGGTGGCGTTGTTGTTGGCGCCCGATGTTCGACCGATTGAAGCGATGGTGTTGTTGGTGCCGTTGGCGTTGCTGGCGTCGATCGAGGTTGAGACCTTGCCGCGCGGCGGTTCGGCGGGGCTCGACTGGTTCGGGATTCTGACCTTCGGTTTGACCGCCATCGTGCTGTGGTTCTTCTGGTGGGATGCGTATATCAACGGCCTCGGATCGTATGCGGCGGAGTTGTTCCGCGATGCCGAGGTGGGTTATCAGCCGACGTTCCGTTTGCGCGCCGCGTTGGTGTCGTTGTTCTTGACGGTGTTGTGGATTTTGCTGGTGCGTCCGGCGCGGCAATCGAATCAGCGCGCGGTGTTGAATTGGGCGGTGGGCATGATGCTGATTTGGGGACTGGTGGCGACGATGTGGATGCCCTATGTTGATTCGCGGCGCAGTTATGAGGTGGTGGCGAAGATGTTGCGTCCCTACGCTGCGAACGGTTGCGTGGCGAGCCGCGATGTCGGCGAAGCGCAACGGGCGATTTTTTATTACTATGCGCAGGTGAAAACGCTGCCGGAACAGGAAGCGGCAGCGGCGACGTGTCCGCTGTTGCTGGTGCAATACGGCGCGACGGATCGGCAGAACGTGCCGGCGTTGGAAGGTTTTGAAATGTTGCAATCGGGAAGTCGCTACGGTGACGATACGGAAATGTATGTGCTTTATCGCAAGGCGGAATCGTGAAATTTGTAGATGAAGCGTTTATCGAAGTGTATGCGGGCGACGGCGGCAGCGGCGCGGCCTCGTTTCGCCGTGAGAAATTCATTCCGCGCGGCGGGCCGGACGGCGGCGACGGCGGACGCGGCGGAAGCATTTATCTGGTGGCGGATTGCAACATCAATACGCTGGTCGATTACCGTTTCCTGAAAATCTTTCGCGCCCAGCGCGGAGAAAACGGTCGCGGTTCGGATCAATACGGGCGCGGCGGCGAGGACAAGGTGTTGCGCGTGCCGGTGGGAACGGTGGTGAGCGATGCCGAGACCGGCGAAACGCTCGCCGATCTGGCGCATCACGAAGCGCGCGCGATGGTGGCGAAGGGCGGGCGCGGCGGTTGGGGCAATCTGCATTACAAGTCGAGCACCAATCGGGCGCCGCGACAATATCAGCCCGGCGAGAAAGGCGAAGCGCGGCGTTTGCATCTCGAACTGAAAGTGCTGGCCGACATCGGTTTGCTGGGCATGCCCAACGCCGGTAAATCGACACTGATTCGCGCGGTCAGCGCGGCGCGACCGAAGGTTGCCGATTATCCGTTCACGACGCTGGCGCCGAATCTGGGCGTCGTTCGCGTCGATATGGACAAAAGTTTTGTGATGGCCGACATCCCCGGATTGATCGAAGGCGCCGCCGAGGGCGCCGGTTTGGGACATCAATTTCTGCGCCACCTGCAACGCACCCGCTTGCTGTTGCACATTGTCGATCTGGCGCCGTTCGATCCTGAAACCGATCCGGTGCGAGAGGCGCGCGCGATTGTTGAAGAACTGCGGCGTTACGACGAAGCGTTGTACCACAAACCGCGCTGGCTGGTGCTGAACAAAATCGACATGATCGACGAAGCGGAGCGCGACGAACGGCTCGCCGATTTCGTGCGAACCTTCGGATGGACGGGGCCGGTCTATGCGATCAGCGCGTTGACCGGAAACGGTTGCGCCGCGTTGATGCAGGCGATTTCGTACTGGCTCGATGACCATCCGGCGGAAAGATTGCCGCTGGAAGATGAAATGCAAGAGGACGTGCCTGTGGTGTTGACGCCGACGCCGATAGATGCACACACATCGACGCCGCGCCCATCACCGAAAATCAAACCGGGGGAAACATCATGAAACGTTCAGTGGTGGCGGATGCTCGCAGTATCATCGTTAAAGTCGGTTCCAGCCTTGTCACCGATGAAGGACGCGGCATCGATCACGAAGCCGTGCTGCGCTGGGCAACGGAAATCGCCCAACTCAAAAAGGCCGGCAAAGAAGTTTTACTGGTGTCGTCGGGCGCGATCGCCGAAGGCATGAAACGCCTGGGTTGGGCGACGCGGCCACACGCGATACCGGAATTGCAGGCCGCCGCCGCTGTCGGGCAAATGGGATTGGCGCGCGCTTACGAAGAAGCGTTTGCACAATCGGGTTTGCGCACGGCGCAAATTTTGTTGACCCACGAAGACCTTGCCGATCGTAAGCGTTATCTGAACGCGCGCTCGACCTTGCGCACCCTTCTGGCGCTCGACGTGATTCCGATCATCAACGAAAACGATACCGTCACCACCGAAGAAATCAAAGTTGGTGACAACGATACACTGGGCGCGTTGGTGACCAACCTGATCGAAGCCGATGTGTTGATTCTGCTGACCGACCAAATCGGATTGTTCACCGCCGACCCGCGCCAACATCCCGACGCTTCGCCGATTGAAGAAGCGCGCGCTGGCGATCCGGCGCTGGAAGCGATGGCGGGAGGCGCCGGTTCCGGCATCAGCAAGGGCGGCATGTTGACCAAAGTGCTGGCCGCCAAACGCGCTGCCCGTTCCGGTGCTTCGACCGTGATCGCCAGCGGTCGTGAAAAAGATGTGCTGACGCGCCTTGCGCAAGGCGAGCGAATCGGCACCCAACTGATCGCCGAAACGGCAACATTGCTTGCGCGCAAACAATGGCTCGCCGACCACTTGCAACTGGCGGGAAAACTCACTCTCGACAAAGGCGCTACAAAAGCACTGACGGAAGAAGGCAAAAGCCTGCTGGCGATCGGCGTGATTCGGGTTGAAGGCGAATTCGAGCGCGGCGAAGTGGTCGGCTGCTACGATGAAACCGGCAAAGAGCTGGCGCGCGGACTGGTCAATTACAACGCGACCGACACGCGCCGGATCCTGCGGCAACCGTCATCGCAAATCGAAGCGATTCTCGGACACATGGAAGAACCGGAACTGATCCACCGCGACAATCTGGTGGTGGTGTAGTCAGGGATCGGAGGTCAGGGGTCAGGTATCAGATCCCGTAGGGGCGGGCTTTTCAAACCCGCCCTTTTCTGTTTTAGCTTCGTCTCGGGTGTTGTAGTGAGCGCCATGCACCCGTTCACTCTTCAGTACAGCGCTCCCGGATAATCTTCAAAATTTTTCTTTTCTGATCTTCATCCATGTTCTCGGCGAGCGTTTTTGCTTCTTTATCTAAGGCGCTCTTGATTTTCAGGGATTCCATTTCTCTCATCATTTGCGCCTCACAGTTCTTTTGCGCTTGAGCTTTTTTTTCTGTGGCGCGGATTTCTTCCTCTGCGTAAAGCATATATCTTGGGGGAGGGTTGTTTTTCTTGCTTTTGTTAACAGGCGCTCCGTGATAAGGCTTCCAGAAAGCAACAGAATCCCACGAGCTTGACGCTATAACGGGGATTACAAAATAAGCGAGCCCTGCGCTGTCTCCTGTTAATGTCTCTTTATAGAGAATTTCTCCAGTAAGCGATTTTTCAAGCGACAAGGTGGTAGAGTTTTTTGACACATAGGCAACATTCGGTATGGCGCCAGCGTCGCTCGAAAGCGCGGTATAAACAAAAGCGCCATTTTGACACTCAACCCCTTTCTTCAAAGGGTAGGTTGCGTAATATGCAGTTTCTGAACTTGTTTCCTTGACACGAATGCTATCGCTGCTTATTTCAAGAGAAATGATGTCTTCTTGTCCTTCATTATTTTCTGGCCTGCTGTCGGCGTCATGAGTGAACTTCCCCCGAAATTTCGTCCACCAAGTCGTGGTGGGTTAATCTATACGACATGGAAGGAGAGATGCAATGAGAATACCGAGGAAGGAATACACGG
>WQTW01000103.1 GCA_009786085.1 Pseudomonadota bacterium | reverse complement strand
CTGTCAGGTTCTACGTCCCAGAAGATCCGAACGCACTGGATGATTACGAGCTTTCTTTCTGGCAAACAGTTCACGAGGCCGCCGATACCTAACCCGCCGCTACGCGGCTTATCCACCCTACGCTTGCTGCCCCCTATCCCGATCCCTACGCTTGCTGCCCCCTACCCCTCGTTTCGTGAGGCCAGATGTTGCGGTTCGCTGCGCTCACCAGCAACCTATGCGTTCTTTGCGGTTAAATTGTTTTTCTGATTCCTGCCCTCAAAAAACGCCACCACGTCTTTCAACTCCCGCGTTCGCCGCATCGGCGGCAGGCTGCGCCACAGGCGTTTGCCGTAAGGTTTTTCGACGAGGCGGGGATCGGTAATCATCAGCACGCCGTAGTCGGTTTCGGTGCGGATCAGACGGCCTGCGCCTTGTTTGAGGTTGATTGCGGCTTGCGGCAGTTGCCAGTCGTAGAACGGTTCGCCGCCGTTTTTTTTCAGGTGTTCGAGACGGGCGGCGAGCAGAGGATCGTCGGGCGGCGCGAACGGCAGTTTGTCGATGACGACGAGCGACAACGCATCACCGGCAACGTCAACGCCTTCCCAGAAGCTGGCGGCGCCGAGCAGCACGGCGTTTTTTTCCATGCGAAAACGTTCCAGCAATTCCGAGCGCGAGGCTTCGCCCTGGGCGAGCAACGGCCAGTCCCAACCTCGTTCGGCGAAAACGGTTTGCAAGCGTTGGTGCGCGTGTTGCAATGCGCGGTGCGTCGTGAACAGCAGGAAGGCGCGGCCACGGCTGGCTTCCAGCACCGGTAACGCGGCGTCGATCACGGCGTCGGTGTGTTCTCTTGAATTCGGCAACGGCAATCCGGTCGGCACGTACAGGACGGCTTGTTGTTCGTAGTCGAACGGGCTGTCCCAACGCGCGGTCTGGGCGTTTTCCAATCCGAGTTCGCGTTGGTAATGGCCGAATTGTCCGGCGACCGACAAGGTGGCGGAGGTGAGGATCCAGCTTCGCGCCGAGTTTTCGATGAAGCTCCGAAAGATCGGCGCGACGGACAACGGCGATGCGTGCAACTGCCAGCCGTGCGGCGAGAGATCAGCCCAGCGGATCAGCGGCGTTTCGGTTTCGGGGTTTTCGATGGCATCGTCGCTGACTTCGCACCATTGTTGCAGATCGCACGACAATGCTTGCGCGCGGGCGGCCATCACGCCGAGGTCTTCGCTGCGTTCGGCGACGGTTCCCAGATCGGACGCCATTTCGTCGAGTGTTTTTGCCAACGTTTGCAGGGCTTCGGCGAAGGCGGATCGCGACATGAGTTGTGAAGCGGCGACTTTGCCCGGAAATTCTCCGGCGGCCAGACGCAGTTGCCGGATCGCCAGCGTCAGCCGGTCGATGCGGGTCAGCAGGTCGGTGAGGTCGTTGGCGCCGGTGCGAACGGCGATTTCGGTGTCGCGCGCCAGTTCCATCAGTTGCATGCTGCCGATACGTTTGCCGAAGAAAACGGTGGCGATGTCGGGCAACTGGTGCGCTTCGTCGAGAATCACGGTGTTGCAGGCGGGCAGCAATTCGCTCAAGCCTTCTTCGCGCAGCAGCGCGTCGGCGAAAAAAAGATGGTGGTTGATCACGACCACATCGGCGTCCAACGCTTCTTTGCGCGCTTTGGTCACGAAGCAATCGTCGAAGTGGGCGCAGTGGGAGCCGAGGCAGTTGTCGCGGGTCGATGTCACCATCGGCCAGATACCGGCGTGGTCGGGGATGTTCGCAAGTTCGCTGCGGTCGCCGCGCTCGGAGGTGTGCGAAAACGAGACGATGGTTTTCAAATACTGGGCGTCCCGTTTGGACGGAAACAAATCTTCATGCTGCGCTTGCGCGATCCGGTGCAGGCACAGGTAGTTGCCGCGCCCCTTGAGCAGCGCGACCGACAACGGCAGTTTCAGCGCATCCCGCACCAGCGGCAGGTCGCGCTCGAAAAGCTGGTCTTGCAGGGTTTTGGTGCCGGTGGAGATGATGACTTTGCCGCCGCCGGTCAGCGCCGGGACGAGGTAAGCGAAGGTTTTGCCCGTGCCGGTGCCCGCTTCGGCGATCAGGCAGCGGCGTTCGCGGATCGCTTCCGCGATGGTGTGCGCCATCGCCTGCTGGCCGGAGCGCGCGCGAAACCCCGGCAGGTATTGCGCGAGCGGGCCTTCTTCGGCAAAAACGGCGGCGATGTCGGAAAACAGTGGCGTGGTCAAGGTTGGTAGGCTACCGGCAAGGGGCAGTTTTGTATGGGTTGTTGATAGGCGTCGGCCAGTGCGTCGTGTATTCGCTGGCGGTAGGCGGAAAAGCTGAGGTAGGGCGCCGCGATCCGCTGCTGGTATTCGGCTTCGGTTTCGTTGGGACGCAGGCGGAGACCGATCATCGCGGCGCTCCAGACGGTATACAAATCGTTCAGGATATAGACGGCGTCACACGACGACATTACCTGCGCCTCGCGTTGCGCCGCGTTGAGATACGCCGGCAGGCTGGCTTTTTGCTTGCGGCGGCAAAACTCGCTTTTCAGGCTGTTTGGACCTTCCTCGGCCTGGGCAAAGCCGAATTCGATCAACTCGATGGATTTCACCTGTCGGCAGACGGTGTAAAGGTGCTCGACGGCGTTCAGGAAGCACGCGATGGCGCTGATTTTGCTGTCGCGCGGACAGACGAAATCGGCGGACGGCTGGGCGGAAACGGCGTACGGCTCGGATGCCTGCGAATCCGGTGGCGAAACGGCGTGAGCGCAACCCACCCAGCCGTAAAAAAGCGCGAAACAGAGGGGCAGGAGAAGGCGGCGGGAAAAACGACGGGAATGACGATGCTGCACGAAAAGGCTTTCAAAAAGCTGTAAACTATTTATCATACCGCGACCGCTGGCCGCTCACAAGAGAAATAAGGCGAAACAGGGCGGAAAAGCCGTCGGGCATGAACCGTGAAAAAGCTGAAATCGGACGGTATAAAACACGAACAGCGGCTTTTGTGCCGAAAATAGGCGACGAAAAGGATAAGGCAAGGGTAGAATCGCTGTTATCAGGAAATCGCTTGCGATGAAACAGGAATCCATTTACAGCGCATTGGGCTTGGCGGAGACGGCGTCCGATCGTGAGGTCAGACACGGGTTGCGGCAGGCGTTGCGCGAAAACTACAAGAAAGCGCGCGACAATTTCGGCGTGCTGGAGGATTCGCTGCGCTTTTACAATCAGGCGAGTCAAATCCTGAACGATAAGAACCGACGCAAGTTGTACGACGTTGAGTGGAGCTTGTCGAACGCCAGCGAGGAGCAGCGCATTGATTTTGTTTTGCGGCAGGCGGCGGAAGGAAAGCTGGCGCGACCGCTGGACGGCATGTTGGCCGATGTCGATGAGACAGGGGTTGTGCGTCTGGTGACGGCGTTGGGGGAATCGAATCTGGATCGGTCTTCGAATCTGGAACGTGTTTCGAACCTGGAGCGGGTTTCAAATTTGGAGCGTTTTTCAAATCTGGAGCGCGTCTCGAATCTGGAACTGGTGCCGGAACATGCCGATCTCGGGCTTCAGATACCGCCCCCGCGTCTGGTTTCAACGACGCCGCCATCGGCGGCGGATTTGCTGAAAGAGCAGGAACGAGCCCCGGTTTTCGAAAAGAGTCCGGAGATAGCGCCGGAAAAAGCGGAAGAAAAAGCACCGGGAAAAGCGCCGGAAGGAATGACCGGAACATCGGTGCAAGCGGCCAAAGGCGAGACGACAAAAGGGGTGCCGTCCCCGCCGACGACGCAGCATTACCATCCGATTCTGACCGAGAACATCGGTTATTCGCGCTCGATGATTTCTCAGGGATTGAGCGCCGGTCTGACGGCGTTGTTGATCGGTGCGCTGCTTTACGTGACCTGGGAATACGCGGTCAAGCCGTTCGATCTGGAACAAAGCTGGATCTGGATCATCGGGTTGCTGGTGGTGGTGCTGCTTTACAGCGTTGGCTGGCGGCAGGGACAGCGGCGCCGCGAAAAGGATTTCGAATTGTCGGGGCAGCCCGATGAAGAAGCGATCAAAGGCTGGCGGCGGAAACAAACCGTTTTTCTGGGCAGCAATTTTCTGACGGAAGATCCGAGCTGGGTGTTTCAACTGCGTCTGACCGAACTGGAACGAAGACGGATTGAGCGAACCAGTTATCCCCGTTTGTGGCGGCGGGCGTTGGCGCGGCTGTTCGATTACGCGCTGTGGGGTTGGCTGCTGTTTTTTCCGTTTCACGAACTGGCCAAACTCGACATCGTTCCGCAGACATTGTTTCAAACCATCAGCAATCCGCTGGTGGCGCCGATACTGATCACGTTTACCTGGATTCCGGTCGAAGCCTTGTTGATGGCGGCGGTGGGAACCACGCTCGGGAAATGGCTGTTCGGCGTTTACATCCAATTCCAGGTATCGACGCCTTATGCGCCGCGCAGCGCCGGTGATTGCTGGCGTTACGCGTTGCAGCGAGCGTTCCGCGTCTGGTGGCAGGGCGTGGCGATGGGAGTCGCGCCGTTGGCGCCGATTGCGGCGGCGCGGGCGCGGGGGGCGGCTGAACGCTTCGATGAAACCGACTGGGACGAAGAATACGACGTGCTGGTGACGCACACGCCGGTGGGCGCTATCCCCGGCATCGTCGGAGGATTCGGTTTGGCGCTGTTGCTGTTCATGTATGTGGGCGCATGGCAAAAACCATTGATCGACGTGGAAAGAGGGATCGAACTCTGGATCGTTCAGCAAATCGAGCATAGGCAAAGCGCCGGGACGGCAACCGCGCCGACAGTGCCGCGCGGTTCGGCAACGGTGGCGGCAGGAAGCGGCGTTGCAAGCGGTCAGGGAAGAGTGGAACCCATGCAGACGCCGCTTGATCCTGAGGCGGCAGAAGGGTTGCGCAAACTGGAAGAATTCCGCGAAGCCATCGTCAATGTCCGCGAGGAGAGCTTGTTGCTTCTCGAAAAGAAAGACTGGAAACGCGCCTACGAAAGTTGTCAGGCCTGGGCCAAGCTGGAGGTGACCAACCCGACGCCGAGGCGTTGTCAGGGGACGGCGCTGCAAGCGATGGGGCGGCATCAGGAAGCGATCAACGCATTGCGCAGCGCCAAAATGTATGCGCCGGAAGACCGCTCGCTCGACGACGCCATCGCGCATTCGCAAGAAGAAATTTTTAAAGAACTCAACCGTTAAGGACGCTTTTCGTGGAAGAAGGAATGAAGATTTTTACCAACGCCGTGGTGACATTGAATTTCAAATTGTTTGACAGCGATGGCGAACTGATTGAAAAAAGCGACGCGCCGGTGACCTATCTGCACGGCGGTTATTCCGGCATTTTTCCGAAGGCCGAGGAAGCGTTGAACTTCAAGACAGTCGGCGATGTGGTCAAACTGTCGCTTGAGCCGGAAGATGCGTTCGGCGATTACGATCCGGCGCTGCTGCGGCTCGAACCGCTTGACGAACTGCCGCCCGACATTGAAGTCGGCGGTTATCTGTCTTCGGGCGAGGACGATGCGCAGGTGTGGCGCATCACCGAGATTTCAGACGGCAAAGCGGTGCTCGACGGCAACCATGAATTGGCCGGGCAGCGGGTGATGTTTGAATGCACCGTGCTGGATGTGCGGGCGGCGACCGAAGAGGAAATCGAACACGGCCATGCGCATGGAGTGCATGGGCGGTGCCATTAGCAGGGATCAGAGGTCAGAGGTCAGGTATCAGATTTCGTAGGGGCGGGTTTCAAACTCGCCCTTCTTTTTCTCACGCGAAGGCGTGAAGCAGCGAAGAAAACGATCCCTCCCCCGCTTGCGGGAGAGGGGTGGGATGGGGGCGTAGGTTGGACAAGCTGCGAAGTGGCGCAGTCCAACAGCTATCCATCCAATCAACGGCGCTTCGCGCCGTAGGCAGGCTCCCGGTCCTGCGATTTCGCGCAGGATGACGCGCTTCGCTTGTCCAGGCTACACGGTGGATGGTGAAAAACCTCTTTTCACGCGAAGCCGCGAAGAAGAAAATCTCTCCGCGCCTCCGCGTGAGGATTCTTCTTTGTATGCTTTACGCTCTATGCGGTTAAGCGTTTTCCTTCGTGTGCTGATGCTTTTCTGATTTCTGATCTCTGACCTCTGATAGCTGACCTCCCCACCATATCTGCAACCCCTCTTTCTGCCGGTCGATGGTTTCGGGATGGGCGCGCAGGTAGTCGCGCAGGAGAGCATCTGCTTCGGAAACAAAAAGATGGGAAGGCAAAAGCAGGTTCAGTGACATATCGGCCTCTCAGCGTAAGATGCAAGAATACTGGAAAAAAGCTCAGGAGGAAACGTCGGCTCCCTGTTTGATTCGCCGCATCGAGCCTGTCACCATCTTGAACCCGTAAAGGCGGCAGTCAAGCGCGCCGTTGAATAACGGAATGCGGCGTTCGGGTTTCAGGCCGATGAGCTTGGGCAGTTGTTGATCACCGCTGAAAAACCAGGCGTGCCAGCCGGAAAAGCTTTTCTTGAGCGTGCTGCCGAGCGCGGGATACAGCGTGGCCAGCGTCTCGCTGTCTTCGAGGCGGACGCCATAGGGCGGGTTGGTCAGCCAGATGCCGCTGGACGCGGGCGCTTCTCGCTGGCGAACATCGGCGACGGAAAAATCGATCCAGTCGGCGACCTGGGCGTGGGTCGCATAAACTCTGGCGTGTTCGATGGCGTCTTTTGAAATGTCGCTGGCGAATATTGTGGGCGTTTTCAGAGCGGGGCGCACTGCGTCGCGCGCTTTTTGTTTCAACCGTTGCCAGGTCGGGCCGTCGAACCAGTTGAGTTTTTGAAAAGCGAAACTGCGATGCAGCCCCGGCGCTTGTCGCGCGGCGATCAACGCGGCTTCAGTGGCGATGGTGCCGCTGCCGCACATCGGGTCGAGCAACGGAATGTCCGGCCCCCAACCGGCAAGCATGAGCAGTCCCGCCGCCAGATTTTCACGCAGCGGCGCTTCTTCGCTGAATTGGCGGTAACCGCGTTTGAACAGCGCTTCGCCGGAGGTGTCGAGATAGAGCGTGACTTCCTTGTCGGAAAGATAAGCATAAACGCGCACGTCGGGAAATTGCTTGTCGATGGAAGGACGAGGGCGTCCCTCGGCGCGGAAGCGATCGCAGACAGCGTCCTTGATGCGCAACGTGGCGAACGACAAACTGGTCAACGGCGAGCGTGTTGCGGTCAGATCGACGCGCAAAGTGCGTTCCGCAGAGAAATAGCGCGTCCAGTCGATATCGTAGGCGAGCTTGTAAAGATCGTGCTCATCCCGGTAAATGTGTCGGGCGATACGCCACAACACCCGGCTGGCCAGACGGGACTCGAGATTGGCGCGGTAAGCCAGAGACAGATCGCCTTGAAAACTGACGCCACCGGCAAGAATTTTCGGCGCGATGGCGCCTGACCGAGCCAGTTCGACCGTCAACATATTTTCAAGACCGCGCGGGCACGGCGCAAAAAAAGTTTCGTTCATACAATGTGTCCAACAACCGGATGCGCAATATAAAACAAGCGCGTCATCGTTTTTTTCAAAGAGCCCCCAAGCGTCAGGCTTTCATAGTACTGTGAACGCCGCCAAGTGTGCGGGCGGCGATGTAATCCGACACAATTGTTTGCAGTTGCGTGAGACGACCGTGGAAAAAATGCCCACAATCCGGCAGGACGACGATCGGAAGATGTTGCGGGCGCGCCCAGTCAAGCACATCGGCAAGAGGAATCACCTCATCGTTTTCCCCGTGCACCACCAGCGTATGGGCGGGAGCGCGGGCGAGCGCAAAGCGTTTTGCCGCCGGTGCGATCAGTACGGTCATCGCGGGTGCGACCTGCTGGGCGATGCGGGTCTGAATATAAGTGCCGAACGAAAAACCGGCCAGCGCCAACGGAAGTTCAGCCGCTTGCGGCAGGCGGGATCGCGCATATTCAAGCGCACATAGCGCATCGTCGGCTTCGCCGTTGCCATGATCCCAAACACCTTCCGAGCGACCGACGCCACGGAAATTGAAACGCATCGTCGCAAAACCGAAAGCAAAAAAACTTTTGGAAAGCGTGGTGACGACCTTGTTATCGAGCGTACCGCCTTCCAGCGGAAGAGGGTGCGCGATCAACGCAATGCCGCGAACCGCCTTGGGAATACTGAGCGCGATTTCCAGTGCGCCGACAGGACCGGCGATGGTGTGACGCTCCAGAGATGTGGAATTCAAAATTGTAATCTTTCGACAATACGACCGCTCGACAAATGCTGCTCGATGATCTCATCGAGATCCGCCGCAGAGCGGTAGGTGTACCAGACCGCTTCAGGATACACCACCAGACACGGCCCATCTTCGCAGCGCCCGAAACAACCGGCACGGTTGATGCGAACGCGATTGTCGTCGGTCAGGCGCAGGGCTTTAACGCGGTCTTTCGCGTAAAGATACATCTTTTCGGCGTCGCCTTGCGCGCAACAACACTCCCCCGGCGATCGCTGGTTACAACAGAAAAAAACGTGGCGTTGGTAATGGCTCATTGTCAGAGGTCAGGGGTCAGGGGGCAGGGATCGGAAACATATTATCTCACGCGAAGGCGCGAAGCCGCGAAGAAGAAAAGCCCCCTTTTCAAAGCGGAGTGTCCACTATGTATTGACGTTTTTTGCAATAGGTGGTACAGTTCTTCTTAAGACAAAGGAGGACACTCATGCAATGCACACACTGTGGAAGCACGAGCTACGTAAAGAATGGTTCTTACAAAGGCTCTCAGCGATATCGCTGCAAAGACTGCGGCAGGGCTTTTAGCGACAAGGTTCGGAA
>WQTW01000102.1 GCA_009786085.1 Pseudomonadota bacterium | reverse complement strand
CCCAAGGGTTTTATGGAAGCGTGGATCAACAACCAAACTGAGCAGGAAAAAGCCGCATGAACCAATGGGCTTGGTGGACGAAAAACAGAGGGAAGTTCAAGATGAGGCGGCTGCTCTTGTCGCGGTTTATCGCAACCGTTCGCGGAAAAAAATTATGAGGCTCAGTGTTTGAGCCACTCCCGCTGTAAACTGGTGCTGTATTTGAATAAGGAGGCACCATGAGCAGACGATTATTTTTCAAGCAGATCGCCGCGCTGATCGGTTCCGTTTTTACTGCGTCGGCGGTTCGCGCGGCAGCATCTGTAAAAGCAGATCTGTTTCAATCCTCGGCGTTTTCCTCTGACGCTATGGATAACGCAGCGGCGTTCGGGGAAGCGGAACGGCAACGATTATCGGCACTTTCCCCTAACACTGTGGGCGACGCGGTAACGTCCATAAAAATGGGGCAGCAACAACCCTCGGCGTTTTCCTCTACCGCGACGGAGAACGTTGCGGCATTTCGGAACGGGGGCGCGCAGCGATTGTCTGCGCGTTCCTCTAACGCGACGGGTGGCTCAGCGGCGCTCGGAAGAGTGGAGTTGCAGCGATCCCCCGTGGCGGGATTTCAGTACCATCAAGGCGAAGACCTCTGGCCAGCACTCTTCGTGGGGGCTGCTCTGAATCTGGTGCGCGAACCCGACAATGCTTATGATCCGCGAGCGGTTCGCGTTGATTGGTTAGGGCAAAAGCTGGGTTATGTTCCGCGTCTGGATAATGCAGCGGTGAGCCATTTGCTGGACGCCGGTCATGTGCTGGACGCTGAGATCGTGATGCTTCGGGATTCCGATAACCCCTGGAAACGGGTTGAGTTCGCGGTTTTTCTTTCCGTACGTTGAGCGTGCCAGGGTGCGGGTAACGGCGCAGGAGAACATACGACAAAACCACGCTAAAGGAGTAATGGCATGGGCTTTATTTTGTTTTGCTTTGTGCTGAACCTTTTTGTTTTTGGGTTACTGACCAACCGACAACAGAAAAAGCAGGCACGCAAAGACAAGAGGGGTGGCGTATGACCCTCCTGCGTCGTTGGATTATCTGGATGCTTCGTGGCGACAGTTTTGGTTACAGCGGCCAGCCGCTCGCGTTGGCGATGGCTTGATCCAGTTCGGTTTGCAGTTCCAGCGTGCGGGTAAGCGCGGCGATCACATTCTGGTAGTGCGTTAAATCATCGTAGTTCAGTAACCGACCTTTGCGATCTTTGAGCCACTTTTCAGCGACGCGGTAGCCGCCGACGTGTATCTCCCACACGGCGGGTGGTACGCCGTCGAAGTACTGTGCGTTGTTGATCCAGATACACCCAGTTTTACTTTTACCGGCAGGCGGCGCAAACCGAATCTTGACCACTTCATTGGTGCCTGCAACCGGAAACCCCGTGATACGTGACAGAGTTGACTCCATCGTATGCAGCGCAATCAATTCGCGCCCAATCTTGACCAGTCGGTTAAACAGCTTGCGATCGGAGGTCAGCGGCACACGCGGAAAATCGCGCTTGAGAAATTCGCCATAGCGCGTTCGGTAGCCTGGGGCATACAGGACAGCGTAGATATAGGCCAGCGTATCTTCGGGTGAGGGAGGTTTTCCCGTGGTTTGCGCCAGTGCGGCAACGAATTCGGGCGCAAGGTTGGGTGTTTTCTCGCGTGGCGCGGCGTCTAACAAATCTCCGGACGCGCGCGGGTAAAGCCACAAGGGAAATACCTGGTTCGCTTCACGGCTGATTGTCGAGACAAGGCAATCGTTGACTGGATGCCTGGATACAGCGACATGGCGAAAACCCAGCGTGGCCTGTTGGCGCGATACCGCCAGACACAGATTGGCCTTCCCCGCCACATTCTGGATCAGTTCGCGACGTGGGTAATCCATTGCGACTTCACTAAAGTAACCCCAGCGGTCATCGAACGGTCGATAGGCCACCCGAATGAGCTTTTCCTTCCAGTTCTTGTCTGCTCTGACAGCGTTTCGCGCATCACGCAAATGCCAGTCACGGTTGTCTTTTACGCCATACTTGTCCGCGTACTCGGCGTCGGTCAGTTCCGTATTGCGCATTACCGCGATGCGTTCTTGCAATTTCTCAAAATCGAAGTCAATGGCGAATCCGTCCCGATGTGTTTGGAAGCCGAGCACATTCACCGGCATCGCGTCGGTAATCTTCCAGCCCTGCTCGTATTCGTCGCGCAGCGTACTGTTTTCGGGTACAAAATAATAATTCGGACTGGTCGGAGTCAGTTCGTTCCAATAAGTGCTGTTGATGTCGTGTTCCGACAGCCCCGCGTATTTAACGGCGCGGGTGCCATAGAGGTCGAGATGGAAGACGCGGGCGCAATGCTTTTCATCGCGTACCACGTTTTTGCGGCGCACGAACAGGCCGATGGCAACACCTTGTTGAATATCAAAAACGTTTTCATCCTTGCCGCCGTCCGGCGCTTTCTCCTTCTTTTTGCTGTTGCCGTGCAGATCGAGCAGATAAATTTCGTCGAAACCGCGCAGCAGGCTTTCTCTCATGCCCCGAAACGTGGGGTTGTCGAGATAGCCGTGATTGGTTACGAAGCCCAGAATGCCGTGGCCGGTTTGTTCGATGCGCCATTGGGCGAAGCGCATGAATTTAACGTAATCATCGTTCAGCCATTTCGGATTGCGCTCGCCAAGAGGCGCGCCATCGCACTCAAAATAATTTTCGGTTTTGCGCCCATTATCCTCGCCACGCAGAAGATTTGCGATCCATTGCCCCGTGTTGGCCGAATGTCCCGAGTACGGCGGATTGCCCAACACCACCATCACCGGCGCATCGCGCTTGATGTTGGATGCGGCGCTCGCCTCTTCCGCCAGCCATTGTGTGAACATCGGCAAGCCGGTCATTTCATGGGCTTCCTCCAGTGAGTTGGTGAGGAACACACCCAGGCGCTGGTTGCTGGCGAAGTCGTACCCAAACTGTTCCAGTTCCAACCCCAGCTTCATGTGCGCTACGGCATAGGGCGCCATCAACAATTCAAACCCGAATAAGCGCGGGAGCAGGTGCTCGGCAACATAGCTGGGCCAGGCTCCCTTATTGCCAGTGAAGTGCTCGCGGATTTGAGCGATAACGGCATACAGGAAAGTGCCGGTGCCGGTGGCCGGGTCGAGGATTTGCAGGCGGTGGGTCTCAAAAATTTCTTCACTCTTGCCCAGCATTTTGGGGCGCGTGATCTTGACTTTGCCAGCGTGCGCCAGACCTTCGGGCAAGTTGAAATCGCGTTTCAAAAGCGCGTCGATGCTGCGCACGATGTAGCCGACGACCGGCTCGGGCGTGTAATAGACGCCGCGCGCTTCGCGCATCTTCGGGTCGTAAGCCGCCAAAAAGGTTTCGTAGAAATGAACCACCGGGTCTTCTTTGCGGGTTCGGCGACCAAAGTCTTCCAAGATCGCGGCCATATCGGCGCGCGCCAGCAGTTCGGCCAGTTGATCGACAGCCCAGGCGATGCGTTCGTCCAGATCCGGCCCGGCAATGGAATGGAACAGTTTGCGCAAAAACGGATTGGTCTTTGGCAAGTTGGCGGCGGCGCTCTGACGTGTGAAACCTTTGCCCGGGGTGTTGCAACGCGCGGCAAAAAGGCCGTAGGCCAGAGTTTGCGCGTACATGTCGGCGAATTGATCGCTGGTCAGCGATTCCAGCAGCACCTTACGGAAAGCCGCCAGTTGTGCGTGCAACTCGCCCGCGCCCTCTTCGGCTTTGAAGGTTTGTCCGATCAGGTCGCGGATAAGTCGCGCCAGCCCCGCCATGCGGGTCGCCAAATCGCTTGGCGTGGCTTTGAGCGGCAAGTCGGCTTTGATGAATTGCCCCAAAAGCTGCTCAACTCCAGAGGCCGCATCATTGTTGAAACGGATGCGTCCATCGCGCCCGGGTTTCGGTAAGCTGGCCGCAAGGCGCAGTTCGCCATCGACGTACCAGCGGAACTCGAAGTAATCGGTCAGGATCAGGTTGGAAAGC
This sequence comes from Pseudomonadota bacterium, assembly GCA_009786085.1. Taxonomy (GTDB): domain Bacteria; phylum Pseudomonadota; class Gammaproteobacteria; order Burkholderiales; family Casimicrobiaceae; genus UBA931. Next base: position 4,849 of record WQTW01000102.1, on the reverse strand, counting down.
GATTGTCGATAGCGTTTGAGCTGCTCGCTGTTTTCCGCGCGGTCAAGGTCAACGCCCACGTCCTTTGCTTCCACATAACCCAAAGGCACCAAACCACGGGTGACGATATAATCAGGCGCGCCGCATTCGATTTGCTTCGGCTCGTTGGTCGCCCGGATTTCCTGTCCGCCAAGGATTTCCAGCAAGGTTTTGAGCGCCGGACGGTGTGTATGTTCAGTGGCGTTGCCAGCTTTGAGCGCCTGTTCCAGTGCGGTCAGGTAGGTTCTGAAATCGTTCGTGGACATGGTTGCACACTTTTGTCGGAATTCACGTCATGGTAACCCATCTTGCGCAGGATTTCTTATCTCTTCGCGTTGTCGCGTGATTCTTGATGTTGGGCTTTGCTGCGCGTGCGCCGGCAACCTATACCCATACTCCCAACTCAACCAACTGCCGCGTTGCTTCTTCTGCCCAACCACGGTTGGCGGCGGGGCTGGCGGGGCTTGGGTGGAGGATGCGGCCTATGTTGATTTCGGGTGTGTCGGAAGTTGCCGGGTCGGAAAGTGCCATGCGAATACGTGTTTCCGCCCAGGCGCCGACGCCGATGACCCATTGCGGTTGCAGTGTGTCGATCAGTGTGCGCAGGTGAGCATCGCAGGCGGCGAGCAGGGGCGCTTGTTCGGCGGCAGGGAGTTTGTCCGGCGTGAGGTTGCGACCGTTGTCGAAGAAGGCCAACGGGCAATAGTTGGCGACAAAATGGTCTTGAAAAAAAGCATCGGCGCTGCCGAATCGCTGCGCGAACAATCCCCATAAGCGGCGACCACTGACTTCGGAGCGTGTGCAAACGAAGCCTTCAATCGGTCGCTTCGGGTTTTCGTGTTTTGGTTTTTCGATGGGCTTCACGATGCCCATCCAGTCACGAACGGCAGGCACTTCGCCGAACGGCACGCCGGTTTGCACCATTCCGAACGGTCCCGGATTCATGCCGACGAAGATGGTTTTTTTCTTCGAGGAGGCGAAGCGGCGAAGGTAGGTTTCGTGCGTCGCCCAAGCGTAGGTGAGTGGGTTATAGATGTGGGTGACCGGCGCGGCGAAACGCATGGCTTCGACGTGTTGCGACAATCGTTGTGCCGCAGCGATGGCGGAGAGGGAAAGGGCGGAAGTGGTCATATCAGAGGTCAGGTATCAGAGGTCAGGTATCAGAGGTCAGGTATCAGAGGTCAGGTATCAGAGGTCAGGTATCAGAGGTCAGGTATCAGAGGTCAGGTATCAGAGGTCAGAATCATGTTTTTTTGATACCTGATCCCTGACAACCCCATCCTCACCGCCCTCTCCCCTGCCCCTCTCCCGCAAGCGGGAGAGGGGAGAATGGTGAAGGGGAGGGAGCTTTCGTTCCTTCGCGGCTTCGCGCCTTCGCGTGAGGATATTTTTCGTGTTCTTCGTGTCTCTCGTGGTTAAAAAGGTTTTCTCTATTTTGTTGGTGAATCTTCGGTGGGTGTGGTGGGCGGTGTGCCGTTCCAGGGGGCGACTTTGAGAAGCAGAAGCATGCCGGGTATCGCCAGCACAAAGCACAGCCAGAAGAAGTTGATCCAGCCGAGTCCCAGGTCTTCTACCAGCCAACCGGCGCTGGCGTTGACGAAGGTTCGCGGAACGGCGGCCAGGCTGGTGAGCAGCGCGAACTGGGTGGCGACGTAGGTCGGATGTGTGGTGCGCGCGACGAATGAAACGAGGGCGGCGGTCCCCAATCCGGCGGCCAGTGTTTCAAAGCTGATGACGCCACCGAGTACCCACAAGCGCATGGCGTCGGCGTCTGCCGGTTCCATTTTGGCGAGGATGACGAAGCCCAGTGTTGTGATGGCTTGTAGAAAGCCAAAAACCCACAACGCGCGATAGAGGCCGATTTTCACCATCAGCAAGCCGCCCAGTGAGACGCCGATTACGCTGGGCCAGAGTCCGGCATGTTTGGCGACCAGGCCGATTTGTGTACGGGTGAAGCCCATTTCCATGTAGAACGGTGTGGCGAGCGCAGAACATAACGAGTCACCCAGTTTGTAGAACAAGACGAACGCGAGGAAGTACAGCGCCGGTTGCCAGCCGTGACGTGTCATGAATTCACGGAAGGGTTCGACGATGGCGTCACGCAGGGTTTTGGGCGCTTTGAGGGAAGCGAGCGGTTCGCTGACCATCAGCGTCATGAGCAGGCCGGGCAACATGAACATGGCGGTGATAACGAAAACCTGCGACCAGGGCAACCAATCGGAAAGAATGAGCGACAAGGAACCGGGCACCAGACCGGCGACTCTGTAGGCGACGACGTGCGTGGTGTTGCCCAGTTCTTGTTCGACATCGCGCAACAGGTTTCGGCGAAACGCATCCAGCACAACATCGAGTGAGGCCGACAGGAAGGCCAGCGATGCGGTCAGCACGACGACCAGCATCAGGTCTTCTTTCGGTGATAAATAGCCCAGCCAGGCAATGGTGCCGAGCAGCGCGAGATGAAGAACCGCCATCCAGCCGCGACGGCGACCGAGCCAGGGCAGCGCATAGCGGTCGAGCAACGGCGCCCACAGGAATTTCCAGGTGTACGGAAATTGAATCAGCGCGAAGATGCCGATGGTGCGCAGACTCAAGCCCTCCGTTTTGAGCCAGGCCGGGAGAAGGTTGAACAGCAGATAAAGCGGCAGCCCCGACGAAAAGCCGGTGAAAACGCAGATCAGAATGCGCTGCGAGAGCACGGCGCGTAAGGTGGGGGCGGTCATGAGGGGAGGCGGTTGATTGGGGTGTGCGATTTGAATGGTTGAAAAAAAGGACTTTCCGCAAAGTATAGGGAGAAAGGGAGGCTGTCAACTGATACACAAAAATTCCGGCCTGCCCAGGGCATTGTGGTTTATCGGTTGACGTTTAACGAATGTCGTTATATCATTCGACCATGATTCAATCTTTTGCATGTGCCGATACGCAGGCGTTGTTCGCCGGAAAAACGGTTCGGCGTTTTGCGAACATTCGCGTTGCGGCTGAACGGAAATTGCAAATGGTTCATCGGGCTATCCGGCTTGATGATTTACGGGCGCCGCCCAACAACCGGCTGGAAAAACTCTCCGGCGACCGGAAGGGACAATGGAGCATCCGCATCAACGTCCAATGGCGCGTGTGTTTCCGCTTTGAAGGAGGGCATGTGTTTGATGTGGAAATCGTTGATTACCACTAAGCGATTTTGGTTTACATGTGCACGGCAAACAACCCCATCCCCACCCTAACCCTCCCCTTGAAGGGGAGGGAACAACACAACGCGAAAATCTGCAAAGCTAAACAGAAAACGTTCCAGGAGAAACAAGATGAAGAACATTGTTAACGGTATGAGAGCCATTCACCCGGGGGAAATTTTGCGGGAGGAATTCTTGATTCCTATGGAGATGAGCGCCAATGCGTTGGCCATTGCGCTACAGGTTCCGGCGCCGCGGATTAACGATATCGTGCGCGAGCGGCGCGGGATCACGGCGGATACCGCATTACGCTTGTCCCGTTATTTCGGCACCAGTGCGGAATTCTGGCTTGGCCTGCAAGACGATTATGATCTTAAGACCCACCAGAAAGAACTGGCTGTGACGTTGGATCGGATTGTGCCGCGTCAGGCGGTGTAGTTTTACGTCGCAAAAACAGAAGCCGCCCGAAGGCGGCTTCTGCGTATTCCAAAAAAACGATTAACGCTTCGAGAACTGTTTGCGACGACGCGCTTTGCGCAGACCGACTTTTTTCCGTTCGACTTCGCGGGCGTCGCGGGTGACCAGTCCGGCTTGGGACAGGGTCGGCTTCAGCGCGGTATCGTAGTCGATCAGCGCACGGGTGATGCCGTGGCGCACCGCGCCGGCTTGTCCCGATTCGCCGCCGCCGTCCACGTTGATCATGATGTCGAACGTGGTCTGGTGCGAGGTCAGCACCAGTGGCTGACGGACGACCATCCGACCGGTTTCGCGGGAGAAAAATTCATCGACCGGCTTGCCGTTGACGGTGATTTTGCCGGAGCCTTGCTTGAGGAACACGCGAGCGACCGAGGTTTTGCGGCGGCCGGTGCCGTAGTAGTAATTGCCGATCATGGGTCAGATATCCAGAAGTTTGGGCTGTTGCGCTGCGTGCGGATGAGCACTTCCGGCGTAGCACTTCAGCTTCTTGATCATTTTATAACCGAGCGGGCCTTTGGGAAGCATGCCTTTGACGGCTTTTTCCAGGGCGCGACCGGGGAAACGTGCCTGCATCTTTTCAAAACTTGTTGTCCGGATTCCGCCCGGATAGCCGGTGTGCCGGTGATAGAGCTTATCCTGCGCTTTGTTGCCGGTGACGACCAGTTTTTCGACGTTGGTGACGACGATGAAATCGCCGGTGTCAACGTGCGGCGTGTAAATGGCTTTGTGCTTGCCGCGCAGGCGCAAGGCGATCTGGCTTGCCAGCCGACCAAGGACCTTGTCTGTGGCGTCAACGACGTACCAGTCCTGCTGGACCTCATGGGGCTTGGCTGAAAAGGTTTTCATAAAAGAACTCGTGCCGAGTGAAAAAGTTTCAGAGAAACGAGCATGATAGCCCGAAAGGCCTGGGCGGGTCAACATCCACCAGCGAATCCGGCAAAATAAGCAACGAGCCGCCGAACAGGCGGCGCAGCGTTAGGCGTTTGTCGTTTAGCGTTTGCCGGGGCGTTTGCCGGGATTCCGCCAAAGAAACCCCGGCGCTGCCTTCATCTCTAATACGACGTATATATTTTGTTCACAATCTTCCAGCCGTCATCTGTTTTCATTAAGAGAAGAAAATCCAAAAAGTTGTAACCGTGCCAACCTTCCATAGCTACCCTTACACAGGCAATTTTATCCCCTGTATCCAG
>WQTW01000101.1 GCA_009786085.1 Pseudomonadota bacterium | reverse complement strand
TGATGCGCTTAATTCGTTGATTTACCTAGAATTCGAAAATCTGATGTTAGTGGCTCTGTTTTTCGCCTGAAATCCAACACATAATCACCAAAGCGGTTAATGTGCTGAAGTCTGTATGGAGCTAGATGGGATAAAATTTCCTCGTTAATCGATACCCCATCAGATTGTAGTCGCTTCAAAGCTTTGCTCATTCCAACAACATTATGCAAAATAATCATGTTGGCCACTAAATGATTGTACTTGATCACTTTGCACTGCTCGTGCCGTAGATTTTCGGCAATCTCCCCTTCCCCGCCAAAGAAGAGCTTTTTGGCAAAAGCATTGAATTGCTCGGATTTATTGGTTTCCGATTGAATCAGTCGGCGCAGCTCTACATCGCCAATATATTTCAACAGAAAGATTGTCCGGATTACCTTGCCTAATTCTCGGAAAGCGAAATACAGCTTATTTTTGCGGCTGTATGTACCCAGGCGGCGCAAGATCGCCGATGCAGAAATTCTTCCCTGTTTGATTGAGACAGCAACCCGTAGCATATCCGGTAGATGAACTTCGATCATCTGCCAATCAACAACATCAGAGAATAGCTTATCGATATTTTGGAACCTTTTGCCGCTCTCTGGGCGATGAAATACAAGGCCTTTAATTGTGATAACGCGAAAACTGTGTAGCTCTGTGCTTGAGTATCTCCGTGGACTGTGTCAGGTCGAATATCAGAAGTGTTAGCCATCAAGCCATCCAAAATGTAGGTGCCCTCATAGGTTCCGCAAGAGATGAAATGGCTGAACAAAGCAATGTATTTATCAGAAACGTGGTAATAACCAATACCGCCATAACCCCCATAACGAATATGGTGCTCAGAAATCAAGTTTTGTTCATAGAGATTCCATTGAGTGCCGTCGGCTGAAGCGTGTTTTCCCGTTCCCCAATAACTCGGCAACTCGAATTTGTTGTAAGCATTGATTACCTTAACGATAGCTTGTTCCAATACTGTTTCTGTTATGTATTTAATATTTAGCCAAGATATTTGTTTCCTGCTAAAACCGCGAATTGAACGCGCTGTCTGTGTAGGGCCAAGATTGCAGCCATAACAAAACAACGTGCTAACTACCCTTGGTCGCAATTCTTCAATCTTGCTTTCAGTCCCCATCAATGGTTGGAACAGTTTGTGTAATTGTAGCCAGCTTACAGAATCGACTAGCGCATCGATAATGTTAACGTTTTCCATGTTTTCGGTAACCAATTGGTCAATTACTCGTATACCAGAGGGCAGTTCGCTAGCGGAAGGCTTTTTTAGAACCAGACGACCGTTAACGAGTTCAGCGTATGCATTGCCAAGAAATTCCGCATCAACAGTTTCGGACGTGGTTACCAAATTTTCCCTTAGCTTTCTCGCGAATACTTTCGGGTTTGTTTCAATCCCGGCTATTTCGCCGTAAGTGGCTAACTCTTTCTGAAGCGTTTTTCATCGCGACTTCGCTGCTTCGCGTGAGGCGGTTCATGGATTCTGCGACGCCGCTTCGCGCCGCGCAGAATGACGATTTACCCTCCGCGCCTCCGCGTGAAACAAAAGGACGGGTTTGAAACCCGCCCCGGATGGAATGCGGGCGAGACGCCCGCGCTCCGCCACTCGCTTCGCTTGTTACGCTTTTATCCGCTCACGAAACCAGTGCGCAAGTTGCTCTTCTTCAATGCTGCCCGCCGCCAGCGCTTCTACGGTTCGGATGGCCTCGACAGACCCAAAGTCGAGTTGATAGCCATTGAGAGCCAAAAAGAGACGCGCCGCCACCCAGGCCGTGCGCTTGTTGCCATCCATGAAGCCATGATTTCGCGCCAACCCATAGGCGTATGAGGCCGCCAGATCGGCGGCGTCCGGATTCCCGTCAGAATGAAGCTGTTGCGGTCTGACCAACGCCGCTTCGATGGCATGCTTGTCCCGTATCCCGTTCAGCCCGCCATGCTCGGCAAGTTGCCGGTCATGGATCGCATAGACAACCGATGCGCTGATCCAATGCCAGGCATTCACTTCGCCAGCACCCGCAGAATTTCACGATCGTCATGCATGATTTCCTCCGCCAACGCCATTTGACGCGCAAAATCAGGATCATAAGGCGTCAAGCGGTAACCCCCGTCGGGTGTTTCGGTCAGATAAACCGTGTCGCCTTTTTTCACCCCGAGGCGCGACATGGCTTCTTTGGTGAGTATGAAACCGGCAGAAGCACCGACCGTCGTCACTTTGAAACTGAGCATAAGAGCCTCCTATATAATCTGGATTATATATCGCGCTGAAAAAAATTTTCAGTTTTTTGTTTGTTGCCGAACAATTTATTAAATGATATTATATAAAAAGATATACGATAGAGCGCTAACATGACCCAAACCCTGCTGACACCACCACAAATGAAAGCCCAGGCAGAAAAGGCCGTATCGCTGCTGAAGCTGCTGGGCAATGAAGACCGTTTGCTTTTGCTTTGCCAGATTGCTCAGGGAGAGGTCTGTGTTGGGCGACTGGAGGATGTATTGAAAATCGGCCAGCCAACCTTGTCGCAACAACTGGGGGTGCTGCGGCGCGCCGGGTTGGTCGTCACGCGCAAGGAAGGCAAACAGGTTTATTACCGGATGGCTGACGAGTCAGCCATCGCGGTAATTAACACGCTTTACGGGCTTTATTGCAACAAACCGGAAAATAATCATGACTCTTGATCGGAAACGCTTCTCTTTGGGATCATCGCTGACAGGCGGTGGGTTGATCGCCCGGCGTTTGCTGCTTGCCGCCGTGTTGTTGTCGGCGAGCGCCTTGCCGGCGCTTGCTGCGCCCAACGACACTCCGGGCGCTGCGCTGCTCACGGCACCGGTGACTTCCGGCAACCGCGACGAGCGCATCCGTTTCGACGGCGTGGTCGAAGCGGTACGCCAGACGGTCATCGCCGCTCAAGTGCAGGGCGCAGTGGTGGCGCTGCCGGTCAAGGTCGGCGACAAGGTGCGTGCAGGTCAGGTGTTGGCGCGGCTGGACGCCCGCGCAGCCGAGCAAAGCGCCGTCGCCAGTGCGGCTCAGGTGGAAGCAGCGCGGGCAGCGCGTGATGCCGCCGCCCGCGAGTACGAACGCCAGCAGCAGTTGTTCCGCAAGAATTACATCAGTCAGGCCGCGCTGGATCGGGCTGAAGCGCAATACAAGGCGACACAGGCCGAGACCGCCGCACGTTTGGCCAGCGCCGACGCTGCGCGCACGCAGTCCGGCTTTTATGTCATTCAGGCGCCTTACGACGGGGTGGTGGTGGAGGCGAATGTCGTGTTGGGCGACATGGCGATGCCTGGCCGCCCTCTGCTGACGCTCTATGATCCGGCGGCCTTGCGTGTGCGGGTGATGGCGCCTGAAAGCATGGCTTCTGCCGCAGTCTCGCCTCAGGAGGTTGGAATTCTCTTCGCAGGCGGAAATACCGTAACGCCCACCGCGCTGCAATGGCTGCCCTCTTCCGATCCCGGTACGCACACGCGTGAATTGCGGCTGACCCTGCCTTCCGAATTGGCGAACGTTCGACCGGGGCAATACGCCCAGGTTGCGCTTCCGGTTGCCGGTAACGCTCCTGGCCAACGCTTGTATGTGCCAATATCAGCAGTGGTGCGTCGCGCCGAGTTGACGGCGGTTTATGTGATTGGACAGGATGGCAAGCCGCTGCTGCGGCAAGTGCGCCTCGGTCTCGCAGCGGGTGACCGGGTGGAAGTGTTGTCCGGTGTGCGTGCTGGCGAACAGGTGGCGCTGGATCCGCAAGCCGCTGCCCGCATACGGTGAGGCCGGACATGAGTGCATCCAACCATTCTTCTGACCGGCTCGGCATTTCAGGCCGCATCGCCGATTATTTTCAGCAGACGCGATTGACGCCGCTGTTGGCGCTGGTGGTGTTGCTGATGGGTGTCTTCGCGGTGATGGTGACTCCACGCGAGGAAGAACCGCAGATCAACGTGACGATGGCCAACGTCTTTATCCCGTTCCCGGGCGCTTCGGCGGAGGACGTGGCGCAGATGGTCGCCACCCCTGCCGAGCAGGTGTTGTCGCAGATCGTCGGCATTGAGCACGTGATGTCGGTATCGCATCCCGGCATGGCGATGGTGACGGTGCAGTTCAAGGTGGGCGTACCACGCACCGAAGCGCTGGTGCGTTTGTACGACACGGTGAACGCCAACGCCGACTGGCTGCCGAAGGGTTTGGGCACAGGTCAACCGCTGATCAAGCCAAAAGGTATCGACGATGTGCCTATCGTCGGTCTTACGCTTTACGCCACCGATCCGGCCACGGGTTCCTACGATCTGGAGCGCGTCGCCCACAGTCTCGAAGTTGATCTCAAGCGTGTGCCCGGCACCCGCGAAGTTCGCACGATCGGCGGGCCGGGACGCGCCGTGCGGGTGGAGTTGGATCCTGCCCGTCTGGCCAGCGCCGGTCTGACTGTGGCCGACCTGCGGCAAGCGCTGCAAAGCGCCAACCAGAGTGCACACGCCGGTGAACTGTTGAGCGGCGACCGCAGCATCACGATTGACGCCGGTGCTTTTCTGCGCAATGCCGACGAGGTGGGAGAGCTGGTCGTCGGTGTTCGCAACAGCCGCCCGGTGTTTCTGCGCGATGTGGCCGAGATACGCGACGCCCCGTTGCCGGCGACGCGCTATGTCTGGCACGGCGCCGCCGGAAAGGACGGCAACGAATACCCCGCTGTGACGTTGACGGTGACCAAGAAGCCGGGAGAGAACGCGATTGATGTCGCCAACGCCGTGATGCAGCGCATCGAGATACTGCGCAACACGGTCATTCCGCAAGGTGTCGAAGTGGCCGAAACGCGCAACTACGGCGGCACCGCCAACGACAAGGCGCGCCAGTTGATGCAGAAGCTGCTGTTCGCCACCCTCTCGGTGGTGGCGCTGGTGTTCTTCGCGCTGGGGCGACGCGAGGCGGCCATCGTGGGTACGGCGGTGATTCTGACACTGGCAGCAACGCTGTTTGCTTCCTGGGCCTGGGGCTTTACGCTCAATCGCGTCTCGCTGTTCGCGCTGATCTTCTCGATCGGTATTCTGGTGGACGACGCCATCGTGGTCGTCGAAAACATCCACCGCCACCGCGCACTGTATCCGGGGCGCACGCTGGCAGAGATTATTCCCGGCGCGGTGGACGAAGTCGGTGGCCCGACCATTCTGGCGACGCTCACCGTCATCGCCGCGCTGCTGCCGATGGCCTTCGTCAGCGGATTGATGGGGCCATACATGAGCCCGATTCCGATCAATGCCAGCATGGGGATGTTGCTGTCGCTGGCGGTAGCGTTTGTGGTGACGCCCTGGCTGTCGCGGTTGTGGCTCAAGCCCGGCACACAAGCACACGGCGAAGGGCTGTCAGCGCGGCTGCGCCCGCTGTTCGAGCGCACGTTCGCGCCCCTGCTCGACACGCGGCGCGGCGGGCGTTACCGTAAGTCTTTGGGCGCCGCGGTGATGGGACTGATCGCACTTTCGCTGGCGCTGCCGGTGTTGGGGCTGGTGACGCTCAAGATGCTTCCGTTCGACAACAAATCGGAGATTCAAGTCATCGTCGATATGCCCGCCGGTACGCCGGTGGAGCGCACCGCCGCCGTGCTTCGTGCGCTGGGCGGCTATCTGGCAACGCAGCCGGAAGTGGCCGACTATCAAGCGTATGCAGGCACCGCCGCGCCGATCAACTTCAACGGTCTGGTACGGCAATACGATCTGCGCACGGGCGGCGAAGTCGGCGATCTGCAAGTCAATCTGCTCAACAAAAGCAAGCGTCACGAGCAAAGCCATGTGATCGCCACCCGCTTGCGCCCCGAACTGCAACGCATCGGCAAGGAATTCGGCGCCAACGTCAAAGTGGTCGAAGTGCCGCCAGGCCCGCCGGTGCTCTCGCCCATCGTCGCCGAGATTTACGGGCCGGAGGCCGAGGGGCGTCGTGCCGTCGCGCAGGCGGTGCGCAACGTGTTTGAGCGCACCGAAGGCATCGTCGATGTGGACGACAGCCATATCGCCGACGCACCGCGCACCGTATTGCTGGTCGATCGCCGCAAGGCCGCACAGTTGGGCGTTTCGCAGCAGACCGTGGTCGATACCTTGCGTGCCGGTCTGGCCGGAGACCCCGTCGCCTGGCTGCACGACCAGAGCAAATACCCCGCCGCCGCGACGCTGATGCTGCCGCCGGAACGTCAGGGCGATCTCGATGCGTTGTTGCAACTTGCTGTACGCGGCAGCGCCGGACAGTTGGTGCCGATCCGCGAGCTGGTGACGCACAGCGATACCTTGCGCGAGCAACCCATCTTCCACAAGAACCTGCTGCCGGTGAGCTATGTGACCGGCGATATGGCTGGCAAGGTGGACAGTCCGCTCTACGGCATGTTCAGCATGCGTAGCGAACTGGCGAAGCTGTCCGTGCCCGGTGGCGGTACGCTGGGCGAATACTTCATCAGCCAGCCGCAGGACCCCTACCGTGGTTACGCAATCAAGTGGGACGGCGAATGGCAGATCACCTACGAAACTTTCCGCGACATGGGACTGGCCTACGCGGTGGGATTGATCCTGATCTACCTCTTGGTGGTGGCGCAGTTCGGTTCCTACCGGGTGCCGCTGATTATCATGGCGCCGATCCCGCTCACCCTGATCGGCGTGATGCCCGGACACGCGCTGCTGGGCGCGCCGTTCACCGCCACCAGCATGATCGGCATGATCGCGCTGGCCGGCATCATCGTGCGCAACTCCATCCTGCTGGTGGACTTCATCGCACTGCAACAAGCCGAAGGCGTGCCGCTGGCGCAAGCAGTGGTGCGCTCGGCCAGCACACGGGCGCAGCCGATTCTGCTGACCGCTCTGGCCGCCATGCTCGGCGCTTTCTTCATTCTTGACGATCCTATTTTCAACGGACTGGCCATCTCGCTGATCTTCGGCATTCTGGTCAGCACGTTGTTAACACTGGTGGTCATTCCACTGCTGTACTTCATCGCCATGCGCCGCCATGAAGGTGCGTTGGCTTCTTTACCTCAACCTTTACAAGGAGAAAAATCATGACCTCTTGGCGTATCGTCCGTATGTTTGCCGGTACTGTGGTGCTGGCGTCGCTGGCCCTCGGCGTGTGGGTTCATCCCTGGTGGCTGTTTTTGACCGCGTTCGTCGGCCTCAACCTGTTGCAAAGCGCTTTTACGTGCTGGTGCCCGCTGGAAATCATTCTGCGCAAATTGGGCGTCAAGCCCGGCTGTTGAGATCAGCGATGAAAACGACCCGCGATTCCGGGCCTGGCGCTGACCGCCTGAAGCTCAAATCCACCGTGCTGGCATGGGCGCTGCTCCTGGCTGCGCCCGGCGCACAGGCGCTCGATCTGATCGACGCCTGGCGCGCCGCGCTGACGCATGACCCCACCTACGCTGCCGCGCAGGCCGCGCACGATGTCGGCGCAACGCTAAACCGGCAAGCCGACGCGCTGTGGCGGCCTACCCTGGCGTTGCAAGCAGGAACCGGTATCGCCACCCTCGACAATGCCACCCGTGGCGCACACTTTTCCGCGCCCGGCTTCGGCAGTTCCAACAACGCCGCTTTCGACACCTCGATTCGCAGCGGTGTCGGTTCCTACGCCGGCGTCGAACTGCGCCAACCGCTGTACGACCGTGAACGCGACGCGCAATCGCAACAACTGCGCATCGGCGCACAACAGGCCGAACAGACCTGGAGCGACGCGCAGGCGGAACTGATACTGCGCACGGCGGAGCGTTACTTTGATGTGGCGCTGGCCTACGAACAATTGCGTCTGATCGAGCGTCAACTGGACGCCGTGACACGCGCACAAACCGAAGCGCAAGACCGTTTCAAACTCGGCGACAAACCCATCACCGATGTGCACGAAGCCACCGCCCGCGCCGATGGCTTGCGCGCCCAGCAATGGGCTACGCAGGCGCAACTGGAGCTTCGTCAGGTCGCGCTGGCCGATCTCACCGGCCTGCCGCAGGCAGATACCGTCGGGCTGGCATTGCCATCTCACCTGCCGAGCAGCGCCGACATCGGCGAACTGGCCGACTGGCTGGAGCGCATCGCCGAACGTGCTCCCGCAGTGCAAGCCGCGCAACTTCGGCTGCAAAACGTTCAACAGGAAGCACGCAAAACCGAACTAACGCTCTCACCCACCATCGAACTGGTGGCGCGCGCCGGACACGAACACATCACCGGCAGCTTCAGCAACAACGCCAGCAACCGCCAGACACAGGGCATGATAGGCGTACAACTCTCCCTGCCGCTGGACATCGGTGGCGGACGCAAAGCCAGACACAACGAAGCCGTCGCTAAAGTAACGCAAGCACAAGCCGAACTGGATCGCGCACGGCAGGAAGCCACCCGGCAAGCGCGCGCCGCCTGGCTGGGAATGTCCGTCGGCAAAAGCCAGGTGACCGCGCTGGCTGCCGCTGTTCAGGCAAGCGAAGCGCGGCTCGACGCCACGCGCACAGGCCGCGAAGTCGGCGACCGCACCACCCTCGACCTCCTCAACGCCGAAAACGATGCCGCCGCCGCCCAACTGGCGCTGGCTCAGGCGCGCGTGCAAGTGCAACTGGACGGACTGCGGCTGGCGAAACTGGCCGGCGTACTGAATGAACCGAGGCTACAACGTCTGAACGACGCGTTGAAAGCAGGCGAAGCGCATCCATAAAAACAACGCATCCAGGCAAAGCAAAGAAGCAAAGGGCTTCATAAACTCCCCCGCAACACTGCGGGGCGTTTATTATTCCATTTCCACTTCAAGAAAAATCCATTTATAGCCGTAGTTATAGCCACATTTCGGGCAGCACATTCTTTTTTGATGACTCATTGCGGCTATCCTCCTTTCCTGCAAGCAGGGCT
>WQTW01000100.1 GCA_009786085.1 Pseudomonadota bacterium | reverse complement strand
AAATCAAGGGAATTGCCCCCACAAGATGAGAAACGCACGTTTTGCCAATGCAAAGATTTGAAAGTTTGAGGTTTGGATGACTGGATCCCCGCTTTCGCGGGGATGACGGCACACTTGTGTAGCGCATTCGGCTTCTTCACGCCTTTGCGTGAAAATAAAAAGGGCGCGATAAATCGCGCCCCTACGCTACGAACGGTGGATGGCGCTTCGCTTATCCACCCTACGAGGTTTGAATGTCGCGGTTCCCGCCACGCTTCGCTCGCGGCTAAAGGCCGCTCACCAGCGACCTATGCACCTTTCTGATCCCTGATTCCTGACCTCTGATACCTGACCGCCAACCCGCCCAGCGCCAACGCCAGCAACAGCAATATCGCCGGGGTCAGCGCAGGAATGCTGGTGGCGGCGGACAACGGGATGGGCGCGAAGCTGACGGATATGGTGTGGTCGCTCGTGACGTTGGTAAACGTGTAAGAACTGATCGCGCCCTGGCTGACGCCGTCCACCTGAACGTCGCTGATGCGGTAGCCGCTGTTCGGGGTGAACGTAAAGGTCTGGCTTCCGTCGTATCCCACAAGAACGCCGCCGCTGGGCGATATGGTTCCGTTGGCGTCGGCGGTGGCGGTGATGGTGTTGCTCACCAGTTTGGGGATGGAAAGTTTTTTTTCGATTTCCTCGGGATGTGGTGCAATCGGTGCTGGCGCATCCGTTTCCACCTCCAGGAACAGCCAGTAGGTCGTGTCGATGTCTGTCAGGTACTGGGGCACAACGTTGAGATGAACCGGCGGATGAGCCGTCAACGAGGCATTGTGATCAAGCGTGCCTACGGCGAAGGTATAGTAATCGTGGTCCGGATCGACATCGGAGCGCGCATCGTCTCTGACCCAGGCGCCGCCTGCCAGCATCGTGTCTTCCACCCGGAGATACGCGCGCGGGATTTTCAGCGTGATGGTTCCGGAAGAGATGTCGGCGGTTGACAGATTGGTGACCTTCGTTTCGGAGGTAAAGGGCGCGTTGGTGTAAAAACGGTTATCGGGATCCGTAAAAATGAGCACAGGCGCTTTCTGATCCAGAAAATTGATTTTGCCGGGCACGTAGTTGGTCGCATTGGTTGCGCCGTAGGAGAACGCCAGATAAATCGTCTCTCCCGGCTTGAGCACCTGCGGATTCCAGCGCAGCATGTGGCCGCTGTCTTTGTCGGTGGCGTTATAAGGTTGACCGTTATTGGCGCCATAAAAATAATAATTACAAGAAGTAGGCTGCGTGCTGCAAATTCTGGAATAGCGATCTATCCCCATATAATCCGCCGGCTGCCAGGTGACGCCGCGGTAGCGACCACGGGCGCCCAGATTCGTCCGGATCAGCACCGACCAATTCCGGGTAGGATGCAGCGCATAAACGTATTGCGGAACGGAATCAGGGTAAGGGTTGGCGCCGGTATCAAACAGGGACGGCGTTAAACTGCTGTAACGGGTCTCGGCGGCGCTGCCCGACGGAATGGGGAACCCCACTGCGGCCTCATCGACGGTAAACTGCCGGATGCCGGGCGCGCGGAACGGCGCAATGTCGCCGCCCTGGCTAGCGCCAGAAGCTTCGCCGACTTGTGTGTCCACATTCCAGGACAAGCCGAAGACGCGCGCTGTGTCGCTCGTACTCGGGTTGGTCACGATAAAAAAGTACTCGATCACGTCCGGAACCCCCGTGTATTCGTTCCGGGCGATTTGGGCGGTGTGCGTGATCTCCAAACCGTTCGCCAGCGTCTGGGTGCCTGTAAACCCGTCATCCGTCCCGTCTGTCCCCGGCAAGCCTGTGGTGCTGTGGATAAGATCGTGGTAACCGAGGTCGCCGAAGAAAGCCGCAGACTGGTTAGGCACGGTGATACTGATATCCTGTACGGCGAGGTTTAAGGGGGACACATTGGTCAGTGTAAACGCGGTGGCTGACGGGATAGCCGTATTGCTGCTTGAGGCCGTCATCACGGGCTTCAGGTATTCCCCGGGGTTTGCCGGATCCGGCACCGCATCGCCGGTCACGTAGAAAAGGCGATTGGAGGCGCCCCAGTGGTATCGGTATCCTTCATGGTTTGTGGCGTTGGTAAATGTACCCGTTCCGTTCGGGGCGCCCAGTTGCGTCATGGTCGTGCTGCCGCCATTTTTTAGCTGGATATAGTCCGACTGGATGGGTCTGCCCGCTGCCGCCTGTGCCGGCGCAGCGATAACGAAAAAAAGCCCTGATAGCAAACAGGCGATGACAACGTGTAATGCTTTCATGATTTCCCTCTTGTCCCGTGACGGATCGCCATAATGGGCGCAATACGGATAATTGTAACGCGCAAAAAAGACGCGATGGAAGTGTTTTCGGGATTTTCTTCCGTGAAGATTCAACTTTGTGGCTGGATTCGTTGAAAAGCGTTTAAGCACGAGAAAACTTTAACCACGAAAAGCCATGAAAAAATTGCGAAGCGGGAACCGCGATGGGTCAGTCTCATGTAGGGGCGCGATTTATCGCGCCCCTATGCCCCCATCCCCGCCTTCCCCCGCGTGCGGGGGAAGGGGTTTCAAACCCCCGCCCGCCTTCGGCGGGCACCCCCTTTGAAAAGGGGGCTTTTCCTCTTCGCGGGTTCGCGCCTTCGCGTGACACGCTTTTTGTGGATTCTGCGACTTTGCGCAGAATGGCGAATGTTTTTCTTCGCGCCTTCGCGGCTTCGCGTGAGGCATAAGGGCAGGTTTGAAACCTGCCCCTACACGTGAGGAATGGTGGTTTTTTCTTTGCGCTCTATGCGTTCTTTGCGGTTAAATCATGTTTTTTGATTCCCGGATGGCGCTTCGCTTATCCGGGCTACATGCTATGCGTTCTTTGCGGTTAACTCGTTTTTTTGCTGGGATTCGCTTCACTCATCGCCAGCCTGCGTCCGGCCACGTTGTCTGTTTCCTGATCTCCGCCGTCAGCGCCTGCGCTTCTTTGCCCGGGTCGTCGGCGAAGAGGATGCTGCGGCTGGCGTTGATCAGCAGACCGCGGCGGTCGGCGGTGAGGCCGTTGCGCAATACGGCTTCGAGGTCGCCGCCCTGAGCGCCGATACCGGGCACCAGCAGCACCATGTCGCCGACGTCGGCGCGCACGTCGCGGATAATGTCGGGAACGGTGGCGCCGACGACCAGCATGCAGTTGCCTTGTGTGTTCCACGTCGTCGCCACACGTCGGGCGAGGTGTCGCCAGAGCGGCAACGCAACGCCATCGGCGTCGGTGATGGTCAAATCCTGCAATTCGCCGCTGCCCGGGTTCGAGGTGTGGCAAAGGATGATGGCGGCTTTGTCGGGTCGCGCGAGGAAGGGTTGCAGCGCTTCGCCGCCGAGCCAGGGGTGCAGCGTCACGGCATCGCAGCCCAGCGCATCGAAGAACGCGCTGGCGTATTGGGCGCTGGTGTTGCCGATGTCGGCGCGCTTGGCGTCGATGATGGTGAACACGTCGGGCGCGACATCGCGCAGGTAGTCCATCGTGCGCTGCATCGCTTCCCAACCGGCGGCGCCGTGCGCTTCGTAGAACGCGCTGTTCAGTTTGTAGGCGGCGGCGGTTTCAAGGGTCTGGTCGATGATCCAGCGGTTGAACGCGAATTGCGGTTGTGCGTCTTTCTGAAAACGCGCGGGCAGACGCGAAAGTTCGCTGTCCAGCCCGACGCACAGCAGCGATTGCGAACGGGTGATGCGGGCGTTGAGTTTGTCGGTGGTGTGCATGGTTCAGATGTCAGAGGTCAGGTATCAGAGGTCAGAAAAAATTTCACGCGAAGGCGCGGCGCTAAAGCCCTCCCCTTCAAGGGGAGGGTTGGGGTGGGGATGGGGTTTCTGGATTGCTTCGTCACTTCGTTCCTCGCAATGACGCCTTTCCTCTTCGCGGCTTCGCGTGAAATCTTTTCCCTCATCCCAACGACCCTCTCCCCCACCCCTGTCTGGCGCTGGATTCCCGCTTTCGCGGGAATGACGGGGAGAGGGATGAAAGGAGCTTGCGCTTTCGTGCCTTTCGTGGTTAAAGATTTTTTAAATACATTATCAATTTTCAACCGACGTCGCCGTAATACCGTTTTTCTCGGCCCAGGGCCAGGGGTCGGCCAGCCAGTCGGCGACGATGGCTTTTTTCCGGTCGTCGAAATAACCGCAACGCACCGCTGCATCGAGGATCGCGTCGAAGGTCAGCAAGGTGTGCGGTGTGACGCCTGCTTCGGCGAAGGCTTGTTGCGCTTCGGCGAAGTTGTAGCTGGTGATGCTCAGGCAGTCGGTCACGATGGCGCCGGCTTGACGCAATGCTGCTACGCCATCGAGGCTGGAAAGGCCGGTCGAGATGTGATCCTCGATCAGCAGCACATGTTTGTCGCGCACGTCGCCGCCTTCGACGCGGTTTTTGGTGCCGTGCGTTTTGGTTTGTTTGCGCACGAAAACGCTGGGCACGTTCCGCCGATACGCGAGGACGGAGCTGTGCGGAATACCGGCGGTTTCAACGCCGGCGATGATGTCGAATTGAAATTTGCCCGACGCGATATGGGAGCTGAGCGCGTCGATCAGCACATGCCAGGCTTGCGGATGGTAGATCAGGCTGCGGTTGTCAACGTAAACCGGCGAGATCAGTCCCGACTTGAAACGAAGCGGCTGTTCGAGCAGGAAAATGATCGCCTGAATGCGCAGCAGGTGTTCGGCCAGCATGGCGGTGGTGATGGGAGCGGGGTTATGTGATGGCATGGCAGCGTTCCTTTTTGATGTGTTGAGCAAGTTGGGTGTTCCACATGGCGCCGGTGGCGCTCATCACGGCGTCGGCGCCGACTTGACGGTAGGCGGCATCGTCGGCGGGCGTCAACACGCCGCCGTTGGCGACGATGGCGAATTTCATATCGTTGTCGGCGCGAAGGACGGCGAGTTTTTGCGTCATCGACAGTCCAGCCCATCGGATGGTTGCGCCGCAGATGCCGCTGCTTTCGCGCCCGACGCCGGGCAACGCGGGTCGTCCATTCGCATCGACGACGCGCGCCGACAAGGTGTTGATGGCGCAGAAGCCATCGACTTTGTTGCCCAGCGCGCGCACCAGCGTCTGCAACGCGGCATCGTCTTCAAAGTACGCAAGTTTGAGCAACAGCGGACGGTCGTTGATTTCTTTTCGTATCGCGTCAACGATGGCGTTGACTTTTTCGAGGTCGAAACACAGAAGCCCTTTTTTGCCTTCGTTGGGGCACGACAGATTGGCTTCCAGCACCGGCGCGCCCGTCTCGACAACCAGCCGCGCAGTGCGCGCGTAATCGGCGATTTGCGCATCGCCTTCGCCGCTGCCTTGAAAACTGCCGATCAGCACTTGCCCGTGTTGCGCGCTGCGCAGTGCGGCTGCCATGTCGGGTTGCCAGATGTCCGGCGGCTGCGACGGAACGCCGTATGAATTGGTGATCGAACGTGGTGCACGGCCTTTTTCGCAAGCGTGCGCGATCAGTGTTTGACCGGGCGTCAGATCGCCGTCGCAGTCAACGGCCAGCGTGTTCGGAAACGGATGGCTGGCGCGCGCGGCGCTGCGCACGGTTTTGTAAACGCACAGATCGAAACCGTGCGCGAACGCGGCGGCGACGAAGCGGCTGTTGAGCAAGGGGCCTGCCGGAATGCCGAAGGTGCTGTGTACCGGAATGCCGAGAAAACGCTCGCGCGGCGCGGCATCGGTGGATGCTGCTGCGGGTATCTCCGCAAACGATCCGAACGGACCGCGCGCGTAGTTTTCTTCGTAACTCAATAACGGATCAAGAAAGGGTGGCGTTGCCATAGCCGTTTTCCTTTGCGGTGTTCGGTGCATTCAGCAACGGCAAACCCAGCGCGCGGCGACCGTTGTCGGTGGCGATGCGCACGAGTTCGTCAAAATCGGTGTAGCGGCAACCTGCGGCCAGCAACGACAGTTCGCGCCACATGTCGCCTTCGCAGAAGGGCACCATCGCATCGCTGATGTTGTCGGTGCCGATGGCGACGGTGACGCCCGCCGGAATCATCTCGTCGATCGGCGTGAGCGCGTTGTGTGCGGGGCCGACGAATTCCGAACGCGGCGTGTCGATCCAGGCCATCGGGCAGGCAATGGTCATCACGCCGGAATCGCGCATTTTTTCATAGAGGCGCAATCGGTATTGTTTGGCGTGGGCGGCGATCGAGATGCCGTGAATGGCGACGACGCGACCCTGCATGCCGTGTTCGATGGTTTTGTTGCACAACTGTTCGGTTTCGTGTTCGTGCGCGTCGTTGAATTGATCGACGTGGGCGTGCACCATTTTGTTCATCGCTTTGGCGACGCCCAGTACGATGTCGAGCGCTTCCGAGCCGCGACCGAAATCGCGTTCGTCGCGTTTCGGCAACGCGCCGATGATGTCCACCATTTCGGCGCCGCGGTCGAACCAGGCGCGGGCGTCGGGGTCGATCACGCCCTTGAGCGTTTGATTGGCGTAAAGCACGGTGATATCGTCGCGGTACAGCTCGCGGGCGCGCAGCGCGCCGAGAATGGCGCGGTCGCCGGCGGCCGGATCGATGTCAACGAAAGAGCACATCGCGGTGACGCCTTGCGTGATCATCAGTTCGATGGTTTGGCAGAAGCGACCGTAGTAATCGTCAACGGACGAATTGCGCTTCAACTGGTCGATCGCATCCCACTTGCGCTCCAGCGTTTGCGTGCAATAAATGTCGAGCATGTGCGCGTCGAGCGTAAACGCGCGGTCGGCGTGGGCGTGAGCGTTGACCCAGCCACCGTGCTGATGAATGAACGGCTCAATCAGCGTGCGCAAGGTGTTCGGAGCGGGCGAAGTTTGCATGGCGAAGCCTCCAGAGCGGGTTGTTTCCATCGGTGGTGCGAGTAAAGTGCGAGTAAAAAAACGAGTTAAAAAAAATCCCCCAACGGGGGATTTCATAAAACAAAACAACTCCGCAAAGCGCGGTCACGAAAAACAACATTCTCTCGGATTCGTGGCGTCAGCAAGGTGCAGAGCATCGTAGTCAAAAAGTCAGGGTTCAAAAAGCGTAGGCGAAAAAAAACCAACGCAGGCGCTGGAACCGCATTATACCCGAATAGATGTCAGATGTCAGATGTCAGATGTCAGATGTCAGATGTCAGATACCAGAACTCCGTCATTGCAGGCGCATCGACCGTAGCCCGGATAAGCGAAGCGCCATCCGGGAAGCGTTTTCGTCGGAATGACAGAAGAATGTCTGATTTCTAGTCTCTGATTTCTGACATCTGATATCTGATATCTGATATCTGACATCTGACATCTGACATCTGATACCTGAATCATGACGGCGTGCCGGGATGCGTTTCCATCAGCTTTTTGCGCCGCCAGCGGACGGTCAGCCAGATGCCGAGCAGCACGAACGGGATGGTGGTGGCGATGGCGATGTCAACGTCCATCGGGACGCCCAGATGCGCCAGCGCTTTGTAGCCATAACCAAGAAGGCCGGTCAGGTAATAACCGATGACGACGATCGACAATCCCTCGACCATTTCCTGCAAACGCAGTTGCATTTTGACGCGCCGATCCATCGACGCCAGGAGCGCGCTGTTCTGCTCCGCCAGCGCCACATCGACGGTCGTGCGCAGCAAGGTGGCGGCGCGGGCGACCCGCTTCGACAAACGCTCCAGCCGTTCGTGCGCGGCTTCGATGGTGCGCATTGCCGGTGCAAAACGGCGCTCCAGAAATTCATGGATCGGCGGCAGACCTTCAATCCGCGTTTCGCGCAGTTCTTCCAGGCGGTGCCGCACCAGCGCGTGGTAAGCGCGGCCTGCCGAGAAGCGGTAGGCGGACGCCGCCGAGATATGCTCGGTCTCACCGGCCAGCCGCATCAGTTTTTGCAGGATTTGTTTGTCGTGTTCATGGTCGGCGCCTTGCGACATCGAAGCGGTCAGATCGCTTAGGTGTTGCTCCATTCGGCTCAGTTCCTGCGTCAGTGAGCGCATGCGCGGAAAACCGAGGATGGCCATCGCCCGATAGGTTTCAATGTCGAGCAGCCGTTGCACCAAGCGTCCCGGCTGATGGCCGGTCAGTTGATGGTCGCGCACCAGGATGCGCGAAAAGCCGTTGTGACTTGCCAAAAAATCGCTGAACACGCGGGCATTGCCGTTGGACACTTCAGAACCGACGAGATGCGCTGTTTCAAAGAGTTCATGCAGTTGCTCCAAAGAGCGTGTCGGCGCGGTCGTCGGCTCGAAAGCGATTTGGACGGCAACGAGAAGATCGCCGGGGATGCCGCCCAGCGAGGTGGTCAGCAGCAGTGTTTCAAAAGCATCGGAAAAAGGTTCGGAAAACGCGCCCGACAGGAAAAAGGTGTAGGTCGAAAATTCCTGATGCCGCTCCCATTTCAGCGACAGTGTTTCACTGCAACGCGCACTGAAATGCGCGGCGTCGCCGAGCGTCGGGACGGCAACGCCGAAATGCTTGCAAAGACGCGCCAC
Organism: Pseudomonadota bacterium; assembly: GCA_009786085.1. Lineage (GTDB taxonomy): Bacteria > Pseudomonadota > Gammaproteobacteria > Burkholderiales > Casimicrobiaceae > UBA931. Next base: position 473 of record WQTW01000100.1, on the reverse strand, counting down.
GTGCTCTTGCGTTTGTTCCTCCTGCGACGGCTCCGAAAGCATGACCAGATGGATAACGCGCAACGGCGGCTGAACGTTCTCGTGGGGACGCGCGTGAAACTCGCGGTCAAGCGTGTCCCGTAACGGATAAATGTTCAGATCCCGCAGAGGGGACGCGCGGCTGGCGGATTCGGTCATGATGGTTTGCTGAAGAACAGCGATGAATGCTTGTGATGCGGAAGTATAACTGACCGGCGATAAGGTCAGCAGCGAACCGCAGGATTATTTTCGGGCTCTTTCAAATTTTAAGTGGGTAGCAAAGCCGTCCAGAGAATTCTCACGCGAAGGCGCGAAGGTACGGTTTCCAGATGGATAGGCATGTCGAGCGTTCAATAGAGCGGTTTTGGTTTAATTGTGCACAGCAAACAACCCCATCCCCACCCTAACCCTCCCGACCCTCTCTCCCGACCTCTCTCCCACATGGGAGAGAGGAG
>WQTW01000099.1 GCA_009786085.1 Pseudomonadota bacterium | reverse complement strand
TGGAAGCCTTTGTTGTGCTCCTGAAAGGCCCTGCCAGAGCGGCTTGGAGGCTTCCGCCCAACCAAAATAATGACATTGGAGATGTGATATATAGACAGTTTTGAAAGGGGGGTGTCGGCGAAGCCGACGGGGGTTTGCGGGGTGCCCCCGCCGAAGGCGGGCGTCCCGCCCGCGCAGACAAAAAAATCCCCGTCGCGTAACGCGACGGGGACACCCCCTTTGGAACACCAGCTTTCGTATTTACGTTGCGCGATGTGTTATAGATTTACTCCGCGCTGCTTTCATGCCCCAAACAATCACCATTACAATAAGCACAGCAAAAGTCAGGCCAAAGGCCAGAAAACATGCTTGCGCCATGTTCAAAAATTTCAGCGAAGGAATCAGATACCAGCCTTCCGATGCCGTGTACATGTCAATGAACCATCGCTGAACGCTGTCCAGCGTCGCACCGGCGGGAACCACGGGAGCATCGTACCCGCAGTCTCCGGTCGGTTTGAACCATTCCGCCGACCACTTCGCCAGCGGCAGATCGAACGGGAAATTCGGCTCGGTCGAACAGCCCTGTACGCCGAACGGATCGCCCGAACCATGCACCACAGCGTGAATCTTGTCGAGCTTGAGCGAGTACATGATGCCGGTGATCGCGCCGTAAAAAGCCAAGACACACCCGGTCAGCTTCAGCACCACGATTTTCGGGTTGATGGCGGCGATCAGACCGCCCGCCACCATCACCAGCATCGCAAAGCGGATGTAAACGCATTGCTCGCACGGCGCCATGTGGAGATAGACCTGAAAGAACGCGTGAGCGAGGAACACCAATCCGCCCATCGCCGCCGCCATCAAAATCCACAGAAACCGCTGGTTCTGCCATTTGAAAAGCGTATCGACCGGGGACGAGCGCAGCGCTTTCCAGGTTTCCTTGAGTTTCATTCGCGCCCCCTTACTTGCCGGACAGTTCTTTGACCAGATTCACCAGCCCATCCTCCGACCGGATATTCTTTGTGTAAATCAGATACTTACCGTTAACGACGTAGGCCGGGACGCCCTGAATTTTGGCGGCGTCATAAGCACCTTTCCATTTCTGCACCAATTCCTCGACCCTGGGATCCTTGACCGCTGCGTCATAGTCGGCGCGGCTCATGCCCACCGCGTCAAGCCCGGTTTTCAGGAAATCGTTTTCCCCGCCGTCCCAACGCTCTTTTTTGTCGTGATACGCCGCGTAATAGGCCGTTTTCGCCTTCTTGAAGAGCGCCTTGTCGTCGATCAGCGGCGTCCCGTTGGCGTGATCCTTGAGCATCAGTATCGCCAAAAGCCGCGTGGCCTGCGGACCGTATTTCGCCTTGGTTTCGAGATGGTAAGGCTCGAATGTCACCACGCCTTCGAGCTTCTTGACGACCGGCACGGTGACCCTTTTGTCGTACTTGTAGCAGAACGGGCAATCGTAGCTGAACACCTTGATCAGCGTCTTGTCCGCATGGGGGATCGGTTTTTCCAGCGTGACATAATCCGTGCCCTCGGTAAACGCCGAAGCCGATAACGCCGCCGCCAAGAAAGCGGCGCCCAGAACGCCCTTCAGAAAACGCCCTAAAATTTTCGACTGCATAAATGACTCCTTGTCGGCGGAACTTTCCGCCCCTTTGAATGATCACAACAAGCTTCAAAAAATCCAATGCAACGCAAGTAACACTTTCTAACGGTGACCCGTGCCATTTACACACCGGCGATCGGTTGTTTTATTATAAGCAAGGCATTTTTTCTTGAACCAACCGTTGCTGCATCGTTTTTTTCCCTTGACCGTTTATTCAACAGGTTCTGAAACGATTGTAATAGGATACCCTGAATAAACAAAGACTCACTTAAGGATAACAGCGATTCGAAAAATGAAAAACACTCCTCTCGACACCGAACTGCTGCTGCTGTTCAAAGCCCTGCACGAAACCCGCTCGCTGACACTGGCCGCCGGTCGCCTCGGAATGAGCCAGGCGGCTGCCAGCCGGGCGCTTTCCAAACTGCGCGACATTTTCAACGACAACCTCTTCATCAAATCCGGCTACGGCATGCTGGCGACGCCTCGGGCTGAAACCTTGTTTCCGCTCGTGCTGAACTCTCTGGCCTCCCTCGAACAACTGATGACGCCGGAAAAATTCGACCCCGCGTTGCTGGCTCGCGTTTTTCGGGTCGGCGCTTCCGACAACGGCGTTTTCACCATTATCTCGCGCGTCCTGAACGACCTTTTTTCGCAAGCGCCGCACGCGCAACTGGACATCGCGCCGATTAACGACGACTTGTACACCTGCCTCAAAGACGGTCGGATGGATCTCGCGATTCATCCGGTGCTGCCGTTGCCGCCCGACTTCCACGAATACCTTCTTTTTGAAGCCCGCTATGCCTGCATCGTCCGCAAGTGCCACCCTTTGGCACATTACGCCGAAAAAGGGCAGGCGCCGCCCCTTGACGAAATCAACCGTTACCGGCGAATGCAAATCTCCGTTCAGCAGGCCGGAAAACCGCGCTACGTGATCGACGACGTGGCCTTCCTCTCGCCGCCAACCCAGGAAGTCGCCGTGTGGGTGCCCTATTTTCTGGCGGCGCCGCTGATACTGGCCGAAACCGATCTTATCTTGACGCTGCCGCGGCACACCGCCGCGCGTTTTATCGAGATGGCGCCGCTGGTCATGTTTCCCTGCCCCGAACCGCCCAACACCTTCTTCACCCGCCTGGTTTGGCACCACCGCGTCCACCACGACCCGGCGATCCAGTGGTTGCGTTCGCTTTTTGTGAAACACGTTGCGGATAGGCCGAGCAGGGATCAGAGGTCAGGCGTAGGTTGGCGGTGAGTGAAGTGAACCCCAACATTCGAACCGCGTAGCTTTCAAACCCACCCTTGCAATCGTATACGTAGCGTAGCGCCCACCATTCAGGAATCGAGAGTCACAGAAGAAAGTTCACCGTTCACTTCAACAGGAGTCTTTATGCTGACATACGCCTTTGTTTTTGTTTCCGCCGTCGTCCTGATCGGGCTGTACATGCTCATGCAGACCGCCCAAAAGAAACGCTACACGAAATGGTTTCCGCTGGCGCATCTGGGGCTGGATTCCGTCGGCGCACTGCTCGTCATCGTCGCCGCGCTGGCCATCGGCGGAATGCTTCTATGGGCCAACATCGGTCTGGCGGTTATCGTCGCCGCGCTCGGCATCGCGGTCGGACTGCGAAAATTTCACGGCGCTGCCGGGAAAATGCTGTTAGCGCTGCACGTCGTTCTGGCCGTGATCTGTTATCTGTTTCTTATGTACAACGTTTTTGCGTAAAACGATCCATTTTCGTAGGGGCGGGTTTCAAACCCGCCCTTTTTATTTTTTAACCAGGAAAAGACACGAAATCGATTTGATTCCTGATCCCTGACCTCTGACCTCTGATCCCTGCTACAACGGCACATACCCCGCCGGTTTTTCCGCGCCCGCGCCGAAAAAATACGCTTCGGTTTGTTGCGTCAGCCAGCGTCGCGCTTCGGGATCGGCCATGTTCAGCCGATGCTCATTGACCAGCATGGTTTGCTGACGTACCCACTGTTGCCAGGCTTCTTTCGACACGTTTTCAAAAATCCGTTTGCCCAGCGCCCCGGGATACGGCGGAGAATCCAGCCCTTCGGCTTCCCGCCCCAGTTTCACACAATGTACATTACGCGCCATAGTTAACTTCTCCTCGATGAAACATTTTTTATAACCATTCCTGAAAATGGCTGCTCGCTCAATTGATGATTCGACCGCCCTCTCCCCTACCCCTCTCCCGCAACAAACCCCCGCCCGCCTTCGGCGGTCCCCCTCCCTGATCAAAATCACTTCGGGGACAGGCTCTTTGAAAAGGGGACAGGGAGAGGGAGAGATTACGTTTACAAATCTTTCCAATACACTTGCGATTTACGCTGATAATTGTACAGCGCCTGCTTTTCTTTCGGCAGCCGCGAAATCTGCGCCGGCCTGAAACCACGCTCGACGAACCAGTGCGCCGTGCGCGTTGTCAGGATGAACAATTCTTTCAAGCCGATCTTGCGCGCCCAGCCTTCGATATGTTGCAGCAGCAACTCACCATAACCTTCGCGCTGAAATTCTGGATGCACGGCCAGCGCCGCCATCTCGCCGACTTTTTCATCGAGAAACGGCGACAACGCCGCACAACCGATGATCAGGTTGTCGTACTCGACGACGATGAAACGTTCGATCTCGGCTTCCAATCGCTCGCGCGAGCGGCGCACCAGAATGCCTTGCGCTTCGAGCGGCTCGATCAGCGCCAGCACGCTGCCGATGTCGTCGATGGTTGCCGTTCTGAAAATCGCCAGCGGACGCGACGCCAACATCGTGCCCACCCCTTGCCGCGTGAAAAGTTCGAGCAGCAACGAGCCGTCTCTGCGGCTCGACAAGAAGTGCGCGCGCGACACGCCGCCGCGACAAGCGTACATCGCTTGCGGCAAATACACCCGATGTTGCGGCGACAATTTGTCCGGCGACTTCATCAATTTTTCGGCGTCGTCCATCGAAATGCTGTCGAGCATTTTGCGACCTTTGCGGATACCGTCGTCTTCGGACAGGAAGATCAACTTCATCGCTTCCAGCGACACGGCCACTTTGGCCGCGACTTCCTCCGTCGATAAATTGAAAATCTCGCCGGTCGGCGAATAACCGAGCGGCGAAATCAACACGATATCACCGTCGTCGAGCCGTTGCTGAATCGCCTCGCGGTCGATGCGCCGCACTTCGCCGGTCAACTGCATATCGACGCCGTTGATCACGCCCATCGGTTTTGCCGTCAGGTAATTGCCGCTCGACACGCGGTTGCGCGCACCGGCCATCGGCGAATTCGCCAGACCGAGCGACAGCAACGCTTCGATACGACTGCGCACTTGCCCCGCCGCCTCGAGCACGCAATCCATCGTGTCGGCGTCGGTGATGCGCACACCGTCGGAAAAATGCGCCTCGATGTTTTGCTGCGCCAGAATCGCGTCGATCTGCGGACGCATTCCATGCACCACCACAAGACGCACGCCGAGACTGTGCAGCAGGTTCAGGTCGTGAACGATGCCGATAAACGCCTCGTCGGCCACGACCTCGCCGCCCAGCGCGATGACGAAGGTGTTGTCACGAAACGCATAAATGTACGGCGCCGCCGCGCGAATCCCCTGCACAAAAGTGCGCAGCGCCGTCGGCGACGTGAGTTCGAGAGTGTTCATGGCTTTCCAGCAAACGGTAAGAATTACGGAAGGATTATAACGTTGCCGCCTCTCCGAATTGGCGAGTTTCGGCGAAAACGGCGCGTCTCATTCATTCCTTTGTCTTTCTGACAACACAGGCGGGATGCGCCAAGCAGCCGTTTCCGGGATAATCCCGATATGAACGCTTCTCCAAACGCCATTCTCGACGCCCTGAACGCCGAACAACGCGCCGCCGTCACGCTGCCGCAAGGCTCCGCGCTGATCCTCGCCGGCGCAGGCAGCGGCAAAACCCGCGTGTTGACTTCCCGCATCGCCTGGCTGCTGGCCAATGGTCAGGCATCGCCGCTGTCGATCCTCGCCGTGACGTTCACCAACAAAGCGGCGCGCGAAATGCTGGCGCGGCTGTCGGCGATGACGCCGATCCACACGCGCGGCATGTGGGTCGGCACCTTCCACGGTCTTTGCAACCGGATGCTGCGCACCCACCACCGCGACGCCAACCTTCCGGCGCTGTTTCAAATCATCGACACCGCCGATCAACTGGCGTCGATCAAACGGCTTTACCGCGCCCACCAGCTCGACGACGAACGTTTCCCGCCCAAGGCGTTGCAATGGTTCATTCAGAACGCCAAAGAAGAAGGCTTGCGACCCAACGCCGTCGAAGCCACGCACGATCACGCCCGCCGGATGGTCGAACATTACGCGCTCTACGAAGCGCAGTGCCAGCGCGAAGGCGTCGTGGACTTCGGCGAATTGTTATTGCGCAGTTACGAATTGCTGGAAACACGACCGGCGTTGCGCGATCACTATCGCCAACGTTTCACGCATCTGTTCGTCGATGAATTTCAGGACACCAACGTGTTGCAATACCGCTGGTTGAAACTGCTTGCCGGACCGGAAGCGTCAGTGTTCGCCGTCGGCGACGACGATCAATCCATCTACGCTTTTCGCGGCGCCAACGTCGGCAACATGCAGCGCTTCGAACACGATTTCACCAAACCCGGTCAGCCGGTGCAAATCGTCAAACTCGAACAAAATTACCGTTCGCACGGCTGCATTCTCGACGCCGCCAACGCGCTGATCTGCCACAACCAGGCGCGAATGGGAAAAAACCTGTGGACGGAAGCGCCGCACGGAGAACCCTTGTCGGTGTTCTCTGCCGACAACGATTTCGAAGAAGCGCAATTCGTCGCCGACACCGCCAGAGAACAGAGCGAGCAAGGCGTTCCGCTTTCCGACATCGCCGTGCTGTACCGCTCGAATGCGCAATCACGCGCGCTCGAACACGCCCTTTTCTCCGCCGGTTTGCCCTATCGGGTTTACGGCGGTTTGCGCTTCTTTGAACGCGCCGAAATCAAACACGCGCTGGCATATCTGCGATTGATCGCTTCTTCCGACGACGACGGCGCATTGTTGCGCATCATCAACTTCCCGCCGCGCGGCATCGGCGCGCGCACACTGGAACAATTGCAGGACAGCGCCCGCGTGCAAGGCGTTTCGTTGTGGCAAGCCGCTTGCTCGGGCGCCGTCGGCGGCAAAGCCGGCGCCCACATCGCTGCCTTCATTCAATGTATCGAAAAGTGCCGCAACGACACCGCGCCGCTCTCCCTGCCGGAAATGATCGAACAAACGCTCGAAACCTCCGGCCTTCATGCACATTATCGAGCGGAGCGTGAAAGCGAAGAACGCCTGCAAAACCTCGACGAACTGATCGCCGCCGCGCGTTTGTTCCTCGAAGAGCGCGATGCTGCCACTCCCCTCCCAACCCCCTTTTCAAAGGGGGTGGACGCCGAAGAGCCTGCCCCCGAAGTGCTTTTGATCGGGGGCGGACGGGGGTTTGCTGCGGGAGAAAGTGGTGGGGAAGGATTCCCATTCGCTTCTCGTCATTCTGTGCGCAGCGAAGCGGCGTCGCAGAATCCACCCCTCCCCCCTCGCGGGGGAGGGGTTGGGGGAGAGGGGGATGAATTTCCACTCCCTCCTCACCCTGCTTCCCCTCTCCCGCTTGCGGGAGAGGGTGGCCGAAGGCCGGGAGAGGGCAATGGGGATGGGGTTCCCAACATCACCCTCACGATCCACAACAACCTCGCCACACTCATCGCCTTCCTCACCCATGCCGCGCTGGAAGCAGGCGACGCCCAAGCCGACGAAGGACGTCCGGCATTGCAACTGATGACCATGCACGCCGCCAAAGGATTGGAATTCCACACCGTCTTCATCACCGGCCTTGAAGAAGGATTGTTCCCGCATGAAAACAGCTTGCGAGAGCCCAACGGTCTCGAAGAAGAACGGCGGCTGATGTACGTCGCAATCACCCGCGCCCGTCGCCGCCTGTACCTGACCTACGCGCAAACCCGCCGACTGCACGGACAACCCCGCTACAACCTGCCGTCGAGCTTCCTCAGCGAACTGCCCACCGAACTGATGCAATGGTTATCGCCAACGCGATGGCAATCACCCGCTGACGAAACCTCATCGCGGTTTCGTCAAACCTTTCACGACGACGAAAGCGAAGTCTCCTCTCGCACAAGCACCCGCAACCGTTCACGAACAACATCCACAACACGCGGCGCCAGCACCGTGCCACGCGTCAACTCGCCCAAACCGATGCCGTCCATCCACACCCGCGCCGGCAACTTCAGAATCGGCCAGAGCGTACGCCACGCCAAATTCGGCGACGGCATGATCGTCGATGCCGAAGGCGGCGGCAACGATGCGCGCGTCCAAATCAACTTCCGCGATCACGGCCTCAAATGGCTGTCGTTGTCGCATACAACGTTGGAAGCGTTGTAAAAATTCTGCTTAAGGAACTAACTCCAAGCAAGCTCTTTCAGTTGCTTGAGAAAACTCTCCAAGAGTCTTTTGCGATTCAGATACCCGGGATGATACGTCCGGAAAGAGTTCGTCGGTAGTAGATCTGAGTGTTGAATGCGAGCGAGCTGGCGGTCAGAAATACTGCTGACGGCCTCATGGAGCGCACATCCGGGAAATGCCGAATAGAGAAAAAGGTCGTACCTGGGACCAGTAAAAAACAAACAAATGTCTGGCCGTAAAACTTTTAGCTCTTGCTCCACAAATTCACGTTGAGCTTTTAAAAGGCTATCTCGCAGAGCCTCTGGAGCGCGTAAAACAGAGCGGCCTTTTTTAATATCTCCCTTGTAGTCGCAGCGAAACAGATTGCTCCAGATAAGCCCAACACCAGGCCAATCCTGCACCTTTCTAAAGGCTCGCCAGAGAGGAGAATTAAAGTTATCTTTTTGTTTGTCCGAAAAATTAAATTGGTCGTAGCACCAACACAGCGCTTCCACTGCGTCTGAATTAGCAAGAAAATCTTGCATGCTCCGGATGTCGTTGTAAGGGTAGTTCGGGTAGTCTGGATATTTGGTACAATGATCGCTCCCCCATTCCCATCCAAAGGTTTCCTGGCCAAAAAAGAGTATCCGACACTCGGCATTAGTGTATGCCTCTGGCACGGATAGTAGTAGTGGTGGGCTCAGTTGTTCAGCCATACCTTTATCAAAGCGCAACGATCGTTTCCAATCCTCATAGATCAGTTGCAGTTGCCGCTGCATTTCCTCTCTGTTCATTGCGCTCATGATAAAACTCCTTTCACCGTCAAATTATAGCAAGCGTAGGGCGGATAAGCCGCGTAGCGGCGCAATCCAGTGCGCCCAGCATGGGCGCACTCCTGCGGGTGGAAGTCCCGCCGCGAGTTGGTCACAACGAGCGAAGAGAAGCGCAACTGCATGAGGGTGA
>WQTW01000098.1 GCA_009786085.1 Pseudomonadota bacterium | reverse complement strand
CTTGCAGGGCTGGGGGAGTGTTGGATGTTCGCTTTCCGCCGGTTTCGCTCGCGATGCTCGCTCCACCGACGGTTACTCATATCACGCCCCTTCGGGGCTACCCCCATACTTGTGTAGATACCTATGCCTTGAAGGGGAGGGAGCCTTCGCGGCTTCGCGTGAGATGATGCTTTTCTGATCCCTGATTCCCGGATGGCGCTTCGCTTATCCGGGCTACGCTTGCTACACTTGCTAAAAATAACACCGCCCTTTTTGCACGGGGATATCAAAAAGCAATGGCGCGACAATGATGAAAATTCCCCACACGATTGACCCAATAGAAACGAACCACATGAATTTTTCTCCCCAGCAGCGAGTTACATATTTCAGCATATCAAAAACGAGAAGCCGTTTTTCGTCAATGAAAAAGCTCACCATAATACATAAACCGCAAACGCAGTAAAATAATCCTTGGTTGAACAAGGTTCCTTCGTGAAGCGGCAACACTTCTTTGTTCGATCTACACGAAATTAGCCAAAGGGAAGCTTGAAGACCAAAGACAAACACAAGCAGCAACAAGCTTAATGTTTGATTCCGAACACTTGGTTTATAAAAGTCTTTCCCCCTTTTTTTCGTCGGGAACCGCATGGAGCGCGCGTAAATAAAAAAATATACAATGATCAAAGAGAAGTTTGTATAAGTGATGAATTTTTCCATAGAATGCACTCAAGCAATACGAAAATCTAAAACATCCCCAACGCCGCCGCTTTTTGAACCCAGGCCGCTTTTTCTTCTTCCGGCAACGGCTTTAACCAGACGACCATCAGTGGAGGACGGTCGGTGTGAACGAAGCCGACGCGCAGATCGACTTGTTCGGCCAGTTTGTCGCCGACGATTCCCCAGATGGCCAGGGTGTCTTTTTCGAGTGCGGCGAAGCTTTCTCGCTGCAAGTATTCGGCAACGCCGCCCGCGTCTCGAATGATTCGGCGATGCGCGGAAGGGATACGCCGATAGCGGCGATCATCAATCACCAGTCCGCCGCACAGGTAGCAGTTCTCCCAGGGGGTTTGATGGACGTAGCCGACCGGCATCATGGTGTTTTCGTCGATTTTGTAGAACGCGACGAAATGCCGAGGCATGTCGGGGAAAGACGGGGTGTTGAAGCGGCGACGGAAAAGATCGCCGACGAAAAATTCGGCGTTCGCTATTTCTGTGACGCAAAGAACGTCCGAGATGTGGACGGCGGTGTAAGGAGGCTGGTTTGCGCTCTTCTCTTCTTGCGGGAGGCAAACCCCCGTCGGCTCCGCCGACACCCCCTTTGGAAAGGGGGCTAAGGGTGTGTGAGGGGGAGGGCTTTTCAGCAAACGTTTCAGAAAATTCATGAGCGGTCTCCGGAATCAGGATGAACCCAAATCGGTCAACATTTTCTCGAATTCTTCGGGAGTGCGCCAGTGCTGACCGCACACGTAGCGCGGCAGCGCCCAAAGGTTGCTGTTTCGCGTCACCGGCTCGCCGCCGGTGCCGAAGGCGGCCAGTTGTCGATGCTCTTTTTCGTGGTTCGGGAAGTATTCGTTGACGAGGTAATCCGCAGCGTGGCCATACGGATAAGCAAACAACGGCGTGGCGCAACCGCCTGTGACGGTATCGAGGTAATCTTGCGCGGCGCGTATTTGTTGATCGGCGTCGGCGTACGTGTCGATCGCGTGAAAAGAGCCTTTGATGTTGTCGGTTTGATGGACGGTTTCAAGGGCTTCGGCGGCGTGATCCCAACTGTGGTTGCCGATGCCGATGATGCCTTGCTGCGCGCACTCGCGCCACCAGCGGTCGCAAAACTGGTTTGCCCCAAGACAGGTCTTGTCGATGGCTTGACGCGCCTCCGCCGAAACGATCATGAACGCGACACTTGAGGCGTCGTTCGGCGCTGTTCTGCCGACGACGGTTTTCTGCAACGGACTTTCGCTCAGAATGGTGTGAAAACTTTTGACGAATCCCGCGTCTTTGTGTTCCTGATCGAAGTAATCGAAATCCATTCCATCGTCGAAGGTGATGCAAACGCGTTTTTCCGCCAGAAGCGCGTCGTTTCCCTGGCGAAGCGCCAGCGCCAAAGCGGTCGGCGAAAGCAGTCGGTATTGCGCATGCAGAAGATAACGCAGATCTTCTTCCAGCGCGGTGTGGTTGTTTTGGGAATACGCGGTGCCCCAGATGTGGGAGCTGTGATAACACAATACCGGAACGGCAACCCGCTGATGGATGTTCAGGGTTTTCTTCTTGAAAAGGTTTTTCAGGAACGGCATGGTGGGCGGATCGCGTCGTGTCGGGGTCGAAAGGAATACCGTTGAAGTTCGCCGTATAAAAGAAAATTTGTTTAATCAAGCTCAAGATAGTTTTTATTTTAACCCGAATCCCCCTTTTTCTGCGTCTAACGGTACGCAAGCAACGGCGGCGCTGAACCCCTTTCCGCACCGTCATCCTTTTTTACTGACTGATCTGGAGGATTTCATGAATATCTCGCGTTGCAAAACCGGCATGACCAGGCCGTGTTTCACTTTTTTTGTTTCACTTCTTTTGGTGTTGTTTTTGAGTGGGTGCGACACAGCGCCGTCAGGGAAATCTTCGTCATCTGTCGCGCAGGATAGGCAGGCGGCGCTTCTGCCGCCGAAGCAGGAGGTAAAAACCGAATGGCCGCAGCGGCAGGATGTCGCGGCGGAAGCTTCGCTTTCTACTCCTGCTGAGGTAAGTCCCGCGTCTCCGCCGCCGCAAGTAAGAATGCAGGCGGAAGCAGCGCATGATGCTCTGGCTGTCATGACCGCCAGAGCGCCTGCTCCTGAACGTGCTGCTTTTTTCTCGCAGCAGTTCGCGCCATCGTACTACCAGGACGTACCGCGCGAACAATACGAAACGCTCTCGGAGAGCGAAATCAAGCTCGCTGCCAGCGACCCTGTGTCAACGTTCAGCATCGACGTTGATACCGGCGCCTATGCCAACATCCGGCGTTTTCTCAATCGCGGGCAGTTGCCGCCGCATGGCGCGGTGCGCGTCGAGGAGTTGATCAATTATTTCTCGTACCAGTACGCGCTTCCGACGCCGGTCAATGGCAAATTGTCGCCGTTCGGCGTCACCACCGAAATCGCGCCCAGCCCGTGGAATGCGAACACCAAACTGATCCGCATCGGCATCAAGGCTTCCGACACCGCCGTGGAAAATCTGCCGCCGGCCAATCTGGTGTTTCTGGTCGATGTTTCCGGCTCGATGAACTCTCCCGAACGTTTGCCGCTGGTGAAAAGCACGCTGAAATTGCTCGTTGACCAACTGCGCTCGCAAGACAGCGTTTCGCTGGTCACTTACGCGAGTGGCACTCAGGTGGTGCTGGAGCCGACTTCCGGAAGAGAAAAGGCGAAAATCACCGCGGCGATCGAGCAACTGCGTGCGGGTGGCAGCACCGCCGGCGCTTCGGGCATCATGCTGGCGTATCAGATGGCGCAGCAGGGTTTCATTCCCAAAGGAATCAACCGTATCCTGCTTGCCACCGATGGCGATTTCAACGTCGGCATCACCAACTTCGAGCAGTTAAAGGAAATGGTCGCCGAAAAGAAGAAGAGCGGAATTTCGCTGACGACGCTCGGTTACGGCGTCGATAACTACAACGAGCGTTTGATGAAGAACCTGGCTATCGCCGGTGAGGGTAATTATGCTTACATCGACACGCTGCGCGAGGCGCGCAAGGTGTTGGTTGAACAGTTGAGTTCAACGCTTTCCATCGTCGCCAGCGATGTCAAGATACAGGTCGAATTCAATCCTGAAAAAGTCAGCGAATACCGCCTGATCGGCTATGAAAAACGCGAACTGAAACGCGAGGATTTTGCCAACGACAAGGTTGATGCTGGCGATATTGGTTCCGGCCATACGGTTACGGCACTCTACGAGGTTGTCCTGAAGGGCGGAAAAGGTTGGCTCGAACCGTTGCGTTATCAAAAAACCTCTGGCGCCAAGAGCGAACTTTCCGATGAACTGGCGTTTCTGCGCATCCGCTACAAGGAACCGGGCGCAGCGCAAAGCAAGCTACTGGAATTCCCGCTCAAGGAAAGCCAGATCAAGCCTTCGCTCCATGCGGCCAGCGAAGACTTCCGTTTCGCCGCGGCTGTTGCGGCTTATGGACAGATTCTGAAAAACGGCAAGTACACCGAGACATTCAGTCTTGCAGATACCGCCGAACTGGCGCGAAAAGCAAAAGGCGCCGACCACGATGGGCTTCGTGCGGAATTCGTGCAGTTGGTCGATCTGGCGAAGAGCTTGCAAACGAAAGCGCCGCGCAGGGATTGAGATTCGGGCGGGACGGAATTCACAAAAGCCCTCCTCTTCAAGGCATTTACACCTCTGCGGTGCTGGCGCATGATGCACCGCAGAGGTGCCCCGAAGGGGCATAATGTGAGTAACCGCCGGTGTAGCGAGCGTAGCGTGCGGAACCGGCGGAAAGCGAACACGCGCTACCCACATTCAGCCCCTGCAGGGCTGAGGGTTGGGTAGGGAGACAGTCACCCCCGCCGGTTCCGCGCTTACTACGTTCGCGCTCCACCGACGGTTACTCATGTTTCGCGCCTGCGGCGCTTGAAGATGTGTAGATAGCGATGCCTTCAAGGGGAAGGAGGAGAACCCGAAACGCGGAGACTGCGATAAAATGTGGCGATGTCATCTCTTTCCGTTGCAACCGACGCTCTTGTTGCCGCTGATCTCGACAGCGACGAGACTTTGCTCGCGCGTTACCGCGAAGGCGATGAGGAGGCGTTCGCGGAACTTTATCGTCGTCACCGCACCGGGCTTTATCGTTTCATTCACGGTTTGTGTTCCAGCGCGGCGCGAACCGACGAGATCTTTCAGGAAACCTGGCTCGCGCTGATTCGGAGTGATGCCATGCCTGACGGTCGCGCCCGCTTCAAAACCTGGTTGTACCAGATTGCCCGCCATCGGCTGATCGATGGTTGGCGGCGATACGAAAGCATTGCGACGGAAGCGTTCGACGAAACCGAACATACGCTTCTTGATGCAAGCGAAAGTCACGAGGCCGAAACGCCTGAAACGCTGGCACTGCGTTTCGAACAGTTGCAGCAGATTGCCGTCGCTGTGGAAACGCTGCCATTGCCGCAGCGCGAAGTTTTCCTGTTGCGCGCACACGCCGACATGGAACTTTCCGAAATCGCGGCGTTGACCGGCGCTCCGCTCGAAGCGATCAAAAGTCGCTACCGTTATGCGCTCACCAAACTGCGGCAGCGCCTCCGCTCGCTGTCGCCTGCGGAAGAACCGGCGTTTGCGGAACCGAAACGGAAGGCACTCTCATGAAACCGCCCGCCCATTCTCCCAGGTCCATTGCGATGAGCGACATTGAGCAGCCTTTGTTGCAAGCCGCCCGCGACATGCAACAGCCTGCGCCTGCTCCCGCGCTGGACGCCGCCATTCTGGACGCTGCGGCTCAACGCGCGGCGGAAGTTCGCAAGGCGCGTACCGTCGCTTCGGAAGCGCCAGCAGCCATTCCGAAAGCGCCGAAAAAACGTTCTGCGTCTGACCGTTTTTCACGTTGGCTTTTCGGTGATGGCGAGACGCGCGGACATCTCTGGCAGACCGTCGCTGTCGGTGCTTTCATGGGCATCGCGTTCGGTTTCCTCCTGCACGTCAACCGGGAAACCGCTTCGACATTTCCCGAAATAGCCATGATGGAGCCACTCCCCGCGCCATCCGCGATCGTGCAGCGGGAAGCGCCGGAGGAAGAGCGGGCAGGAAGGGCGATGCGGTTTGCCGAGGAAAAACCCGCGGAAGCGTCGGCAAGGCTGGAAGCGATTGCCACTGAAGCCAGGACGGATAGCGATCAACGCGCTGCCGCTTCTCCCGTGTCGCCACCGGCGGAAACGTATGTTCAAGCCCGTTCGAGGGAGGCGCCATCGTTGCTCGTCACTGCGCCCGTCGCGTCACCATCGCCGCGGCAGATGGAGAGAGGAGCAGAAGAGCGAGCTGCTGATCGCTACGAAGACACTGTTGTCGCCACACTCGCTCGCAGAGCCGCGCCATCTTCGGCGCAAGATGCGGTCAGGGCAAAGGAAACGGATGCGGAGACAGAGATCGACGCGCAACTCAAGCGCGTTCTCGATCTGCGCCACGCCGGAAAAGAAGAAGACGCGCAGCTTTTGTTGCGGCAATTACGCGCACGTTATCCCGACATTGACATCGACAAACGCCTGCATGAGATGGAAAGTGAGCTGGAAAAAGCGCGGGGGAAAGAAAAAAGCAAAGAAAAAAACAAAGAAGGTAAAAAATAACGGCGCAGAAGAAATTTCTCTGCGCCGTTATTGAGCTTGGTAATCCTGTTGCCCTCTCCCCCGACCCCTCTCCCGCAAGCGGGAGAGGGGAGGATGTGAAGGGAAGGGCTTTGAGGATTCAGGCGTTACCGCAACACGATCTGATGTGTTTCGCCGTGATTGTCGGCGCTTTGAATCAACACCGGGTTTTGCATATCCATCTGCCGCGAGGTGTCGATTTCGGCGACGGCGACGATCGGCGTGACCATGATCGCTTCGGTCAAGGGCACTGGCGGCTTGTTGAAGTCTGCCATCACCGGCACGATCATCAGCGCAACGATGTTGATGATTTTGATCAGCGGGTTGATCGCCGGACCGGCGGTGTCTTTGTACGGATCGCCAACGGTGTCGCCGGTCACCGCCGCTTTGTGCGCGTCGGAGCCTTTGCCGCCGAAGTTGCCGTCCTCGATGTATTTCTTGGCGTTATCCCAGGCGCCGCCGCCGGCGGTCATCGAGATGGCCACGAAAATACCGGTGATGATGGTGCCCATCAACAGACCGCCGAGCGCTTTCGGACCCAGGATCAGGCCGACAGCCACCGGCACCAGCACCGGCAACAGCGACGGGACGATCATTTCCTTGATCGCCGCTTTGGTCAGCATATCGACCGCCGTGCCGTATTCGGGCTTGGCCTTGCCTTCCATGATCCCGGCGATTTCCTTGAACTGGCGGCGCACTTCAAGCACCACCGAACCGGCAGCGCGCCCCACCGCTTCCATCGCCATCGAGCCGAAGAGATACGGGATCAAGCCGCCGATGAAGAGGCCGACAATCACCATCGGTTCCGAGAGATCGAAGCTGATGTTGATGCCGTAGTTTTCGAGCGCATGCGTGTAGTCGGCGAACAGCACCAATGCCGCCAGACCGGCAGAACCGATGGCGTAGCCTTTGGTCACGGCCTTCGTCGTGTTGCCAACGGCGTCGAGCGGGTCGGTGACGGCGCGGACGGAATCCGGCAGATCGCTCATTTCAGCGATACCCCCGGCGTTGTCGGTGATCGGGCCGTAGGCGTCGAGCGCAACGATGATGCCGGTCATCGACAGCATCGAGGTCGCCGCGATGGCAATACCGTACAGACCCGCCAGCCAGTAAGCGCCGAGGATCGACGCGCACACCGCCAGCACCGGCCAGGCGGTGGCTTTCATCGAAACGCCGAGACCGGCGATGATGTTGGTCGCGTGACCGGTGGTCGATGCTTGCGCAACGTGCTTGACCGGCTTGAAGTCGGTGCCAGTGTAGTACTCCGTGATCCAGACGAGCGCGCCGGTCAACACCAGACCGATGACGGCGGTGCCGAAAATCGCGTTGGGACCGACGTGGGTTCCATTCGCCATCGTGAAGCCGTCGCCGAGCATCCAGAGCGTCACCGGATAAAAAACCATCAGCGCCAGCACACCGGCCACCGCAAGACCGCGGTAAAGCGCGGGCATGATCTTGCCGCCCTCGGAGGTTTTGACGAAGAAAGTACCGATGATCGACGCGATGATCGAAATCGCGCCCAATACCAGCGGATAGACGACGAGACCGTCGGAAGCGCCGGGCATTCCCTTCAACATCAGCGCGCCGAGCACCATCGTTGCGATCACCGTCACCGCGTAGGTTTCGAACAAGTCCGCGGCCATCCCCGCGCAGTCGCCAACGTTGTCGCCGACGTTATCGGCAATCACTGCGGGGTTACGCGGATCGTCCTCGGGAATACCGGCTTCGACCTTGCCCACGAGATCGGCGCCGACGTCAGCGCCCTTCGTGAAAATGCCGCCGCCCAAACGCGCGAAGATCGAAATCAGCGAGCCGCCGAACGCCAGCCCGACCAGCGGATGCACGATATCGTACAGTGTGCCGCTGTCTCCGCCGATACACTTCAGCAAGACATAATAACCGGCGACACCGAACAGACCCAGACCGACCACCAGCATCCCGGTAATCGCGCCGCCCTTGAACGCGATATCGAGCGCCGGGCCGATGCCGTTACGTGCGGCTTCGGCGGTGCGCACATTGGCGCGCACCGACACGTTCATCCCGACGTAGCCCGCCAGGCCGGACAGCACGGCGCCGAACAGGAAACCGAGCGCCATTTTCCAGCCGAGGAAAGCCAGGACAACGATAGACAACACAATCCCGACGCCGCCGATCGTCATGTATTGGCGGTTGAGATACGCTTTTGCGCCGGCCTGAATGGCGGCGGCGATTTCCTGCATCCGTTCGTTACCGGCGGACTTGGAGAGAATGGATTTCGTGGTCACGATGCCATAAACAATGGCGGCGAGAGCGCACAACAATGAAAGTACGAGTGGTAGCATAATAATTTTCCTAAAAAGCCATTTCAGGCGCCAGAAGCATGCTTTAACCTCTTTTTCGCGGCGAAACATTCGCGAATGCTCAAGATTGCGTGCGCCCCCTCATCATAAAAATCTCCTCGACCGGGCACTGAGACTTCCGGCTGGGGAAACGGCGCTATTTTCCGGTGCTTTGGCGCAAAAGTCGAGCGTTTTAGGGGTTCAGGGGGCAGAAATCAGAGGTCAGAGGCCAGAAATCAGAAGTCAGATGTCAGAAATCAGAAATCAGAAATCAGAAGTCAGAAGTCAGAAGTCAGAAGTCAGAAGTCAGAGGCGCGCCTTCCCCCGCGTGCGGGGGGAAGGCGGGGATGGGGGCATAGGTTGGCGGTGAGCGAAGCGAACCCCAACATG
>WQTW01000097.1 GCA_009786085.1 Pseudomonadota bacterium | reverse complement strand
TACGATGGGGCCTGGTTCAACATCGGCGCGCCGGAAGATTTGGCGGCGTTGGAAACGGTGCTGGGTTAAAGAACAGGCATCAGAGGTCAGGAATCAGAACGTAGGGGCGCGATTTATCGCGTCCTGTTTTGCCTCACGCGAAGGCGCGAAGAAGAAAAGCCCCCGACTTGCCCCCTTTTCAAAGGAAAAGCAAGAGGTTCAGTAAAGAGCTGGAGCCATTAAACGATACGCTGCTGCTGTTCTTCTACCACAAACAGTACAAAATCAATATATAGCGAACACCCCGTTTGAAGGGAGAGGGCGCTGGATTGCTTCGCTTCGCTCGCAATGACGCCAACTTTCCATTCGTGTTCTATGCAGTTAAATATGAGTAAGGAGATTACGATGCAACTTTATTTGAACGACACCTCCCCATTTGCGCGTCTTGTTCTGGTCACGGCGCTGGAAGCGGGGATAGAGGACATTCGGCTTCGCTGGGTTGATCCCTGGGCGTCGCCCGATGCGCTGACCGCGATCAATCCGTTTTCCACGGTGCCGACGTTGGAGCTTGCGTCGGGGCAGGCCATTTTTGAAAGCCTGTTTATCTGCCAATACTTGCTTGGGCTGTGTCAAAAAAATAAGACCGTTCAATGGTGCGGTGTTGACGACCTGCCGCGTCTTTCGGTGGGAAAGACCTTGATGGAGATGTCTTTTCGCAGCGTCGTTTTGCAGCGTTTCGTTGCGCAAGCGGAAAACTGTGAATTGGTTGTGCGAAGCAGAGCGGGTATCGGCAAGGCGCTGGACGGGATAGACCGTGTTTTCCATGCGCCGCCTGAGAATGAAGCAACGGGTTTTTCGATGGCCGATCTGTGTTTGGCGTTGGCCTTATCGTATGTGTGTTTCAGGTTGCCCGACCTCATCACAGAAAGGGCAACGGACAACACCCTGGCGAAATTGGAGCGTTGGGAAAAGCGGCGTTCTTTTGAACGGACCGCGCCGCAGGCGCTTAAGGCGAAACCGGAGACGTTGGCGCGGTAGCGTGGTAGCGTGGTAGGCTGGGATGGAACGAAGTGGAATCCCAGCATTTGGGATCACGCGAAGGCGCGAAGCCGCGAAGAAGAGCTCGTTACCCTGCGCGAAGTTGCTGGGTGCCGAATCCAAAAAAAACAGGGCGCGATAAATCGCGCCTCGAATGGTGTGTGCACAACTAAGCAGAAAACGCTCTAGCGGACAAGCTCATCGGCTGGACGAGGCGGCTCTCCGCCTGACCGGAACAGAATCGCTTGAAATGCCTCCATATCTGCGCCCTCGGCGCGTTTGGCAAAAAACGCTTCGGTCTCTAACGCTGAAATCTTTTCAGCGACCGCAATGGCGATAAACTGGTTAACGCTGGTGCCATCGCGTTTGGCAACTCTGGCGACTTCCTCTTTCAGCGACTTGGGTAGCCTCAACGGATAGGTGGATGCTTCACTCATGTCTCACTCTCCTGATAGCAACAGATGGCGCAAGAACTTCAATATTGAATCTTTCCGGCGCGGCGCCATAATCGCGTAAATTAAAGGTCACAATGGCATCTGCACGACCGTTAACGGCGGCTTCCAACACCATCTCATCATTCATTTAGCAGGAAAAATCACCTACTCTTTCACCCCCTCCCCCACCCCTCTCCCGCAAGCGGGAGAGGGGATCTTACACGCGATAATCCATTTCCTAGAAGTTGTGTACCAGGCCAAGGATGAGGCCTTGCTGGGCGGTGCCCAACCGAGTGTTCGCGTTGCCATTGTGGGAGAAGGTATAGTTCGCGTTGTCGTTGTTATCGATATAAATGTAGCCGACGTAGGCCATCGTTCGTTTCGACAAGTCGTAGCTGTAGCTGACTTCGTACAGTGTCGCATCGGTCTTGTTTCCGGCTCTGAGTGCGCCGACGGGCGCGCCCGTGCCTTTGTTCGCATGGAGAATGGCGCCATACAGCTTGCCCGGCCCGATGGGCATCGTGACGCTGCCGCCGAACAGGTCGCGTTTCAGCTTGCCGCCGTTGACTTCATACTCAAGGTATTCGTACACAAGCGCCGGACGGATGGAGCCGAAGTTGTAAGCGGCGGCGATGGTCAATGCCTGATCGTTCGCGTTCTTGGCGCGGTAACCCTGATTGGTTTCGTAGGCAAGACCGACTTGCAGACCGGCGTTATCGTAGAACAGGCCAAGACTACCGACCCAACCGTGATCGCTCGGCGCTTCATCGGTGGAATACAGCGCCATCCACTGAAAGCCGCCGATCTTCGGCGAGTCGTAACGGATCGCGTTTTCCAGGCGCGCATCGAAGCTACCGTTTGCCTTGGATGGGCCGACTTGCGCCCACAGCGCGCCGGTTCTCAGGATCGACGCCAGATACGTCGGGGCATTGCCGAAATAGCCGTGAATGTTGTTGTACGGGGTAAGCATGTAACCGAACCTGACCGTGCCCCAGTTGCCTTGCAGACCCAGCCATGTGTCACGCGACCCCCATGGACCACCGCCACCATCACCGGCGGCGGGAAGTTGCGACTCGACTTGGAAGATCGCGTTCAGGCCGCCACCCAACGGTTCAGTTCCTTTGAAGCCGATCCGCGACACGTTGGAACTGACCCGATGTATCTTGCCGAGGCTGCCGTTTGTCGCAGAACTAACGAAGTCCACGTTTAAATTGAGATGGCCGTAGATCGTGACATTCGTGGCTTGTGCGCACATCGCTGATGTTGCCAGTGCGATGGTTGTCAGGATGAGAGCTTTCTTCTTCATGGCGTGCCTCTTTTGTGAAAGTTGCCGGGTTGGATGGATTTAAGCATTGTCAAAAATAAAAAACAATGTTATAAAAAGAAAATGCCTTTCCAAAAAGGGAAAACAACATGAACCCTCTTCTCCTTGACGCGCCTCTTTTCGTAGAGGTTGCGACACACAGGAGCTTCAGCAAGGCGGCTGAGGCGCTTGATCTTGGCGTATCCACAGTCTCTCGGCGGATACGACTTCTGGAGAAAAAACTGGGGAACCCCTTGTTTCTCAGAGACACGCACTCCGTCAGAATCACCGATGCCGGAGAGCTTCTTCTGGAACACTGCAAATCCATCATGAGCACAGCGGATAACGCTTTGGAATCCTTCTCGCGCAACATGCAACAACCCTCAGGCCGGATCAGGGTCAGCATGTATGCCGATGTTTACTACGGAGCCATGCAAGGCGTTTTTAGCGCCTTTCTTGATGCGTACCCTGAAATACAGCTCAACATTCATTTTTTTGAAGATTCTCCGGGGATTCTATCGGAGTCTTATGATGTGATATTGCGCCAGGGCCCATTGCCGGACTCATCGCTGGTTGCGAAAAAGCTGTTTACCATCGCGCCTGCTGTGTATGCTTCCCCCAAGTTACTGGAAAAATATCCCGCGCCTGTTATTCCGCAAGATTTGCGCCATATGCCATGCATCACACTTTCTCGCTTTGGGAGCGTTTGGGAATTGCGCTGCGATGACAAGGTATCGGTGGTACACACAACCCCTCAGTTCATCGTCAATAGCGCCTTGCTCGTTCAAGAATTGGTGTTGGGAGGACACGGCGTCGGGCTGTTGCGGGAAAACGCCGCTGCTTCTCATGAGGCGTCTGGTCAAATCGTTCGTCTGTTGCCGCAATGGCATGTGCCGACGCACGATTTATTTATTATGGTGGGAAGCCACCAAGTTCCCCGAAGAGTGCGCGTCTTCGTTGACTACATGGCCAAGCATTTTTTGTGAGTGAGCGCCGAACCCCCTGGGTGGATTCTGCGCGAAGCGATGTGCAGGATCCACCGTCTCTCTGGCGCTTCGCTTCGCTCGCAATGACGCCGGCTTTTGCGCCTTATGTGTTCTTTGCTTGAGAAGCAAACCCCCGCCCACCTTTCGGCGGGCACCCCCTTTGGAAAGGGGGCTTCGGCAGCGTGGCTCCGCGCCTCTGCGTGAGGCCATACTTTTCTGATGCCTGATTCCTGACCTCTGATCCCTGACACCTCAATCCCGAAAATTCTGATATTGCAACGGGAAATCTTCGATACTTTTCTTCACCAGCGCGATGGCGTTTTGCAGGTCGTCGCGTTTGGCGCCGGAGACGCGCACGGTATCGCCCTGGATGGAGGCCTGAACTTTCATCTTGCTGTCTTTGAGCAGTTTGACCACTCTCTTTGAAAGTTCCTGTTCCAGTCCGACGCGGACGGTGACGGTTTGTTTGACTTTGTTGCCGGAGATTTTTTCGACGTGTCCTTCTTTCAGACAGCGAACGTCGATACCGCGTTTGGCGAGTTTACCGGTGATGATGTCCATCACTTGCTGGCGCTTGAAATCGTCGTCGGCAAACAAGGTCAGTTCTTTGTCTTTGAGTTCGACGCGGGCGTCGGAACCTTTGAAGTCGAAGCGGTTGGTGATTTCTTTGTTGGCCTGATCGACGGCGTTGTGAACTTCGACCTGGTTGACTTCGGAGACGATATCAAAGGAGGGCATGGCGTGTTCTCTTGGAAAATAGTGAATTGTGTGAACGAGAGCTTTATACGGAAAAAGGTAAAGCCCCCTCTCCCGCCCCTTCGGGGCACCCTCTCCCACGAGGGGAGAGGGAACAAACCCCCGCCGCCTTCGGCGGCACCCCCTTTGAAAAGGGGGCTGAGCCAAGGAGGAGCATCGTTCAAATACGTTTATGTTGCGCAGCGATGCGCAGACGCAGCGCGTTGAGTTTGATGAACCCTTCGCCGTCTTTCTGGTTGTAGGCGCCGGCATCGTCCTCAAAGGTGACGATCTTGGTGTCGAACAGCGAATCACGTTTCGAGCTGCGACCGACGCAGGTGACGGTGCCCTTGTACAGTTTGAGACGAACGGTGCCGTTGACGTGTTCTTGCGAAGCGTCGATCAGACCTTGCAGCAGTTTGCGCTCGGGCGTGAACCAGTAGCCGTTATAGACCATCCGCGCGTAACGCGGCATCAGGTCATCCTTGAGCGCCAGCACTTCGCGGTCGAGGGTCAGCGATTCCATCGCACGATGGCCTTTGAGCATGATGGTGCCGCCCGGGGTTTCATAGCAGCCGCGCGATTTCATGCCGACGTAGCGGTTTTCAACGATGTCGAGACGACCGATGCCGTGTTTGCCGCCGAGTTCGTTCAGCGCGGCGAGCACTTGTGCGGGCGACATCTTCTTGCCGTCGATGGCGACGATATCGCCTTTCTTGTATTCGAGTTCGATGATTTGCGGTTTGTTCGGTGCTTTTTCAGGCGACACGGTGATGCGCCACATCGACTCTTCCGGCGCGAAATCCGGGTCTTCGAGGATGCCGCCTTCGTAGCTGATGTGCAGCATGTTGGCGTCCATCGAGTACGGCGCCGCGCCTTTGCGTTTCTTGAAATCAACCGGGATGCCGTGCTTGTCGGCGTAAGCGAGCAGTTTTTCGCGCGACAGCAGATCCCATTCGCGCCAGGGCGCGATCACTTTGACGTTGGGCATCAATGCGTAAGCGCCCAACTCGAAGCGAACCTGATCGTTGCCCTTGCCGGTCGCGCCGTGCGAGATGGTATCTGCGCCTGTTTTCCTGGCAATCTCGATCATGTGTTTGGCGATCAGCGGACGGGCGATCGACGTGCCGAGCAGGTATTCGCCTTCATAGACGGCGTTGGCGCGGAACATCGGAAACACGAAATCGCGGACGAATTCTTCGCGCAAATCTTCGATGAAGATGTTTTGCTTTTTGATGCCGAGTTGCAGCGCTTTCTTGCGCGCCGGTTCCAGTTCTTCGCCCTGACCGATGTCGGCGGTGAAGGTGATGACTTCGCATTGGTAAACATCCTGCAACCACTTCAGAATGACCGAAGTATCCAGGCCGCCCGAATAGGCCAGCACGACGCGCTTTACTTTACTCATGATTTTCCTCGATGTGTTTTATGGTGAACGACATTTACTTGAAGCTGGGATTTCACTTCGTTCCATCCCAGCCTGCGACTTCCGACCGGTACCGGAAACCGAACAACAAAACATTTTATCCTACTCTAAGCCGGTTTTTCAGGGCGTTTTCACCTCGCCGACCAGCAGGAATTCGAGCAACGCCTTTTGCGCATGCATCCGGTTTTCCGCCTCGTCCCAGACCAGACTTTGCGGCCCGTCGATCACCTCATCGGTGACCTCCTCGCCACGGTGCGCCGGCAGGCAGTGCATGAAAACCGCGTCGGGCGCGGCGTGCGCCATCAGCGCGGCGTTGACCTGCCAGTGCTGGAAGGCGCGGCGGCGCTGCTCGTTTTCGGCCTCGAAGCCCATGCTGGTCCACACGTCGGTCGTCACCAGCGCCGCGCCGCGCGTCGCGTCAAACGGGTCGGCGAAGGTTTCGAGACGGGAACGTTCAGCGGCGGGGACACGAGCCTCGTCCACCGGATAACCGGCGGGCGATGACAGATGCACCTTGAAATCCAGCAGGGCAGCCGCTTGCAGCCAGGTATAAAAAACGTTGTTGGGATCGCCGATCCAGACCACCGTTTTCCCGGTGATCGGGCCGCGATGCTCGAGAAAAGTGTAAATGTCGGCCAGCACCTGACAGGGATGGAATTCGTTGGTCAGCCCGTTGATGACCGGCGCCCGCGAATGCGCGGCGAACGTCTCGACCATCGACTGCGCGAACGTCCGAATCATGACGACATCAACCATCCGCGACAACACCCGCGCAGTGTCCTCGACCGTTTCGCCACGCGCCATCTGGATGTCGTTTTTCGACAGACAGAGAACCTGGCCGCCGAGCTGACCCATCCCGGTTTCAAACGACACGCGGGTGCGGGTCGAGGCCTTCTCGAAAATCATCGCCAGCGTTTTGCCTTGCAGCGGGTGATGGGGCTGCCCCTGCCGCAGACGATCCTTGATCCAGCGCGCGCGCGCGAAAAGATATTCGGTTTCGGAACGGGAACAATCGTTGAATTGCAGATAGTGTCTGAGCATGGCTTCCTCTACGATAAATCGGTGGGTTCGGGCGCACGATGGCGAAAATGATTCTAGCACGCTTGCCGAGGCGTCAGCATAGGTCGTGGTGAGCGAAGCGAACCGCGACGACAGGAATCAGAGGTCAGAGGTCAGAGCGTAGGTTGGACAAGCCGCGAAGCGGTGCAGTCCAACAACCAATGCCCCAATCTTCGTTCCTTCGCGCCTTCGCGTGAGGTCATTCCCGGACTGCGCTTCGCTTGTCCAGGCTACGCTTGCTTGCTTTGACGCGCCCCGCGCCTATTGCAATACCCACGATCCGTTTTTTTTGATCTCGGCGTACATCGCATCCGGCGCCAGATCAATTTCGCCAGGCCAGACGACCACGCCATATTCGATGTGCGCTTGAGCAAAGAGAGAGGGGTCGGCGAGAGCAGCAAAAACCCCCGCATGGGGCGAGTGAATCAACGCCATCATGTCCACCGTGCCCTGGGAGCCATCCACAAACCACACCCGCAAACAAAACGCCGGAAGAACTTCCACCTCCGTTATTCGCCAGGGCATTTTCGGCTGAATCGGAGGAATTACGTCAGCGGATGATTTTTTTGATCGGTTGATTGCGCGTACATAGCTCCCAGTTCTCCATGAGTTCGGCGCGATGTTTTCATTCCACATCTGCATCGAGCGCTGACAAGCCACGGGCTGACAGCTTGCGCACGGCTTGCTTATCGAAGGAAACAAAAGTCGATAGCTCTCCTGCCATCACACCACCCACATAGGCAACAACGCCATCAGAAAAATCGCCGCCATCGTCAAGCATCTTCAAGCCGGCTTCAACCTCATCTGTTTGAGCTTCAACATTGACCAGCTTCAAAACACCACGAATCGCGCTGGCGATAATATTGTCTGGATATTTGTAACCCGACCGCATCACCCATGACAATTCACAAAATACAACCGTAGGGATGATGACTTTCTTCGCCGTTAAAAAGAGATGCTCCGCTTTTTTCTTTTGCGTTGGGTCGTCGGCAATTAAAAATCGCGCAAGGACATTCGTATCAATGACGGCAATCATTTCATTCCTTTCATGCCTGCTTCGACGTAACCTGCCGCAATCGTGGCATTCATTTCGTCAATCGTGAGGTGAGTCGTATTGTTTCCCAAAAGATGACTGAAATACGCTTTTGCTTCGTCCACTGTCCATTTGTCTTTTTTGGCGGAAATTTCCAGCTTTCCATCGGGCATTTTATGGATGGAAACCTGCTCCCCCGGTTTTACGCCGAGGTGCTCCATGAATCCTTTGTTCAAGGTGAACTGGCCGCGCCCGGATAACGTGATGTCCATGATTGCCCCCTCAAGGTTGGTTGCGAATAAATAGAATTATACATTACCATTTGCGGCGGTAAAAGCGTGATAAATCGCGATCCTACAGGCAAAGCGCAGCGATAACGCCTTCCCCCGCGTGCGGGGGAAGGCGGGCCCCCACGGGCAACCAATCTACTTCAACCACCCCTTCCCCCGCGTGCGGGGGACGGCGGGAATTGGGGCGTAGGGTGTAGCCTGGACAAGCGAAGCGCCGTCCGGGGACGTTTTGCCTCACGCGAAGGCGCAATGTTGCGAAGGAACGATCCCCTCTCCCGCAAGCGGGAGAGGGGTGGGGGAGAGGGCAAGGGGTGCGATTGATCGCGCCCTGTTTTCTGGATTCTGCGACGCCGCTTCGCGTCGCGCAGAATGACAGCAATTATTTTCCGCGCCTCCGCGTGAGGATTCTTCTTTGTGCTCTATGCGTTCTATGCGGTAAATTTTTTTCAACAAACCCCCGCCCGCCTTTGGCAGGCACCCTCCCCGATCAAAATCGCTTCGGGGACAGGCTCTTTGGAAAGGGGGGCTTTTTTCTCCGCGTTCTCCGCGTGAGAACAAAAAGGGCGCGATAAATCGCGCCCCTACGCTCGCAATGACGTATTTCTGATACCTGATATCTGACCTCTGTCCTCTGAACCCCATCCCCACCCCAGCCCTCCCGACCCTCTCTCCCGACCTCTCTCCCGCAAGCGGGCTAGTGTATGCACACATCTCTACCTCCCTCTGAGGAACGAGCGATCATCCAGCCGTACAGGATGTTATTAAACGCTTTCAGTCCG
>WQTW01000096.1 GCA_009786085.1 Pseudomonadota bacterium | reverse complement strand
CTGACCTCTGACCTCTGACCTCTGACCTCTGACCTCTGACATCTGACATCTGACATCTGACATCTGACATCTGACATCTGACATCTGACATCTGACATCTGCCCCCTGACAGCTAAATCACTTTCGAATACTTCCCCTGTGTTTCCGCTTCGCGCAAATGGCGGTCAAAGACCATCGCGACGGTGCGCACGAGGAGGCGGCCACGGTCGGTGACTTTGATTCTGTCGGGCAGGCATTCGATCAGGCCGTCGGCGGCGAGCGGCGGCAAGGCCGCGCGTTCGGCGGCGAAGTATTCGTCGAATTGGATTCCCCATTTGGCTTCGACTTTCGCCGGTTCCAGTTCGAACTGGCACATCAATTGCTGGATCACGGCGCGACGCAGTTCGTCGTCGCGCGTCAAGGTGTAGCCGCGCAATACCGGCAATGTCTGCGCGTCGAGCGCCGCGTAATACTCGTCCAGTGTTTTGACGCTTTGCACGTAGGCCGAGCCGACTTTGCCGATGCCGGAGATGCCGAACGCCAGAAGGTCGCAGTCGGCATGGGTGGTGTAGCCCTGGAAGTTTCGGTGCAGCGTTCCTTCGCGCTGGGCGCGCGCCAGTTCGTCGTCCGGTTTGGCGAAGTGGTCCATGCCGATGTACACATAGCCCGCATCACCCAGTTTTTCGATGGCCAGCGCCAGAATGCGCAGCCGGTCTTCCGGTTTCGGCACAGTTTCCAGCGGAATGCGACGCTGCGGTTTGGCCATGTGCGGCACGTGCGCGTAGTTGTACAGCGCGATGCGGTCGGGCGCCACGGAGATCACATGATCGAGGGTTTCGGCAAAACCGGCGAGTGTTTGTTTGGGAAGTCCGTAGATCAGGTCGATGTTGACGGAAACAAAGCCGTGCGCACGGGCGGCGTGGATCACGGTCAGCGTTTCTTCTTCGCTCTGGATGCGGTTGATCGCTTGTTGCACGTCGGGATTGAAGTCCTGCACGCCGACGGAGATGCGGTTGAAGCCAAGTTCGCCGAGCAGGATGACGGTCGCTTCATCGACTTTGCGCGGATCGACTTCGATCGACACTTCGGCATCCGGCGTCAGGGTGAAGTGTTTGCGCAGGTGTCCCATCAGATCGCGCATTTCTTCGTGCGACAGGAAGGTCGGCGTGCCGCCGCCCCAGTGCAGTTGTTTCAGCGCCCGCAATTCACGGTCTTCGATCTGGCGCGTCGCCAGATCGAGTTCGCGCGCCAGATAGCGGATGTATTTGGCGCTGCGTCCGTGGTCTTTGGTGACGATTTTGTTGCACGCGCAGTAGTAGCAGATCGTGTTGCAAAAAGGAATGTGCACATAGACCGACAACGGTTCCGGCGGGCGCATGTCGCGCCGCGCGGCCAGCGCTTTCCGGTAGTCGGCCTCGGTAAAACGGTTGTGAAAACGGTCGGCGGTCGGGTACGAAGTATAACGAGGCCCGGATTCGTCGTATTTGCGAATCAGCGCCTCGTCAAAAGCGACCTGTTTGGAAAAAGGTGTTGTCGGCATAAATCAACGGGCGCGCCCCGCGCGCCCAGAAAAGATCCACGAAAAGGGGTTGATTGTAGCCTATTCCCGAACCCTGATGCCTCAATAGGCAAAAAGCCGCGTAAACCAGCTTTTTCCGAGCCTGTTCTTTTCCATCCTGCTTATCGCCGCTTCTTCTCTGCCGAATTTGGCGATCAGGCTGACCGAACAATCAGTGTCCTCGCTTTTGATGTGCTTGGCGAGCCAATGAACCAGCGCGTCATGAAGCTCCTTGCCGATGTCTTCGCCGGCCTCGAAACGCTCTTTGTACTCTTCGATACGGCGAACGAAAAGATCATGGGTACGCTTGTGTTCCTGCAAATAGGGATACCCCGCCGCCTCCAGCATCGTTTCTTCAAAACCGAAATGCGATTCCGTGTATTCGATCGTGTCCGCCAGCACTTCAGCCATTGCGCGGCGGTCATTCATGTTGTCATGGAGCTTGTTGACATATTCGATGATGCGCCGGTGTTGTTTGTCGATCGCCCCAATGCCGACACTCAGTTCATCTGTCCATTTTATGTGTGCCATAACGAACGCTCTCCCTTGTTTCGTTTGAAAAACTTTTGATGGTAACAAGGAATTTCTTCATTAGGGCTCTTTCGGGCGCTTCCCGGCGATTTGATTTTTAAATCATATCGATAACTTCATATGAAGCACCGACAGCGCCTTGACCCATCAGACGACATCTGCGATCAGAAATCAAACGCAAAACAAACCCGCTACGGCAAGGACAGTGTCCGCCGTGTTTTGCTTCCCGACGCCTGACTTCTACCCCTCAATCACCAAAAAGCCGTGCGAACCAGCTCTTTTTCTTCTTGGTTATTTTCGCTTCATCTTTGCCGAACCTGGCGATCAGGCTGGCCGAATAATTGGCGTCTTCGCTTTTGATGTGCGTGATAAGCCAGCGCACCAGCGTGTCATGAAGCTCCTCGCCAATGTCTTCACCGGCCACGAAACGCTCTTTGTATTTTCCAACACGGCGTACGAAAAGATCATGGATGCGTTTGTGTGCCCGCAAATAGGGATACCCCGCCTCCTCCATCATCGTTTCTTCAAAACCGAAATGCGATTCTGTGTATTCAACCGCGTCCGCCAACACTTCAGCCATTGCACGGCGGTCATGCAGATTGTCATACAGCTTGTTGACATACTCGATGATTCGCTTGTGCTGTTTATCGATTGCTTCGATGCCAACACTCAGTTCGTCTGCCCATTCTATGTGTGCCATAACGGATCCTCCCGCTTCTTTGTAGCGCCTAGAGATGCTTTTATGATAACAAGAAGTCTCTTAATTTAGCTATAAATTCAGAGATTTAATTTTTAAATCATGCCACTAATTGTAAATACAACACCGACAGCGCCTTTGCCATCGCCGTCAGGGTGTAAGGTTCCGCCGTCGCCCGTGCTGCTGTGCGCAGCGCCCGACGGCCTTCCTCCGTTTCCCGGTACACCAGCCAGTTTCTCAGCGCGGTCTGGTAACCCGATACGTCAAGCGCATCGCGCACCCAGCCGTTCTGACCTTCGCTGACCCATTCCGCCGCGCCACAGCCCGTGCTCGTGAAAAGCGGCAGACCGCAGGCCAGCGCCTCGACGCAGGCGTTGGGAAACGGATCGTACAGCGTCGGCAGAATGAATGCATCGGCGGCGCCATAGACGGGCTTCACGTCACCGACCGCGCCCAGAAAACGCACCCGCGACGCCATACCCAATTCCCGCGCCAACGCTTCGTAACGCGCCCGCCGCTTGTCCTCGCCGGCCACCACCAGATGAACCGGCGATAACGGCGCAATCGCCCGCAACGCGGTTTCCACACCCTTGCGCGCGAAACCGGAGCCAACGAAGGCCAGCAGCGGCGCTTCGCCGTCGATGCCCCATTGCGCGCGCATTTCGGCACGGTGATGCGTCACATCGGGATGAAACGCTGTGGTATCCACGCCGTTATAAATCACCGTCAGCTTTTCATCGGGCACGCCGAAGCGTTGGGCGATATCGTCGCGCACCATCCGCGAATTGCAGATCACGCAGCGCAATACCGGATGCGCGAACATCGCGCGTTCCGCCCGACAAAGGTAGCGATGGTACGGACTCCAGCGCAACGCCATCCGACCCATCGCACTGCGCGTTCGCGCATCGTGTTCCAGCCAGGTCGCATGAACGCCATCGCCGGCACGAAAAATCGCCGCGCCGGGAATACGCTCGTGGCTTTGCAGAAGATCGTACTCCGTCGCCCGATGGCGAACCGCGCGAGCAAACGACACTTCGCGCCAGGTGCGCCCCAGATAAAACGGATTGACCCGCTGAAAATGCCAGTCGTGAGAGGACATCGTCCCTTCCGGCCAGTCACGCGCCAGCAAAGTCACTGCAATCCGATCTTCGGCGCTCAAGGCCTCCAGCGCACGAGCCACAAAACGTTCGGCGCCACCGTGCGGGTTATAACGCTGCCGCGCGATCGCCAGCTTAATCATGGGATTATGGCGTCGTACCGGCGCGTTTGCGAAGCACCACCGGCAACAACAGCCGGAACGGTAGCAACAAAAACACCGCCATCGCCAGTTTGACCATCAGATCGCCCAGCGCCAGCGTCACCCAGGGCATCGCCGTCCCGGCAAACGCGCAACTGAAAAAAATCGCCGTATCGAGAATCGACGCCAGCGCCGCCGCGATCAACGGCGCTCGCCACCAGGTTTGCTGCCGCAACCGGTGAAACACCGAAATGTCCAGTATTTGCGAACACAAAAATGCGAGGCCGGAAGCCGCCGCGATGCGCACCGGCGCCACCCATGCCGAAATACACACCGCCAGCGCAAACCCCAGCCAGGCCACCTGCCGCGCCGCCTGTGGCCCGGCGCGACGATTGGTCAGCCCCGACACCAGAAAGGCGACCGGATAAGTGAACGCGCCATACGTCAGCCAGTCGTTGATAGGAAACTGCACCAGCCAGTTCGACGACACCACCACCACCGTCATCGCCAGCATTGCCGGCCACAATCGCCAGAGGTCTTGCCATTTGTTTTGTGAGTTCAGTGTTGCGTCGGACATGCTGCGTCAATCTTCCCGAATTCTTTCCAACAGAAACGAAGATTATCCCAGAATTTTCCTTTGCCTGCCGCCAGAAAAGTGAGATTGTCTTTTCCGAAATGAGAAGGAACTTATCTTAATGACAATGGTCAAATAATTTCCCTTTGGGAAAAAAATGTGAAAAGAATCTCGTCGTCCTTATCCACAACTTTTGTGGATAACTGTGTGCAAGAGGCGCCGAGAACCGCGACAGAACGTTTACCGCTGCGAATGCGTAAATTTTGAACGCCCTTCGTAACGCGCCGTTGACATTCCGACACCTTCGGTGTAGGCGACAACAGCCGGTAACGAACGCCGAACACCGCTTCAGGCGCAAATGTACGGAACAGCCCCGTTACAATTGTTATCAATGTTGCCACCATTCAACGACCCTCGTTGTGTTAACGTTAATCTCATGTGATCCGTCGTCGATTTAACCTCATTCCAGCAAAGGAGAAACCGATGAACCCGATTCACCTCAAAACATCCCTGATGCTCGCCATCGGTTTATTCTGCGCGTCATCGGTCGCAACGGTTGCTTTCGCGCAGGAAAACGCCAGCAAGACCGAACCGCTGAAGATCGGCTTCGTTTACGTTGACCTCATCGGTGATGCCGGTTGGACCTACCAACACGATCAGGCGCGTATCGCCATCGAGGAAAAATTCGGCGACCGAATTCAAACAAAACACATCGAGAGCGTCTCCGAGGGCGCCGATGCCGAGCGTGCGATTCACGATCTGGCGCAGAGCGGCCATCAACTGATTTTCACCACCTCGTTCGGCTTCATGAATCCGACCCTGAAAGTCGCCCATCAGTTCCCGCAACATTTTTTCGAGCACGCCACCGGTTTCAGAACAGCCAAAAACATGGGGGTTTATAACGCCCGTTTCTACGAGGGTCGCTATCTCGCCGGAATCATCGCCGGCAAGATGACCAAAACAAACATCACCGGTTACGTCGCCGCTTATCCAATCCCGGAAGTGGTGATGGGCATCAACGCCTTCACGCGCGGCATGCGAAGCGTCAATCCGATCGCGCAGGTCAAAGTCGTGTGGGTCAATTCCTGGTACGACCCAAGCCGTGAACGCGAAGCCGCCGAGACACTGATTTCACAAGGCGCCGACATTCTGACCCACCATTCCGATTCGCCCGCCGTCGTTCAGGCGGCAGAAGCCAAAAACGTCTATGCCATCGCCTACCACAGCGATATGTCGAAATACGCCCCCAACAAGCAACTCGCGGCCATCACCCACCACTGGGAAAACTACTGCATCCGAGTCGTGCAATCCGTGCTTGACGGCAACTGGACACCAAAGCAAATATGGGGCGGCGTCAAAGAAGGCTTTATCAAAGTCGGACCGATCCATCCCACCGTTCCGGCCAACGTCGTCGCGCTGCTCAAAGCGGCTGAAGCCGATATCGCCTCCGGCAAACAACACCCGTTCACCGGCCCGATGCGGGACAACGAAGGCAAAGAACGTCTGGCTCGCGGCCAAACCATCACCGACGAAACCCTGCTGAAAATGGACTACTACGTCGAGGGCGTTCAGGGCAAGTTGCCGATGGCGAGTCAGGAATCAGGAATCAGGGATTAGGAATCAGGGATCAGAAATCAGAAAACCATCTCTCGCCTCTGCCCTCTGACCTCTGACCCTGCTGCCCGATAAACTTTTACCCAATCTTTACATTCCCTTGACAACGCTTGACGCCAAACCTTTTATACTGGCGCCACCGACCCGACAACCCTTACGAAAGGAGCACCTCATGAAGAAAACACTGATGATGACCGCCATCGCGCTGGCGACCACTCTCGGCATGACATTGACCGCCACGGCGCAGTGCCCGAACGCCGATCCGGCCAACTGCCCTGCCGCCAACTGCCCCCAATCTGATTGCCCTCTTGCTGACGGCAAACAGGGTTTTGAAGGCAAGAAAGGCAAGAGGGGATACGGCGCCGGCTACCACCAGGGCGGGCGCATGATGAGCGAACTCAACCTCACCGATGACCAGAAAGCGCAAATCGACGAGATCAGGGCGCAGTGTCAGGATCGGGAAGAAACGCACGCGAAAATCCGCGCCGTCCTGACGCCGGAACAACAGGCGATCTTCGATACCCGCAAGCAAAACCGGGATGCGCGGTTTGAAAAGCGGAAGAAGAACAGAGAGAACAGAGCCGACTGATTCTTGCAACAACCCTCTCCCCTACCCCTTATCATGTACTGGATTCCCGCTTTCGCGGGAATGACAGGGAGAGGGGATCAAAGCCCTCCCCTTCAAGGGGAGGGTTTGGGTGGGGATGGGGTTATCAAACGTCAGAGAACAGATGTCAGAAATCAGAAAAGCATCATTTCACGCGAAGGCGCAAAGCCGCGAAAGAACGAAAAGCCCCCTTTTCAAAGGGGGTGTCGGCAAAGCCGACGGGGGTTTGCAAGATGTCCGCCGATCTCTGACCTTTGACCTCTGACCTCTGCCCCCTGAAAATGAAATACGGTACTATTTTTCAGATGCGTTCATTGTTCTGGAAAATCTTCTGGAGTTTCTGGCTCGCCATCGTGTTGATCGGCGGGCTGACGTTCGTGCTCGGTCGCTGGATGACCGAAGAGCGTTGGTTGATGTCGTTTTACCCGAACCTCTCCTCTTACGCGCCGCAGTGGACAGCGCTTTATGAAAAAGAGGGGCTTTCCGCCGCACAACAGTTCTCGTTGCAGCAAGCACGCGACAACAACATTCGCGTCGGCGTTCTTTCCGTCGATGGCGATTCGTTGACGCCCTTGATGTCGCGCCGCGACAGCCGCCCAGGCGCGAGACAAAGAACAGAACCGAGCGCGGGATCGGGCATCCGGCAGGGAACGGGAAGAAGCCGCAGCATGGGGCTTAGTCGCTCTGATCGGGACGACCTCCGTGTCAATTTCAACTATGACTACGCTTCGGCAAGCGGCAACCATTACGTTTTCCGCTTCTCACTGCCGGCCAGTCAGGTACGCGCACAATCGCGCCTGTTGTTCTGGCCGCTCAGTATCATCATCGCGCTCTTCGCCATCACCCTGGTGGGCTGGCTTTTGAGTTCGTCGATCACCCGACCGATTCACCGCCTGCGCGACGCTGTCGGAAAACTCGAAAAAACAGATTTTCAAAGCGCCCAACTCACCCACATCAGCCGCCGTCACGACGAACTCGGCATGCTCGCCCGCGACTTCAACCGGATGGGCGAACACCTGCAAACGCAGATCGCCAGCCAGCGCCAGTTGTTGCGTGACGTATCGCACGAACTTCGCTCGCCGCTCACGCGACTGCGCATCGCATTGGGACTCGCCGAGCGTAAAGCCGAAGCGCATGAAACATCGCCGGAAACCTGGGAAAAATTGCAACGCGAATGCGACCACCTCGACCGGCTGATCGACGAAATTCTGACTCTCTCGCGCTTCAGTTCGCATTCTGACTCACAACCCGAAGCGCCGCAGCCGATCAACCTCAGCGCCCTGCTTCACGAAACACTGGCCGAATTCCCCGACCTTCCGGTCAATTTTGAAATTGCCGCCGAACTGTGGGTGAACGGCTGGCCGACCTGGCTCGAAAAAGCCTTGTCCAACCTGGTGCGCAACGCCGCGCGTTTCAACCCGCCGGACGCCGCGCTCGATGTTGTCCTTTCCACCGATGGCGCAACGCACACCCTGCGTCTGCGCGACCACGGCCCCGGCTGTGATCCGGCACTGTTGCCGCGTTTAGGCGAACCGTTTTTGCGCGCGCCCGGCCAGAAAACTACCGGCTATGGTCTCGGACTGGCGATCACCAAGCGCGCCATCGAGCGTCACAGTGGTACCATCACCTTCAGCCTGCCGCCCGATGGCGGTTTTCAAGTCGAGATCACCCTTCCTGCGGCAACCTCAACCCACGACAACCGATGAACGAAGCCCCGACCCTCACCCTCGTTGACGACGATCAAGCGTTGTGCGAACTGCTCGCCAACTGGCTGACCCAGGACGGCTTCGCCGTGCGCTGCTGCCACGACGCGCGCTCTGCCCTCGCTTCGCTGCGCGACCGCCTGCCCGACGCGCTCATTCTCGACGTGATGCTGCCCGACGGCAGCGGCCTCGACCTGCTTAAAACCCTGCGCGAATCCTACACATCGCTGCCCGTGCTGATGCTGTCGGCACGCGGCGAACCGCTCGATCGCGTTCTCGGTCTCGAACTGGGTGCCGACGACTACCTTGCCAAACCCTGCGACCCGCGCGAACTGACCGCTCGCCTGCGCGTCCTGCTGCGTCGCCGCGTTGCCACCGCGGCTTCCGCCGACGCGCCGACCGTCCTGACACTCGACGACGTGACACTGTACCCGCAGCGCGGCACCGCCACACGGCTGGGTCAATCCGCCAACATCGTCCTGACACTGACAGAAAGCCGAATCCTCGAAGCGCTGTTGACGCAACCCGATCAACCCATCGACAAAACCGAACTGTTCAAAGCGACGCTTGGCCGGAAACCGACCGCCTATGATCGCAGCCTCGATGTCCACATCAGCAACCTGCGCAAAAAACTCGGCAACCATCCCGACGGCCAGGCGCGCATCATCGGCCTGCGCGGACGCGGATACATGTACGTCAGATGCCAGAAATCA
The DNA here is from genome assembly GCA_009786085.1 of Pseudomonadota bacterium. Lineage (GTDB taxonomy): Bacteria > Pseudomonadota > Gammaproteobacteria > Burkholderiales > Casimicrobiaceae > UBA931. Next base: position 109 of record WQTW01000096.1, on the reverse strand, counting down.
GAAAAGCTAGCGTAGCCCGGATAAGCGAAGCGCCATCCGGGAACCGAAACACAATATCTAACCGCAAAGAACGCAAAGAATACCTCACGCGGAGGCGCGGAAACGCGGT
>WQTW01000095.1 GCA_009786085.1 Pseudomonadota bacterium | reverse complement strand
GGGGGGGGGGGGCGTTATGGGCATTCCCCGCCGGTTCCGCGCTCACTGCGTTCGCGCTCCACCGACGGTTACTCATGTTACGCGCCTGCGGCGCTTGGATATGTGTAAGCGCTTAATCCAAAAATGCTATTTTGCTATCCCCAGGAACACGGCCAGACAACGGTCTATTTCCATCATGATCTCCGCGTCCATGCGTCCGAAGGCAGGTCCTATCTTGTCGCGTTTCACGGTCATGGCTTTGTCCAGCATCACTTGCGAAGGTTTCTGGAGACCGTTTTCTGCGCGCGGTTGAACCGTAATGCGGAACAGCGGCGCACTGACAAGGGTGCTCGTTACCGGCAACACGGTGACTGTGGCAAGTTCGCTGAACGGGTCAGACTGAATGACCAGCGCCGGTCTTGGCTTGCCAAAATCGCCTTGTATGGCGACGGTCACGAGGTCGCCACGCGTTGTCATTCCGTCCACCCGTCAACGTCCGCCAGGGCGTCATCCATGAAACGCGACATGTCCGCATCGGCAGCGTCCGCGGCGGCGGCAAGACGGCTCTGGCGACGGCATTCTTCCGCAAAATTCGGTCGCCGCGTGTCCGGCACCCAGATTTGCACTGGCCGAAGTCCCGCCATGCGTAGCGCTTCGCGGTGCTTGCGGACTCTTGCGTTGACGTGTGCCGTTTCCATGTTTTTCTCCTGCGTTCGTTACATGTAACATGTTAACCGTGTTCCGCGTTACATGCAACGCTTGCCCACCCCTTGACAACGGTTCCATTATTTGACACCATCAAGCCGTGAATGCCTCGCACCGCAAAACCCTGATCGCTCTTTTCACCGACCCGGTTTCCAGAACGTTGGAGTGGCGGCGCATTGAGGCGCTGCTTGTGGCCGTTGGTTGCAGGATGGTTGAGGGCAGCGGTTCAAGGGTGCGCTTTGAGAAAGAGGGGGTTATCGCAACGTTCCACAGGCCGCATCCGATAAAGGAAGCGAAGCCTTATCAAGTGCGCGATGCGCGGCAATTTCTTGAAACGCTTGGAGTCAAGCCATGAATACGATGATGCACAAGGGTTACGCCGCCCGTGTGGAGTACAGCGAAGAGGATGGATGTTTTGTCGGGCACATCGCCGGCATTCGTGATGTGATCGGCTTTCACGGCGAAAGTGTGACCGAGTTGCGCGCGGCCTTTGAGGAGGCGGTCGATGACTACCTCGAAACCTGCGAAAAACTTGGGCAACCGCCGAACCATCCTTATTCCGGACAGTTTCGTCTGCGCCTTTCGCCGGAACTGCATGCCCGCGCCGCCATGGCCGCTGAAACTCGCGGGAAGAGCCTGAACGCCTGGGTTTCCGAGGTTATCGAGCGCGGTGTGGCGACGGCTTGAATTTGACCGCAGTGAGCGCAAAGTACGTTGCAGGCAGGAGAGGGAACAATTGCGGCAGGAAATAACGATTGACGTTATTATCGGCGAACGTTATTATCGTGCCATGATAAAGACCTTTGCCGACAAGCGAACTGCCGCGCTCTTTGCGGGACTGAAGGTGCGCCAGTTCAGTGGGCAATGGGAGCGTGTCGCACGGAAAAAGCTCGACTTGATCCACGCTGCAACCACGATTGATTTCTTGCGTGTGCCGCCCGGCAACCGGCTGGAAAGGCTCTCGGGCGACCGGCAGAGGCAATGGAGCATTCGCATCAACGATCAGTGGCGTGTGTGCTTCCGGTTTGAGGGCGGCGATGCCTACGATGTTGAGATTATTGATTACCACTGAACGGGAACCCTTATGAGCATCCGAATTGAAGACCTTCGGGACATGGACTTTTCCGACGTCGCGGATGTGTCGGCGGCGCGTGCTGCGCCCGTTCACCCCGGCGAAATCCTGCTGGAGGAATTCCTCAAGCCGCTCAATGTCAGCCAGTACGCTCTTGCAAAGGCTATCGGCGTTCCGCCAAGGCGAATCAATGAGATTGTGCATTGCAAGCGTGGGATCACGATTGATACCGCCATGCGGCTGGCGCGGTTTTTCGGGACGGACGCGCAAAGTTGGATCAACCTTCAAACGCACTACGACGCCACTATCGCGGAAGAAAGAATGCGCGATGTGCTCATGCGAATTCCGCACCACGGCAGTCTGCCACTGGCGCACCCCAGGCGTAACGCTCCTGTAATGGCTTGAAAGGCGTTCGTTGCATTTCCGAGCAGCACGAAACAAAACCCGGCTTGTAATAAAACTGTAAAAATCCCCTGTTAGAGTAGCGCCGGTTCTTGATAAAGGAGATTGCGGTGTCGCGCAGATGGCAGCAAGGGTTGGTGGGGGTGTTGGCGGCGGGCGCGTTTTCGCTGGCGGCGGTTGCTCAGTCTGTCGAGGTGACCGGCGCAGGCGCGTCGTTCCCCGCGCCGCTGTATGCGAAATGGGCGGATGTTTATAGCAAGGAGACCGGCCACAGGATCAATTATCAGTCGATCGGTTCGGGCGGCGGCATCAAGCAGATTCAGGCGAAGACGGTGGATTTCGGCGCGACGGATGCGCCGATGAAGCCGGAGGACTTGGAGAAGAGCGGGTTGGCGCAGTTTCCGACGGTGATCGGCGGTGTGGTGCCGGTGGTGAATATCAAAGGCATCGGCAACGGTCAGTTGCGTTTGAGCGGCTCGGTGTTGGCCGACATTTATCTCGGCAAGATCACGCGATGGAACGATCCGGCGATCACGGCGCTCAATCCCGAGTTGAAGTTGCCGTCGGCGGCGATTGCGGTGGTGCGCCGTTCGGACGGCGCGGGAACGACGTTTGTTTTCACCAGTTATTTGTCCAAAGTCAGCGCCGACTGGAAGGCGAACGTCGGCGAGGGAACGGCGGTGCAATGGCCGGTCGGTTTGGGCGGCAAAGGCAACGAAGGGGTTTCGGCGTTCGTGCTGCGAATCGGGAATTCGATCGGCTATGTCGAATCCGCGTACGCGAAATTCGGGAAAATGGCGTATGTGCTGATGCAAAACGCGGCGGGGGAATTCGTCGCGCCGACCGGAGAAACGTTCAGCGCGGCGGCGGCGGGGGCGACGTGGGATCCGGCATCGTTTTATGCGATTTTGACCGATCAGCCGGGTGAGAAAACCTGGCCGATTTCGGGCGCGACGTTTATTCTGATGCACAAAACGCAGGACAAGCCGATGCGGGCAAAAGCAGCGCTGGATTATTTTGCCTGGGCGTTTAAAAACGGCGGCAAGATAGCGAGCGAACTGGATTATGCGCCGTTGCCGGAATCGCTGACCAGGGCGGTCGAGGCGTCATGGGCGCAGATCAAAGACGTTTCCGGTAAGGCGGTTTATTGATAGTGTTTCTGGTAGAGTAGAACCCATCACAAAATGCTTGGACAACAGCGCCTGTTCCTTGCCCCCTTTTCAAAGGGGGTGTCCGTCGAAGACGGACGGGGGTTTGTTTTTCCCTCTTTTGCTTGGCGGTGGATTCTCGCTCACTTTAACCGAAACGACGCTAACGTGCGCCCACCCCAGCCCTCCCCTTGAAGGAGAGGGTGCCCGAATCGGAAAAACATAATGTCGATGCCGACAACGATCACTTCACCATCGCTACCGTCGCCATCGCCGGTTGCCCGAGCGCGGCGGCGTTCGACCTGGGGCGACGTGTTGTTTTATCGCGTCACGCAAGGATTTGCGTTGCTGACCTTGCTGCTGCTTTCCGGCATTATCGTGTCGCTGGTTTGGGGCGCCTGGCCGGCCATTCAGCATTTCGGGATTTCGTTTTTGTGGAAGGCCGAATGGAATCCGCCGATGCAACGCTTCGGCGCGTTGATTCCGGTTTACGGCACACTGATTACTTCGGCGGTCGCGCTGGTCATCGCCGTTCCGGTGAGTTTCGGTATCGCTTTTTTCCTGACCGAGCTGGCGCCGGGCTGGCTCAGAAAACCTTTGGGGATCGCGGTCGAATTGCTGGCCGGCATTCCCAGTATCGTTTACGGCATGTGGGGATTGCTGGTGTTCGTGCCGATCTTCGCCGAGTATTTTCAGCCGGTGCTCGCCAAAACCCTGGGGCCGTTGCCGGTGATCGGCGCGTTGTTTTCGGGGCCGCCGATCGGCATCGGTATTTTGTCGGCGGGCATTGTGCTGGCGATCATGATTATTCCGTTCATCGCGTCGGTGATGCGCGATGTGTTCGAGATCACGCCGGCGATTTTGAAAGAATCGTCGTATGCGTTAGGCTCGACCCGCTGGGAAGTGATGTGGAATGTGGTGCTTCCTTATACGCGGGTCGGCGTCGCCGGCGGGATCATGCTGGGCTTGGGACGCGCGTTGGGCGAAACGATGGCCGTGACGTTTCTGATCGGTAACATCAATTCGTTTCAGGGCTTTTCGCTTTTCCTTCCGGGCAACAGCATCGCCTCGGCGCTGGCCAATGAATTCACCGAAGCGTCGAGCGAGTTGTACACGTCGGCGTTGATCGAACTTGGCCTGATTCTTTTCCTGATTACCTTCATCGTGCTGAGTTTGTCGAAGCTGCTGCTGATGCGGCTCGCCAAATCGGGAGGGACGCGGACATGAAACCGATAAGCTTTTCCTGGCTGGCCTGGCGTCGCCGCTGCGTGAATTACACGGCGACGGGATTGTCGTTGCTGGCGATGGCGTTCGGACTGTTCTGGTTGTTGTGGATTTTGTGGACAACATTCAGTCTCGGCGTGTCGGGCTTGTCGCTGGCGCTTTTCACAGAAATGACGCCGCCGCCGGGAACCGAGGGCGGACTGGCCAACGCGATTGTCGGCAGTTTGTTGATGGTCGGGTTGGCAATTTTGATCGGCACGCCGGTCGGGATTTTCTCCGGCATCTATCTGGCCGAATTCGCGCAACGCGGTTGGCTGGGCGAAGTGATCCGTTTCATGAACGACGTGCTGTTGTCGGCACCGTCAATCATTATTGGATTATTTGTGTACACGGTTTATGTGGCGTATCGCGGACATTTTTCCGGTTGGGCGGGCGTGCTGGCGTTGTCGCTGATCGTGATTCCGGTCGTCGTGCGCACCACCGAAAACATGCTGCGGCTGGTGCCGTCGAGTTTGCGCGAAGCGGCGTTCGCGTTGGGCGCGCCGCGCTGGCACATGATTATGTACGTGACACTGCGCGCGTCGTTGGCGGGCGTGATGACCGGCATTCTGTTGGCGGTGGCGCGAATCACCGGCGAAACCGCGCCGCTGTTGTTCACCGCGCTGTCGAACCAGTACTGGAGCACCGATCTCGACAAACCGATGGCGAGTTTGCCGGTGGTGATTTTCAAATATGCGATGAGCCCGTTTGAGGACTGGAACAAGCTGGCCTGGGCGGGCGTTTTCCTGATTGTGATGGCGGTGCTGGCGCTCAATATTGCCGCCCGCACGTTTTTCGGACGCAAAATGGTTTAACAACAATGCAAATACAAGAAAAAACGCTGACGGCGCAAATCCGTTTTCAGGATTTCAATTTCTATTACGGCGGATTTCACGCGCTCAAAAACATCCAGCTCGACATTTATCAAGGGTTGGTGACGGCGTTCATCGGCCCGTCGGGGTGCGGCAAATCGACCTTGTTGCGCACGATCAACCGGATGTACTCGCTTTATCCCGGGCAGCGCGCCGAGGGGCATTTGTTCATCGACGGGCAGGACGCGCTGGCCAAGGATGTCGATCTCAACGATTTGCGCAAACGGGTTGGCATGGTGTTTCAGAAGCCGACGCCGTTTCCGATGTCGATTTACGATAACATTGCTTACGGCGTGCGTCTGCACGAACGACTGGCGCGCGGCGAAATGGACGCGCGGGTCGAATGGGCGCTCAAGAAAGCGGCGCTGTGGGACGAAGTGAAGGACAAGCTGAAGCAGGAAGGCACCAGTTTATCGGGCGGCCAACAGCAGCGATTGTGCATCGCTCGTGGTATTGCGGTGCGGCCGCGCGTGTTGCTGCTCGATGAGCCGACTTCGGCGCTCGACCCGATTTCGACGCTGCGGATCGAGGAACTGGTTTCAGAGTTGCGCGGCGAATTCACCATCGTGATCGTGACGCACAACATGCAGCAGGCGGCGCGGGTGTCGGATTACACGGCGTATATGTACTTGGGCGAGCTGGTCGAATACAATAAGACCGATACCATTTTCGTCAAACCGGCGAAAAAAGAGACGGAAGATTACATCACCGGACGTTTCGGTTGATACGCGAAGCAGGGAAAGAGGAAAACTCATGACGACACACATGTCCAAACAATTCGAGATCGAAATGGAAACGATCCGCAGCGATGTGCTGGCGATGGGCGGGCTGGTCGAAGCGCAGTTGGCGCGCAGCGTGTCGGCGTTATCCGAAGACGAAAATCCGGAACTGCTCGAAATCGTCAAGCGGAACGAAAAAGAGATCAACCAGATGCAGGTTGACATCGACTTGCAGTGCGCGCAGATCATCGCCCGACGGCAACCGGCGGCGGTGGACTTGCGAATCATCCTGACCATCAGCAAAGTCGTGAACGATCTCGAACGGGTCGGCGACGAAGCGAAAAAAATCGCTCGCAAGGCGGCGGGCTTGCAGGGCAACGAACGGCTCACCCGAATGCAGTACTACGAGACGATTCACGCCGGCGAATTGGCGCAGTCCGTTTTGCATCGGGCGCTGAATGCGTTTGCGCGTCTCGATGTGGATGAGGCCATCGCCATTTACGACGCCGATGACGAAATCGACATGGCGTTCGATCTGGTGACGCGCCAACTGGTCGGTTTCATGATGGAAGACCCGCGCACGATCAGCAGCGCGCTTGAAGTGTTGTTCGTTGCCAAGTCGATCGAGCGCATCGGCGATCACGCCAAAAATATCGCCGAAGCAATCGTGCAAGTGGTGATGGGGAAAGATGTGCGGCATGTGTCGCTTGAGGAAATCAAGGCGAAAGTTGCGGAGCGCGAATGACGACCATTCTCATCGTTGAAGATGAACCGGCGATTGCCGAACTGCTGCGGGTGACGCTCGAAGCCGAGCGTTATACCGTGCGCGACGCCGGCAGCGCCGAAGCGGCCTGGCAAATCATCGAAGAAGCGTCGCCCGATTTGTTGTTGCTCGATTGGATGTTGCCGGGTCAATCGGGGCTGGCGCTGGCAAAGCGTTTGCGCCAACAGACGCGCACCAAAACCTTGCCGATCATCATGGTGACGGCGCGCGCCGAGGAAGCGGACAAAGTCGCCGGACTGGAAACCTGGGTGGACGATTACATCACCAAACCGTTTTCGCCGCGCGAACTGAAAGCGCGGGTCAAAGCCCTGTTGCGTCGCCGGACGCCGGAAGATTCCGATACGCCGTTGCAAGCGGGGATGCTGATACTCGATCCGGTCTCGCATCGTGTTCATTGTGACGGCAAGTCGCTGACATTGGGGCCGCTGGAATTTCGGCTGCTGCATTTTCTGATGGCGCGTCCCGAGCGTGTTTTCGCGCGGGCGCAGTTGCTCGATGCCGTGTGGGGCGACGAAGCCGACGTTGAAGAACGTACCGTCGATGTGCTGGTGCGCCGTTTGCGGCAGGCGTTGGCAACGTGCCGTCTGGACGTGATGCTCGAAACCGTGCGCGGTACTGGTTATCGCTGGAATCCGGAGAAGCAAAATGATATTGCCGCCACCTCATAACCGCGGCTGGGTGTTGCCGTCGGTCATCGTTGTGCTGGTGTTGATCGCCGGCGGACTGGGCGGCGTCTGGACAGCGTTGATCGTGCTCGCGCTGGGCTTTGCCGGAACGACGGCATTTCACCTCGCGCATCTGTACATCCTGCAACGCTGGGCGGCGAGTTCGCTGGAACATTACACACCGTTGCCGGAAGGGATGGGCGTTTGGGGCGACGTGCTGGCGGCGTTGTTGCGCCGCGAACAAAAGCGTGTGGCGTTTCAAAAAGTGCAACGACAAACCATCGAACAGTTTCACCGAATGGCGGAAGCGTTGCCGGACGGCGTGATCGTGCTGGACGACCGTCGCCACATCGAATGGGCGAACCTGCGAGCACAGCAATGGCTGGCGCTCAATCTCGAAAAAGACCGTGGTCAGCCGCTCGGCAATCTGGTGCGAATGCCGGAATTTTTGCGTTTTCTTGCCGACGATCTCGACGAAACACCCTCCGGCGATGAAGCGACGCAGCGCATACTGGTGATTCCTTCGGTGTTCGATACCGGCAAAACACTGGCGCTGCAACAAGTGCCCTTCGGCAGAGGCGGGCGCTTGTTGCTGGTGCGCGACGTGACGCAATACGAAGCAGCGGCGCGACTGCGGCGCGATTTCATCGCCAGCGTATCGCACGAACTGAAAACACCGCTCACCGTGATCGTCGGTTTTCTCGAAACCTTGCAGGAAACACCGGCAGCGGAAATGTCGGAACAAACGCGAGCGCATTACTCCGAACTGATGCGAACGCAGGCGGACAGTATGCAGCGGCTGGTCGATGACCTGCTGACACTCTCGGCGCTCGAATCCGGCGCGCGCGAAAAAGAAGAAGAATGGTTTGCGGCGACGCCGTTGCTGCAAACCCTGCAACAACAAACACAAGCCCTGTCGCAAAACAAACATACCGTGACGCTGACCCTGCCGGAAGAAGAAACGCAGATTTACGGCGTGCGCGACGAACTGGTCAGCGCCTTCAACAACCTGCTGACCAACGCCGTGCGCTACACCCCCGAAGGCGGCAAGATCGAACTTTCCTGGGCGGTCGATAGCGAAGGGCGCGGCATCTTCGCCGTGCGCGATACCGGCATCGGCATCGCCGCCGAACATTTGCCGCGATTGACCGAACGTTTCTACCGCGTCGATCGTGGGCGCTCACGCGCCTCCGGCGGCACCGGCCTGGGACTGGCCATCGTCAAACATGTGCTTCTGCGACACCAGGGCGAACTGACCATCGACAGCCGGATCGGTAAAGGCAGCACCTTCTCGGCGGTCTTGCCGGCGGCGAGAGTGTCAAACGCGCAGGGAATCAAAAATACTGTTTAACCGCAAAGAACGCATAGGTCGCTGGTGAGCGGCCTTTAGCCGCGAGCGAAGCGTGGCGGGGACCGCGACGTTTTTGCCTCACGCGAAGCCGCGAAGATGCAATTTAAATCCCCATTTTCAAAGGGGGGTGTCCGCCGAAGGCGGGCGGGGGTTTGTTGAAAATAATTTACCGCAAAGAACGCAAAGAAAAAACCGCCGTTGCGAGCGTAGGGGCGCGATTTATCGCGCCCTGTTTTGCCTTACGCGAAGGCGCGAAGCCGCGAAGATGCAATTTAAAGCCCCCTTTTCAAAGGGGGTGGCCGCCGAAGGCGGGCGGGGGTTTGCAAGAAAAATTTTTCCGCAAAGAACGCAAAGAAACGCATAGAACGCAAAAAAAGGTGGCGTCATTGCGAGCGCAGCGAAGCAATCCAGAAAATGTGCGCAACAAAAAAATCGCTGGATTGCTTCGCTTCGCTCGCAATGA
>WQTW01000094.1 GCA_009786085.1 Pseudomonadota bacterium | reverse complement strand
CCCGCCGCGCCATACTGCGTTGCTCCTCCTCGCGGGATGGCAGCCCGCGTCGTCGTCGCGCCTTGCCTGACACGGCGGGCGCAGCACTGGCGAGCACGTCCAACTAAGGTTTTTAGGTTAAAAATGACTTTCGTTGGCTAAAAACAGCGCCGCGCATGTCATGGTTCTAACGGTTATGTTTCTCGGCGCCCGCTTCTGCTTGAGATGTCGCGCGCTTCAAATAAAGCCCGCCCATAACCCCTACGAGAACAAGGCCAATAACGATCGTTATCTTGCCGCCGTCGGTCGGCCCCGCCACAGTGGATGCCAGATTGAAATTGTACGCAGCCGCCGCGCCCATCAGCATGCCGAGCGTAACCATCGCGGCATCGCCGTCGCCCTGTCCGGCGCTGACGATTTGCCGCAACGGACAACCGCCCAGATAAACACCGCACCAGCCGACCAGCGCCATCGACAGAAAATTCCAGACGCCGTCCGTGTGAGCAATCGGTTGTCCGGCAAAGCCCCCATGAAATTGTCCCAACACGATATTCCCGATCAGCACCGCCGCCGTCAGCGCCGCCACGCCCAACGCCATCGACCAGCGTCCGAACAGGAAAATGTGGTTCACCATTCCGATGAAACAGAAGCGTGTGCGCTGCACGATGCCGCCGATCACCCATCCCGCGATGAGCGACAACACGAGCGGCGCGCGCATGGCGCCGGCGCCTTGCTGGCTGGACGCGAACCATTCGCTCTTCCAAAGCGTCAGCGCCAAAAGGAACGCGCACAGCAACGGAAAGAGCATTCCTTCTGCTTTTGTTTGTGTCTGATTGGCCGGTAACGCAAAATCCCGTTTCAGGAACAACGCGCCACCGCCGATTCCGCAGATGAAACCGGCGAGCCCGATCAGCGCGTTCCAATCTCCGCCGGCGATCCGCAACACCATTCGCAACGGGCAGCCCAAGAAAACGAGGCAGCCAACCATCATCAGGAAGCCCAGAGAAAAGCGGATCATCGGCGACGATCCGGCGCGCGGTCTGAACTCTTTGAACGCCAGCGCCATCAGAAACGCCCCCAGCACGAAGCCGAAAATTTCGGGACGCATGTATTGCAGTGATGTGGCGCTGTGCATCTTCATTCCGCCGGACACGTCGCGCAAAAAACAGGCGACGCAGGCGCCCATGTTCGGCGGGTTGCCGTAATGACTGAGCGCCAGCGCCAGCCATCCGATCACGATACCGGAGACCATTAAGATGACTGTTTTCGACATTTTTTCTCCTTGATTCCCGCGCATGCCTGATGCGTCGCCGGCGCAATGTGCGCCCGCGCGAAACCGCAGGAATCGGATAAGGAAACGCGCCTCACGGGCGACGGTAAAGAGAGAAATACCTTCGATGACACTTCGCGGCATTTCGCGCGACGAATCATAGCATACCTCATGCCGACAGCGGTCTTTCGGCGATGCCCATGGGGTTTTTCGCGGTATGCCGACGAATGAAAACACGATGGAACGCCGAGCGAAAAACGAATACCGATTAAAAACAAGGCGTTATCAAAAATTCGCTTTTTCACTGCGCCGGATCAAAATACCCTCCCCCTGGTGAGGTAAAATAGCACCAATCTTTTCCGCGCGGCCATAGCTAGGGCGCGCTTTTTTATCCCCTGTTTTTTCTGGAAAACGATTGTCCATCATGTCTTCCTCTGCCGACGCTTCGATCTGGTCTGCCTGTTTGGCAACGCTGTCGAAGGAGCTGAGTCCACAGCAGTTCTCGACGTGGATCCAGCTTTTGTCGTGCGAAGAAAGCGGCGAGGAATTGTGCATTCTGGCGCCCAACACCTTTGTACAGGACTGGGTGCGTCGGAATTTCGGCGAACGCATCGAAACGCTGGCGCAAACCATCGCGGGACAACCGTTGCGCATCCGCTACACCATCAACAAAGCCGCGCCTGCATCCGTTGCGCCGAACGGAACGGTGGTGCATAACAACAGCCACAGCCGCAACGGAGCGACGCCTGTGGTCGCAGCGGTTCCTGCCACCGCCGCGCCTACCACACTGGTCACGTCTGCCGTCGCTTCTTCCATCGCTCCTGCCGGCAACGGCACGCGCCACGAAACACACCGGCTGAATTCGTCGTTTACCTTCGACACCTTTGTGACCGGCAAAGCGAACCAGTTGGCGCGCGCCGCCAGTCTGCAAGTGGCCGAATCGCCGACCTCGTACAACCCGCTGTTCATTTACGGTGGCGTCGGTCTCGGCAAAACCCATCTGATTCAGGCCATCGGCAACCATTTGCTGCAACACACGCCTTCGGCCAGAATCCGCTACATCCACGCCGAAAAATACGTCTCCGACGTGGTGCATGCGTATCAGCACAAATCGTTCGACGAATTCAAACGCTACTACCATTCGCTCGATTTATTGCTGATCGACGACATCCAGTTTTTCCGCGACAAAGGCCGCACGCAAGAAGAATTCTTCTACCTGTTCAATGCGCTGGTCGAAGCGCACAAACAAGTCGTCATCACCTGCGACACCTACCCGCGCGAAATCAAAGGCTTGGAAGAGCGACTGGTTTCGCGCTTCGGCTGGGGACTGATCGTCGCGCTGGAGCCGCCGGAACTGGAAATGCGGGTGGCGATTCTGTTGGCGAAAGCGAAATCGGTCAACGTCGCGCTCGACGAACAAGTCGCGTTCTTCATCGCCAAACACATTCGCTCCAACGTGCGCGAACTCGAAGGCGCGTTGAAGCGCGTTCTGGCCTACGCCAGCTTCCACGCGGCCGACATCACACTGACCGTCGCCAAAGAAGCGTTGCGCGACCTGATCGCCGTACAAAATCGGCAAGTGTCGATTGAAAACATCCAGAAAACCGTCGCCGATTACTACAAAATCCGCATCGCCGACATGCAGTCGAAAAAACGCTCGCGCGCCATTGCACGACCGCGACAAGTCGCGATGGCGCTTTCCAAAGAATTGACCGAATTATCGTTGCCCGAAATCGGCAACCGCTTCGGTGGCCGCGATCACACCACCGTGCTGCACGCCTGCCGCCAGATCAGCCAGTTGCGCGAAACCAATCCCGAAATCAGCCACGACGTGAACTTCCTGCTGCAAGTGTTGCGGAGTTGAGGGCAGGGATCAGATTCCGTAGGGGCGGGTTTCAAACCCGCCCTTTTTTCGCTCACGCGAAGCCGCGAAGAAAACCGTTTAACCACGAAAAGGCACGAAAAACACGAAAGCGCGTAGGCTGGTGATGAGCGAAGCGAATCCCAGCAAAAACAATTTAACCGCAAAGATCGCATAGAGCGCAAAGAAAAAACGTCTGCGCGTGCAAGGGGCGCGATTTATCGCGCCCTGTTTGTTCTCACGCGGAGGCGCGGAGGGCGCGGAGAAAACCTTTTAACCACGAAAAGGCACAAAAAACACGAAAGCGCAAAGAAAGCACTTGAAGCCCTCCCCTTCACCATTCTCCCCTCTCCCCCGACCCCTCTCCCGCAAGGGGAGAGGGGAGTTTCGTTCCTTCGCGGCTTCGCGTAAAAATAGACAGGGCGCGATAAATCGCGCCCCTACGCCCCCATCCCAGCCTTCACCCGCACGTGGGGGAAGGGGTTTACGTTTTCGTGTCTTTCGTGGTTTTCGTGGTTAAGGTTTTTTGCTTTTTCGTGGTTAAAAAATCAAATATTCAACATGAACGCCTGTTCGCCATTGTGCCGATCAGCGCATTCCAGCAAATCCTGAATCGTGACGCCGGAAAGGCAAGCCTCAATCGCTTTGTCCAGCCGGTCAAACACTTTTTCTCGCAGCGCGGCTTCGGTGGCGGGCGATTGCGCGGAAACGGTGTCATCGGTTTTTTCCAGCAAGGTGTTTTCGACGGCGGCAAGAACATCGAGCGCGGAAATCCGGCTCGCTTCGCGTGTGAGTTGGTATCCGCCTTTCGCGCCCTTAGTGGATTTGATGATGCCGCTTTTTTTCAACAACGTGGCGGTTTGCTCAAGAAAGATTTTTGAAATCCCCAGACGTTCGGAAATGCTGACGACCGAAACGATTTCGCCCTTTTGCGTTTGTCGCGCAATGTCAACCAGCGCGGCAAGCGCGTACCGTCCTTTTGCCGAGATGCGCATGTTTTTTACCCGAACACTTTTTCCAATCGGCGCAACGCTTCCGTCAGCGTCGCGCGCGGACAGGCGGTGTTGATGCGCTGAAAACCTTCACCATCCTGCCCGAAGCCGGTTCCGCTGCTTAACCAGAGTCGGGCGTCCTCGGTGACGCGCCGATCCAATTCTTTCTGGGTGAGCGCGTAGTCCGAAAAATCCAGCCACAGCAGATAGGTTCCTTCCGGTTCGACGAGCCGGATTTTCGGCAGCCGCGTCGCCAGAAATTCGCGCGTAAAACGAATGTTCTCTGCAAGATATCCATTGAGCGCCTCCAACCAGTCGCCGCCCTTCGTGTAAGCGCTTTGACTGGCAACCAGCCCCAGGGTGTTCAACTGGCTGTAGCCGCTCCGACCGATTTCCGTTTTCAGTTTGCGACGGAGTTCGGCGTTTTTGACGAAGAGGTGGGAGGTTTGCAACCCCGCCAGATTGAAGGTTTTGCTGGGCGCGGTCGCAATCACGGCGTTTTCGTTCAACAGACCGAAGCAGGTGTGCGTGTACCCGCGCCAGACGAAATCGCAGTGAATTTCATCGGACACGACGAGAACGCCGCGCCGCTCGCACATCTCGTTCATCGTCGCCAGCTCGCTTCGCGTCCACACCCGCCCGACGGGATTGTGCGGGCTGCACAGAATGAACATCTTGACATCGTGTTCAATGATCTTGCGCTCGAAGTCCTCAAAGTCGATGAAGTATTTGCCGTCTCGATAGACAAGCGGATTCGTCACCAGCGTCCGACCATTGTCGCGGATAATCTCGTAGAACGGGTGGTAAACCGGCGTTTGGATCATCACCGCGTCGCCCGGTTGGGTGTAGGCTCTGATCGCTTGCACCAGCGCGAAAACGACGCCGGGCGCTTTGAGGATTTCGTTCGCCGAAACGCGATAGCCGAAACGTGAATCAAACCAGCGGATCACCGCTTCGTAATAATCGTTTTTCACTTCGGTGTAACCGAAGATGCCGTGATGGACGCTCTTGTGAATGTCCGCGAGAACTTCCGGCGGCGCGGGGAAATCCATATCGGCAACCCACAGCGGCAACAAGCCGTCGGGCTTCCCGCGCTCACGGGCAAAATCGTATTTCAGCGCGTTGGTGCCCTGGCGCTCGACCACGGTATCAAAATCGTATTTCATCGCATCGCTTTTTTCAGATCGTTGATAATGTCCTCTGCCGCTTCGATGCCGACCGAAAGCCGCAGAAGTTTCTCGTCTATTCCGCGCGCCAGACGTTCCGTTTCCGGCACATCGGCGTGCGTCTGCATCACCGGATAGGTTATCAGTGTTTCCACGCCGCCGAGACTTTCGGCAAATAAAATCAGTTTCGTGTTGCTCAAAATGGCGGTCGCTGTTGCCGCGCTGTCCACCGAAAAGCTGATCATCGCGCCGAAGCCGCTGGCTTGTCGCTGCGATAATTCATACGCGGGATGATCGGGCAAGCCGACATAATGCACCGCCGTCACTTTCGCTTGCGCCTCAAGCCAGTGCGCAATCTCGATCGCGTTCTCCTGCGCTTTTTTCATACGGACGGCGAGCGTTTTGATTCCGCGCGTGACGAGGAACGCATCGAACGGCGACAACACGGCGCCGATGGTTTTCTGGAGAAGCCGGAGTTTTTCGGCAATCTCCGGCGAGCGAACGACGATGAAACCCGCCAGCGTATCGTTATGGCCGGAGAGGTATTTCGTGCCGCTGTGAACCACCAGGTCTGCGCCGAGCGCGAGCGGGTTACAGAAATACGGCGTCAGAAAGGTGTTGTCCACGATCAGGAGAATGTTCTTGTCGCCGATAACTTCCTTGATCGCGCGAAGGTCGGTGACTTTCATCATGGGGTTGGTGGGGCTTTCGACGAAGACGGCTTTCGTCTTGTCGGTGATCGCCGCGCTGACCGCCGCCGGATCGGAGGTATCGACGGTGCGCACGATCACGCCGTTTTTCGCGGAGACGTTGTTGAACAAGCGGACGGAGCCGCCGTACAAATCGTCGGTGGCGATCATTTCATCGCCGGGCGACAACAACTCCATCAAAGCCGCGATCGCCGCCATCCCGCTCGAAAAAGCCAGCGCATCCGCGCCGCCCTCAAGCGCGGCGAGCAGCTTTTCGACATGCTCCCGCGTCGGGTTCTGCGCCCGCGAATAATCGTAGCCCGTGCTCTGCCCGACACCCGGATGGGCAAAGGTCGCCGACTGGTAAATCGGCACGCCCACCGCGCCGGTGGAATGGGTCGCGTCGCGCACGGCGTGAATACAGGCTGTTTCCGGCTTCATCTCAAAGGGGTGTTGACTCGGTGTTGACATGGTGTTGACAGGCCCAAAAATAAAACATACTATAACGATAGGTTTAGTAAATTTTAAACAGGAGGCACCCAAAATGTCAAGCGTTGCGAACAGCCTGACCGAGCTTATCGGAAAAACCCCGCTGCTCCGCCTGAACGGATACGCGAGGAAGTGGAAACTGGAAGCGGCCATTCTCGGCAAACTGGAATACTTCAACCCCGCCGGCAGCGTCAAAGACCGCGTTGCGCTGGCGATGATCGACGAAGCGGAAAAAAGCGGGAAATTGACGCGCGGTTCCGTCATCATCGAGCCGACCAGCGGCAATACCGGCATCGGACTGGCGTCCGTCGCTGCGGCGCGGGGCTACCGCATCATCCTCACCATGCCGGAGACGATGAGCGTCGAGCGCCGCAAGTTGCTGACCGCTTACGGCGCGGAACTGGTGCTGACCGAAGGCGCGAAAGGGATGAAGGGCGCTATCGCCAGGGCGGAAGAACTGGCTGCGGCGACCCCGGGCGCGTTCATTCCCGGCCAGTTCGTCAATCCCGCCAACCCGCGAAGCCACCAGAGGACGACCGGCCCCGAAATCTGGGAGGACACCTGCGGCAACGTCGATATCTTCGTGGCCGGCGTCGGCACCGGCGGCACCATCACCGGCACGGGGGGCTACCTCAAATCCCAAAATCCGGGGCTGAAAGTCGTCGCAGTCGAGCCGTTTGATTCGCCCATGCTGTCGGAAGGCCGCGCCGGCGCTCACAGAATTCAGGGCATCGGCGCCGGTTTCGTGCCGGAAACGCTGAATCAGGAGGCTTACGACGAAATCATCACCGTCAAAACCGAAGACGCCTTCCAGGCCGCGCGCGACGCCGTCAGCACGGAAGGGCTGCTCGTCGGCATCTCCTCCGGCGCGGCGCTCTGGGCGGCAACCCAGCTTGCGCTGCGCGCGGAAAACAAAGGAAAAATCATCGTGGTGATTCTTCCCGACACGGGCGAGCGATACCTGTCCACGCCGTTGTTTGAGAGATAACTGAGAGATAACTGAGGGGAAACTGCGGCAATAACCGAGGAAGAAACGGAGGCGCGTCAGCACGGTTCGCTATAATGAGCGGTATCGCTTCTGAAAGAAGGAACCGCCATGGCGCTGACGCCCTCCACGATGCTGCCGCTGGGCAGCGTGATGCCCGCCTTCGAATTGCCCGACGGAAATGGCGTGCGCTATCGCAGCCGGGATCTGATGGGCGCGAAAGGCGTGTTCATCATTTTCATCTGCAACCATTGTCCCTACGTCAAACACATCAACGCCGCGCTGGCGCCGTTGGGGCGCGAATTTGAAGCGATGGGGGTCGGCATGGCGGCGATCTCCAGCAACGACGCGCAACATTATCCCGAAGACGCGCCCGACAAAATGGCGGCGCAAGCCAGGGCGCTGGGCTATACCTTCCCCTATTTGTACGACGAAACGCAGGAAGTCGCCCGCGCGTTCGACGCCGCCTGCACGCCCGATCTTTATCTGTTCGACGCCGCCGGCAAGCTCGTTTATCGCGGACAATTCGACGGCTCCCGACCCGGGCAGGGCAAGGCCGACGCCTCCGCCATCCGCCGCGCCGTCAAGGCGCTGGCCGATGGCGCGCCGCCGTTGGCCGAGCAGGTTCCGAGTGTAGGGTGTAGTATCAAGTGGAAGTAGAACCCTTCTCAAACCGTTTATAGCAGGCCGCCGTTGGGCTTGCAAAAACGCATTCAAAAACATATAATGCATGCGTTGGATGCGTTGGATGCGTTGGATGCGTTTTTATGAGGTTATTTTTTATGGCAATGATGACGATTCGCAATCTGCCTGACGAGGTATATCGGGCTTTGCGCGTGCGGGCTGCTCTGCGCGGGCAGAGCGCCGAGGCCGAGGTTCGTGAGATTTTGGCGAACGTCGTTATGCCGAAGGCGCGCGTTCGTATGGGAGATGCCATAGCGGCATTGGGCAGCAAGATCGGCCTGACCGAGGAGGATTTTGAAATTTTTGATCGGGTGAGGGACAGCACGCCCGCCGAACCGCTGAGGTTCGAATGATTATCCTCGATACAACCGCTGTTTCTGAAGCCATGAAGCCCAAACCTCACCCGTCTGTGCAGGCTTGGCTGAACGATCAAGTCGCCGAAACCCTGTATTTGTCCAGCGTCACGCTGGCCGAGTTGTTGTCCAGCATCACGGCGCTTCCAGCCAGCCAGCGCAAGGAGATGCTAAAACAGGCGCTAGACGGCCTGATGGGATTGTTTGAAAACCGTATATTGCCGTTCGATACGGATGCCGCCCTGTGCTTTGCCGAGCTTGCGGTAACGGCCAAGACGGGTGGGCGAGCCTTTCCAACATCAGATGGCTATATCGCCGCGATTGCTGCTTCAAGGAATTTTACTGTGGCATCACGTGATACCGCGTTGTATGAAGCTGTTGGTGTCTCTGCCATCAATCCCTGGGTGGTGCAAACGGTTTAAGGGTTTTATTCAAGTGCGTAAGCGTGCGTAGCAGCGCCGGTTGGCTGCTTCACTCTCAACTCAACAAAGGAGAAGTTCATGTCTGAAAAAACGAGAACCGGCCACTGTCTCTGTGGCGCCGTCAAGGTTTCGGCAGTCCTTACCAGCGATGAAGCCGGAGCCTGCCATTGCAAAATGTGCCAGCGCTGGCTTGGCGGCCCGCTTATAGGGGTGGTTTGCACACCGGAAACGGTGTTCGAGGGACAGGATGCCATCGCGGTCTATTCGTCGTCCGACTGGGCCGAACGTGGTTTCTGCAAACATTGCGGCAGTTCATTGTTTGGCCGGATAAAAAGCGATGGCACCTATCACATTCCCATCGGATTGCTCGACGACACCGAAGGCTTGACGTTGGCGCACGAGATCTTCATCGACCGGAAACCCGCGCTGTATTCATTCGCCGAGAAAACCAACCAGTTGACCGAAGCGGAATTCATGGCGATGTACGCGGCGATACTTGCAACGCCTTCGGGCAAATCCTGAACGGTTTTGGTTTATGTGGATCCCTGCGTGCGCGCGCCGCGCTTTTCTCCCCTCTCCCCTTGCGGGAGAGGGGTTGGGGGAGAGGGGAAAAAAAACGGNTTTCCCCCTCTCCCGCCCCTTCGGGGCACCCTCCCCCGC
>WQTW01000093.1 GCA_009786085.1 Pseudomonadota bacterium | reverse complement strand
CTCACTCACTCACTCACTCACTCACTCACTCACTCACTCACTCACTTTCCATCTTAAAAACTGACGCGCGTTCCGTCAGGAGCGCGCGCTGTTTTTGTAAACGCGTTATTTCTCAAGCCCTGTCTTCCATCGGAAGGCAGGGCTTTTTCGTTGTTTCACGTTTTTTTCTACCCAACTTTTACGAAAGGAGTTTTTCATGAAACGGTTTTTATTTTCTGTTCTAAGCAGCGCGTTGGCGCTCGCCCTCTCTGCTTCGGCGCTGGCCTAAGATGTTACCTATCCCGACGATTTTCCGCCTCTGACCTTGCAAACCATTCTCCGCGCTACAGGAGACTGGAACAACGTCCTTGCACCCAGCATCAACTGCGACGCTACTCCCAGTTGCAGAAGCGCCAGCGTAACGGGCACTGCGGCGGCTCCGGCCAATGTCGTCACACTCAATAGCGGCAACGTGGAGTGGGTTTTTGGCGCGGTGAATCACCAGGATGCGGATGCCGTTACCTACAACCAGGTTTTCATCAACGGCGGTGAGGTAAGCAGGGGTATTTATGCTTCGTATCACAGACCCGTCAGCGGCGCGGCCAATGCCTCGAACAGCAGCGTCATTGTCAGCGGCGGTACGATGGTGGCGCCTGCTTTTGGCGGGTTTGCCGCAAGCAGCGGCAACGACAACGCTACCGCGTCGAACAATATCGTTGAGATTTCCGGCGGAGCATTCGTCGACGGACCGCTCACCGGGAATATTGCCGGCGGGCGTGCTCTTAGCGGGTCCGGCGTCGCTACTGCAAGTAACAACATGGTGAAGATCAGCGGTTCGCCGAACCTCGCAGCTAAAATACTCTACGGCGGCTTTCCAAGCAGCGATGCTGGTGGTCCCCTCGTATCTACCGGCAATATCCTGCACGTGGCGACTACCGGGTTGGCCGTGAAAGGGTTGGACTGGTTCCAGAGACTGGATTTCCAGTTACCTGCCGGTTTGACGACAGGCGATACTGTGCTTACTGTTAGCGGCACGGCAAACATTGACGGTGTTCTGGTTAATATAAGCGCCCCCGGCTTGTCGGTGAATATTGGCGATGAGTTCGTCCTGATTGATGCAAGTGATCCGGGTGCGACTCTGAGCGGAAATGTGGCGCCAGCGGCGCGATCAGGCACACTCAATGGTCAGCTTTATACAATCGCGCGAAGCGGCAACAAGCTGGTACTGAGGATAAACCCGCAGGCATCGACGGCGACCTCCGTGCCGGTGATGCATCCGGCGATGTTGGTGTTGCTCGCGCTGGCGCTGGGCGGATTGGCAGGTTGGCGACATCGTAGGGCGTAGCCTGGACAAGCGAAGCGCAGTCCGGGAATCCTCTTTCCGGCGCGAAGCGTCGCTGGTTGGGTTGTTGGACTGCGCCGCTTCGCGGCTTGTCCAACCTACACGCTTCATAACGCTGCGGCGCAGAGCGTAAATCCATCACCCTCTCCCCCACCCCTCTCCCGCATGCGGGAGAGGGGATCGTTTCTTCGCGGCTTCGCGCCTTCGCGTGAACAGGGATCAGAGGACAGAGATTAGGGATCAGATCGGGCGGCAGATTGCCGCCCCTATGTTGCTATCGGTACGTTTTGCTCGTAGGGGAAGCAATCTGCTTCCCGTCGCCATCGTATGGATTCTGCGGCTCCGTTGCGCGCCGCGCAGAATGACGCAATTATTTACCGCGCCTCCGCGTGAGAGAGGTTTTTCTGATCCCTGACATCTGACATCTGACCTCTGATACCTGATACCTGATACCTGATACGCGAGATTACGGGATAATGGGCGGAGGTTTGGGATTGAGGTTGGGAAAAATGACAGGTCTTAACAAGGGTGGCAAGAAGCATCGTTTCGGCAAAGCCTGGATGCACGAGCATGTGAACGATCCGTATGTGAAGGAGGCGCAGCGGCGCGGTTTCCGCTCGCGGGCGGCGTTCAAGTTGCTCGAATTGGCGGAGCGGGATCATTTGTTGCGTCCCGGAATGACGGTGGTCGATCTGGGGTCGGCGCCGGGCAGTTGGTGTCAGGTGATACGCGAACGGCTGGGCGGGCAGGCAAAAATCATCGCGATCGACTTGCTGCCGATGGACGGGATGAGCGGGGTCGAGTTCATTCAGGCTGATTTTGCAGCGGAGGAGGGCTTGCGGGCGGTGCGGGAGGCGCTGAAGGGCGCGCCGGTCGATCTTGTGTTGTCGGACATGGCGCCCAATCTATCGGGGGTGGAGGCGGCCGATCAGGCGCGCAGCGTCGGGCTGGCCGAGCTGGCGCTGGATTTCGCGGCGCTTCATCTGCGCAAAGGCGGCGATTTTGCGGTCAAGCTGTTTCAGGGCGCGGGCAGCGATGCGTTTCGACAGCAGGCGGCGGCGCATTTCGACAAGGTGTATGTGCGCAAACCGAAGGCGTCACGCGGACGCAGCCGGGAAATTTATGTTGTCGGGAAGGGGTTTCGCGGGGCTTTGTAAACAAGGGTTTACCGGACGTGACAATATCAAAGGCTGGTCTTGGGGCGTTACCGCCGTTACAATGCCAAGTCAACGAAATTTCCGCAGCGCTTGGAAAAAGCAGGCGCGGCGGAGCCTCATCAGGCAAGGAGCAAGCATTGAATAATTTGGCAAAGAATTTTGGCGTCTGGATGGTGATTCTGGCGGTCGTGTTGATGGCGGTCAGGCAGTTTGAAAACCAGCAGAAGAGCAACGAACCGATCGCGTATTCCGATTTCAAGGAACAGGCGAGGCACGGTGATGTCGAATCGGCGGTGATCGACGGTCAAAAAATCCACTGGAAAGACAAAAGCGGCCAGAAACACGTCACTTACAGCGCCAGCGATCTGTGGATGGTCGATGATTTGATCAAACACGGCGTCAAGGTCGAGGCGAAAGAAGCCAATCGCAACTGGTTCATCGAAGTTCTGCTCACGTCGCTGATCCCGTTGCTGCTGATCGTCGGTCTCTGGTTTTTCATCATGCGGCAGATGCAGGGCGGCGGCAGGGGTGGCGCTTTTTCGTTCGGCAAGAGCCGCGCCCGGATGCTCGACGACTCGAACAACGCGGTGACGTTCGCCGATGTGGCCGGTTGCGATGAGGCCAAGGACGAAGTGCAGGAGTTGGTCGATTTTCTGAAAGACCCGTCGAAATTCCAGAAGCTCGGCGGTCGCATTCCGCGCGGTGTGTTGATGGTCGGCGCACCCGGCACCGGCAAGACCTTGCTGGCGCGGGCGATTGCCGGTGAAGCGAAAGTGCCGTTCTTTTTGATTTCCGGTTCCGATTTCGTCGAGATGTTTGTCGGTGTAGGCGCGGCGCGTGTGCGCGACATGTTCGAGCAGGCGAAGAAGAACGCGCCTTGTATTATTTTCATCGACGAAATTGACGCGGTGGGTCGTCAGCGCGGCGCCGGTCTCGGCGGCGGCAACGATGAGCGCGAACAAACCTTGAACCAGATGCTCGTCGAGATGGACGGCTTTGAAGCCAATGCGGGTGTGATCGTCATCGCGGCGACCAACCGCCCCGACGTTCTCGATCCGGCGTTGTTGCGTCCGGGACGTTTCGACCGTCAGGTGGTGGTGCCGTTGCCGGATATTCGTGGGCGCGAGCAGATTTTGAAAGTTCACATGCGCAAAGTGCCGCTGGCCAATGATGTCAGAGCGGACATCATCGCGCGCGGAACGCCCGGCTTTTCCGGCGCTGATCTGGCGAATCTGGTGAACGAGGCGGCGCTGTTTGCGGCGCGCGCCAACAAGCGGCTGGTCGATATGGAAGATTTCGAGCACGCCAAGGACAAGATTTTCATGGGGCCGGAACGCCGCTCGATGATTCTCACCGAGGACGAAAAACGTGCGACGGCGTATCACGAGTCAGGGCACGCGGTGGTCGCGCGTTTGCTGCCGGGAACCGATCCGGTGCACAAGGTGACGATTGTGCCGCGTGGGCGCGCGCTGGGCTTGACCTGGCAGTTGCCGGAGCGTGATCGCATCAGTTTGTACAAGGATCAGATGCTGAACACCATCTCCATTCTGTTCGGCGGTCGTATTGCGGAGGAGTTGTTCGTTCACCGGATTTCCACCGGAGCGTCCAACGATTTTGAACGCGCGACGAGCATGGCGCGCGACATGGTGACGCGCTACGGGATGTCGGAAAAAATGGGGACGATGGTTTATGGCGAGAACGACGGCGAGATCTTTCTCGGGCGTTCGGTGACGACGCACAAGAACGTTTCGGAAGCGACGATGCAGCAGGTCGATGCGGAAATTCGCCGGATCATCGACGAGCAATACGGGTTGTCGCGTCGCCTGCTCGAAGAAAACCGCGACAAGGTTGAAGCGATGACCGCGGCGCTGATGGAATTTGAAACACTGGACGCCGATCAGATCGACGACATCATGGAAGGCCGACCGGTCAGAGCGCCGAAGGTGAGCAGCAGCAGCGATGCTTCCAATTCATCTAACGACGGCGGCGCGGCTGTTCAGGAAAATCCCGACGCGGCGCCATCGGCCAATCCTGCGTGACGGTGACGCGCCAGGAGTTGCAAGGTTGGGGGAGGGCGCGCATGATGGGCGCCCTCTTTTGTTTTGATGACAGAGCGAATCGCATAAACCTTTATATTGCTGGCTTCGCCTTGCTATGATCGATTTTACGCCCACCCTCTCCCCCACCCCTCTCCCGCAAGCGGGAGAGGGGAACACAACGCGCGAAGGTTGGAATAGCTTTCTTCCTCCCGCTTGCGGGAGAAGGGGGCACAACATGCGGAGGCCGGGGCAGCTTCCCTCTCCCGCTTGCGGGAGAGGGTGGCCGAAGGCCGGGAGAGGGGAGTTAAATGGGTGACAAGAGAGCCACGCTGACACTGGGCGGTCGCTCTTGTGTGCTTGACCGCCCTTATGTGATGGGCGTCGTCAATGTGACGCCGGATTCGTTTTCCGGTGATGGCCAGTTGCCGGGTTTCGAGCAATCGCTGAAAGAAGCGCTGACGATGATCGACGACGGCGCGGACATGATCGATGTCGGCGGCGAATCGTCGAGGCCGGGCGCGTCGCCGGTTTCCGACGATGAAGAACTGCGGCGGGTGTTGCCGTTGGTCGAGGCGTTGGCGGCGCGCGGTGTGGTGGTGTCGGTCGATACTGTCAAGCCGACGGTGATGCAAGCGGCGATTGACGCCGGTGCGGCGATGATCAACGACATTCAGGCGTTGCAGGCGCCGGAAGCGTTGGCCGTTGTGGCGCGAAGTCAGGCGGCGGTGTGTTTGATGCACATGCAGGGCGCACCGCGCACGATGCAGGACGCGCCGGTTTACGGCGACGTGTTGGCGGAGGTGAAGGCGTTTTTGCTGGCGCGCGCAAACGCGCTGGAAACGGCGGGCGTGGCGCGTGAAAGGATCGCGCTCGATCCGGGATTTGGATTCGGCAAGACGGTGGCGCATAATCTCGCTTTGATGCACGGCTTGCCGGAACTGGCGGCGCTGGGTTATCCGCTGCTGGCGGGTTGGTCGCGCAAATCGACGCTGGGACATCTGACCGGTCGCGCGGTTGATGAACGTCTCGCGGCGAGTATTGCGGCGAGTCTGGCGGCGGTAGCGCGGGGCGCGAACATCGTTCGGGTGCACGATGTTCGTGAAACGGTCGATGCGTTGCGCGTGTGGTGTGCGTTGACGTAGGTTGGGGTGAGCTTGCGAACCCCAACATCAGGAATCAATTCAAAGCCCTCCCCTTCAAGGGGAGGGTTGGGGTGGGGATGGGGTTATCAGGAATCATTGATCGGGACAAGCGATGACGAAACGACGGTATTTTGGAACGGACGGAATTCGCGGGCGTGTCGGCACAACGCCGATCACGCCGGAGTTTGCGCTGAAACTCGGTTGGGCGGCTGGACGTGTGCTGGCGCGCGCGGTCGATTCGCGCAGAGACGATCACGCCGGTGTGCTGATCGGTAAGGACACGCGCTCGTCCGGCTACTTGCTGGAGGCGGCGCTGGAAGCGGGCTTGTCGGCGGCGGGTGTTGATGTTTATTTGACGGGACCTTTGCCGACGCCGGCGGTGGCGTATCTGACGCGGGCGTTGCGGCGCTCGGCGGGCATTGTCATCAGCGCGTCGCACAATGCGTATTCCGACAACGGGATCAAATTTTTCTCCGCCGCCGGAACCAAATTGCCCGACGCGATCGAAACGGCGATCGAGGAAGAAATCGAACAGCCTTTGCATTGCGTCGATGCCGACGCGCTCGGCAAAGCCTGGCGCGTCAACGATGCGGCGGGACGCTATATTGAGTTTTGCAAAAGCACCTTTCCCAACGAACTGGATTTGAAAGGCTGGCGCATCGTCGTCGATTGCGCACACGGCGCGGGCTACCATGTTGCGCCGCCGGTGTTGCACGAACTGGGCGCTGAAGTGATAGCCGTTGCCGCTGAACCGAACGGCTTGAACATCAATGATGGCGTCGGCGCGGTACACACCGCGTTTCTCTCCGAGCAGGTGCGGGCGCATCAGGCGGATCTGGGATTGGCGCTCGACGGTGACGGCGACCGGCTGATGATGGCCGACGCCAAAGGCCGCATCTACGACGGCGATGTGTTGCTCTACATCATCGCCCGCGATTATCAACGGCGCGGCGTGGCGATCCCGGGCGTGGTCGGAACGCTGATGAGCAACTTCGGATTCGAGCAGGCGTTATCGCGTCACGGGCTGGCGCTGGAGCGAGCGGCGGTCGGCGATCGCTATGTGATGGAGCAGTTGTTGCAGAAAGGTTGGTTGCTCGGCGGCGAAAATTCGGGGCATCTGATTTGTCTGGACAAACACAGCACCGGCGACGGCATCATCGCGGCGCTGGCGGTGTTGCGGGCGCTGATCGAACAACAGGTGTCGCTGGAAGATGCGGCGTGTGAAGTGGCGCTTTATCCGCAATGTCTGATCAACGTGCCGTTGAAAGCGGGTTGGCGCTGGAAGGACAGCGCGCGGTTGCGCGCCGAAGAAACAGCGATGGCGAAGACGTTGGGTCAACGCGGACGTTTGTTGTTGCGGCCTTCCGGCACCGAGCCGCTTCTGAGAGTGATGGTCGAAGCGGAAGACGAAACGCTGGCGCGCACTTCGGCGGCGCATCTCGCCGACGTGGTCAGAGCGGCGATGCAGGAAGAAACCGCTTCTTGAAACAGCGGCAACCATGAAAACCGCAACATGAAAACCGCAATGTCGTTTCAAGAGGTGTTGGCTTCAGAACCGGAGGAAAAAAGGTTTCCGGTCTGGCTGGAGCGTGTGCGCGAGGCTTACGGGGAAGCGAACGACACGTTGCTGGCGCAGGCTTACGACGAGATGCGTCAGGGCGTTGAAAAATGCGGAGGAGAGAACGTCAACGAGGCGGGCGAACCCTGGGCGGCGCACGCGCTGGGAATGGCGGGGATTCTCGCCGACCTTCATCTCGATCCGAAGACGCTGCTGGCAGCGTTGCTGTTGCCGTTGGCGCATCAGCCGACCTGGAACGATGAAAAAACACAGGAAGCCATCGCGCAGCGCTACGGCGATGATGTCGTGACGCTGATTCGCGGCACATTGCGGATGCAAGAGATTCACATGACGCCGCAAGGCATCGACGCGGCCGAGCGCAATCGGCAGGCGGAAAGTCTGCGCAAGATGTTGCTGTCGATGGTCGAGGACATCCGTATCGTGCTGATCAAGCTGGCCGAACGCTTGCAGACGATTCGGCGGCTGGCGTCGCACGGCGATGAAACGCTGCGACAAAAGGCAGCGCGGGAAGTGGCCGATTTATTTGCGCCGCTCGCCAACCGTCTCGGCGTTTGGCAAGTCAAGTGGGAACTGGAAGATTTGTCGTTGCGTATTCTGGAACCTGACGAATACCGACGCATTGCGATGTTGCTCGATGAGCGTCAGGTGGATCGCCAGCGCTACATCGAGAACGTGATCGACGCGCTGAAGAAAGAACTGGCGTCGGCGCACATCAAGGCCGACATCACCGGACGCCCCAAACACATCTACAGCATCTGGAACAAGATGCGGCGCAAGCAAGCGGAGATCGACGCGCTGTACGACATTCGCGCCGTGCGTATTCTGGTCGATGACGTGAAGGACTGTTATACGGTGTTGGGCATCGTTCACCATCTGTGGACGCCGCTACCGCGCGAATTCGACGATTACATCGCCAAACCGAAAGCCAACAATTACCGCTCGTTGCACACGGCCGTGATCGGGCCGGAGAACAAATCCGTCGAAGTGCAGATTCGCACCTGGGAGATGCACCGGCATTCCGAGTACGGAGTGGCGGCGCACTGGCGCTACAAAGAAAAGAGTTACGGACAAGCGGCCAAATCCGAAGCCGGTTTCGAGGAGAAAATTGCCTGGTTGCGGCAAATCCTCGAATGGAAAGACCTGGTGTCCGATGAACGCGAACTGCTGTCGGCGTTCAAGAGCAGCTTGTTCACCGACATCATTTATGTGCTGACGCCGCAAGGCAAAGTCGTCGATCTGCCGAGCGGTTCGACGCCGATTGATTTCGCGTATTCGTTGCACACCAATCTGGGACACCGTTGTCGCGGCGCCAAAGTGAACGGACAGATGGTGCCGCTCAATTACGTGCTGAAAAACGGCCAGCGCGTCGAGATCGTCACGGTCAAACAGGGTGCGCCGTCGCGCGATTGGTTGAACACCGAACTGCGCTTTGTCGCCAGCCACCGCGCCCGTTCCAAAATTCGGCAGTGGTTCAACCATCAACAGATTGAGGAAACCATCGCGCAAGGCCGCGCGATGGTCGAAAAAGAATTGGCGCGCGCCGGCGCTTCGTTGATCAAACTCGAAGGACTGGCAAGCCAGGGCGGTTTCGCCAACACCAACGATTTGTTCGCCAGCGTTGCGCGCGACGAAATCAGCCAACGGCAGTTGCAGCAATTGATTCAGGCTGTGGCGAAGCCCGGCGTCGCGGCACAGGAAGCGACCGCCAGCGCCGACGTGATCGAAACCAAAGCGCCCTCATCGGAACGGCAGCACAAGAAAGCAGCGGGGAGCGGCGGGGTGTTGGTGGTCGGCATCGACCGGCTGATGACCAATCTGGCGCGTTGCTGCAAACCGGCGCCGCCCGATGCGATTGTCGGATTCGTGACGCGAGAGAAGGGCGTGACCGTTCATCGCAACAACTGCGAAAACATCAAGCGCATCGAAGCGACGCGACCGGAGCGATTGGTCGAAGCGAATTGGGGCAACACGGCGGAGAGCGTGTTCGCCGTCGATATCGTCGTCGATGCCAATGACCGTCCGGGATTGCTGCGCGATCTCTCGGAAGTGTTTTCGCGCGAAAAAGTGAGGCTGGTGTCGGTCAACATGCAAAGCCGCCAGCACCAGACGCGCTTTCATTTCACCGCCGAAGTCAAAGGGCTGCCGCATTTGCAAACGACGTTGAAAGCCGTGCGCGAGATCAGCGGCGTTGTCGATGTGACGCGGCAACATTGAACAGGGATCAGAGGTCAGAGGCGCAGGCTGGCGATGAGCGGCCTTTAGCCGCGAGCGAAGCGTGGCGGGAATCCCAGCGCATAGGTCGCTGGTGAGCGGCCTTTAGCCGCGAGCGAAGCGTGGCGGGAACCGCGACGTTTGCCCTCACGCGAAGGCGCGAAGCCGCGAAGGAACGAATCTCCCCTCTCCCCTTGCGGGAGAGGGGTCGGGGGAGAGGGGTTATCAGGTATC
>WQTW01000092.1 GCA_009786085.1 Pseudomonadota bacterium | reverse complement strand
TCTCTCATGACCTCAACTTCTCGAACCGCCCGGTGCGGAACCGCATGCCGGGTGGTGTGGCAGGGGTGCAGCCAAAGGGCTGCCCCCTATGCCGATCCATTGATACAATCCAAAGCAAGGGACCATATGTTGCATTACCTGTTCCACTTTGCGCGGAAGAGAACGGTGGATTACGGCCTTCGGCCTTATCCACCCTACGCTTACTATAATGCCTCTACCTTCCACTCTTCTCGCCTTTTTTGAACGGCTCCGGCGGCAAATCGAACATGGCCATATCCTCGCCTTTCCCGACAAACATGCGGCGTACCCCAGTTGTATCGTTACCAGTGAACATCACGATCCAGTTTTCGTCAACGAACGGCCTCAGTTTTACGACTGCTTGTTCGACCAAATCGTCTGTGGGCGCTTGGATCCACATTTTCGATATAACTACATGTCCAAACCTCTTGGTGGTATTGGACTCTTCGGCGGCGAACACAGAATCCACAAAAAGCGAATACTGTATATCATTAATCCAGCACTTCTTTGACATCAACCTTCTGTATCCAATAAAAACCAATTCGCCCTTTCTTGGCTCAAATTCACAACGCACTCCCGCTCTATTTAAAAAACTGTCAGTATTCTCAAACCATAGTTCATTTGTCTTGTCGATCACCTGAGGACTGCGTTCCAGCAAGGGTGTTAACAGCACATAGCGGACACTAGGCCGGTTATTCAATCGCCAGCTTTGAGTCGCTGCATCAACAAATTGTCGTTCCTCCGACTTTGGTGTGAGAAGACCCAACACTACTCCTCCGGCAAGAAACTTTGGAGAAAACAAGTTAGACGCCCAAACGCTTCCTGCAGCATCAAGCGCTAAACCAAGCGCGCTTATCGCAGCTAGACTAGACCCAGCCTCAAATAGTGGTAGGCGCGGCTTATCTGGAGCAAAAGCGTCGGTTTCTTGCGCCTCCAGAAATGCAAGAATATAGGCTTGTTGATAATCGTGCAGATTTTCGCTGTACTTCTTTGACGCATAGCGCACATTAGCAGTATGTTCTTGCGCTGGCGCAGCATGTGCTGTAACAGACGCTTTTGCTCCGCTCTCATACACCTTCGTCGTTTGGGTGCTGCACCCCCCTAGTAGAAGACAGATCAACAGAACAAGGGACGTAGTTCTCATAACCGTTTACTCTTAACAAATAATCGAGGCATTTTATAATGAATTGCTACGATATGCACGATTTATTCGCCTCGCTGGGTTTCGATTTTGTTTTCAGGCAACAAAAGGGCTTTTCGTAGAAGCCGCTCAACGGTTTTTGTGCGACTCCCGTTCGCCGGTATGCCTTGACGACGATACTCTTCTATCGCCTGATGGAGATCCCTATCAACACAAAGGTCATAGCGCACCTTCTTCTCGCGGTAACGCTCCACCCTTTCAACTACCGTTAATGGAACCTCCTTCAGGGT
Source organism: Pseudomonadota bacterium (assembly GCA_009786085.1). GTDB lineage: Bacteria > Pseudomonadota > Gammaproteobacteria > Burkholderiales > Casimicrobiaceae > UBA931. The sequence goes on along the minus strand of WQTW01000092.1, from coordinate 8,271 downwards.
CGGCCTGCCGGCGCGAAAGGTGTGAATAGCCATGTTTTACGGTGTGAAGCAGTTAGCCGGATCCGCGGAAGGATCTGTGGGCATCGCAGTATATCGAACGCGAAGTGCCGTAGGCTGGGATGATGCGTAGCGTAATCCCAGCGTTGCTCGGTTGATGCTGGGATTCCACTTCGTTTCATCCCAGCCTACGGCACTTTGCGCCTTCGCGTGAGAATTTTCTTTGCGTTCTTTGCGGTTGTTGTTTTTATTCAAACGCGGATACTCGACGCATCTCAATCCCTCGGCCTGAACACAAAGCGCAATTCGCGCCGGAAGAGGTCGGTGCGTTCCGGTTTGGGTAGCGGCGATGATTTCATGATCGCGCGGTAAACGGCGTCGTCGTAGGCGGCGTTGCCGCTGCTTTTTTGCAGTTTGGCGTCGATGACTTCGCCGGTCGGCAGTTGAACGATCAGGAAGGCGGCTTCGGGATTGCCTTCGATGCCGGTCGGCAGGATGACGTTGCCGGTGACTTTGATTCGGATGCTTTGTGTCCAGCGGTCGAGCGCGGCTTGCAGTTCGTCGCGTTTTCTTTGTTCGGCGAGCATTTTCTGCAACTCGGCTTCACGCCGCGCTTCGTCTTCGCGCGCTTTTTGTTCGGCTTCTTTCCGCTCTTTTTCTTCTCTCTCTTTCTTTTCAATGCGTTCTCTTTCCGCTTTTTCACGAGCGGCTTTTTCGAGTTGTTCTTTTTTCAGTTTTTCCTGACGCGCTTTTTCTTCCGCTTCTTGTTTGCGGCGTTCTTCTTCTTTCTTTTTCTGGATCGCGATTTCGGGATCGGGCTGCGTCGGCGGTTTGACTTCCGGCGGCGGTGTGACAGGTTTCGGCGGTGGCGGTGGCGGCGGCAACGGTCTGGGTTCCGGTGCAGGCGGGACGTATAACTCGGCGGTGACCGGCACCGGCGGCGGGTTGCGCCAGGAAACGGAGATGACGAGAAGCCCGAGAAAAACCAGATTGGCGATGACAGCGAAGGTCAGCGCGATCCAGAAATCGGCGCGACGACCGGGGGCGTCGGAAACGGGCGGTTGCGACGGCATGATCATGGTGGTTTATTTCGCGCCGGGGACGACAAGCAAGCCGACTTTTTTGATTTGGTGGCGTTGCAGTGCGTCGAGCACGGCGACGACCTCTTTGTATTGCACAGCTTCGTCAGCGGAAATCACGACGGCCTGGTCGGGGTTTTCTTGTTGTTGCGCGATCAAGCGGGGAATCAGATTCTCGATGCTGAGACGTTGTGTCGGTTCGTTCGGTTTGGCGCGGTTCCGCAGTTGCAACTGGCCATCTTTCCTGATGAGGATTTCAAACGGTTGTTTCGGTGTGATGGTGGCGCTACCAACGTTGGGCAATTCGATTTCGCCGGGCGCGACCAGCGGCGCGGTGACCATGAAGATGATGAGAAGCACCAGCATCACGTCGATGTAGGGAACGACGTTCATTTCGTTGATGGCTTTACGGACGCGAGGCATAAAAATCTCCGTTCGACGTTAAACGCTTTGCCGTTGCAGGATGTTGGCGAATTCTTCGATGAAGGTTTCGTAGCGGGTGGAGAGCCGGTCAACATCGTGGGTGAAACGGTTGTAGGCGATCACCGCCGGAATCGCCGCGAACAAACCGAGCGCAGTAGCGATCAACGCTTCGGCGATGCCCGGCGCGACTTGCGCCAGTGTGGCCTGACTGACGCTCGCCAAGCCGCGAAATGAATTCATGATGCCCCAGACAGTGCCGAAAAGTCCGATGTACGGCGACACGGAACCGATGGTGGCCAATCCCGGCAGACCGGCATCGAGGGTATCGAGTTCGCGCTGGAACGCCACGCGCATCGCGCGGCGTGTGGCGTCAACGGCAACGGCGCCGGAACTTCCCTGCTTGCGGTGTTTGGTGTATTCGCGGAAACCGGAAACGAAAATATGTTTCATGCCGTCGCCGGTGCGGGCGCCGCTGAGGCTTTGGTAAATCGCGTTGAGATCGCCGCCGCGCCAGAATTCGTCTTCGAACTCGGTACTCTCTCGCGTGGTGCGGCGCAGTTGCAGGATTTTCATGCCGATTCGCAACCAGCTCCAGAACGACAGCGCCAGCAAAATAACGATAACGACTTTGACGATAAACGACGACTGGGCCACCAGCGTCAAAATGGAGAGGTCGGCATGAACGTCCAAGGGATTATCCTTTCGTGGAATCGGAAACAGAAGAAGGCAACTGCGCGCGCAACGCCGCAGGTATTCGGACGGGACGCCAGCGGTCGGCGTTCAGACAAGCCAGCGTGATACGCGCATCGACCAGCAATTCGCCGGACGCGCGTCGGACGCGCTGCGCCACGATGAAAGAAGCGCCGCCGATGTCGGCGGGTTCGACGGTGACGGACAAGCGGTCGCCGAGACGCGCACCGATCAGGTAATCCGCTTCGACGCGGGTGACGACGAACACGGTGCGCTCGCGTTTTTCGAGTTCGGCCAGTTCGACGCCCAGATGCGACAGCCATTCGGTGCGGGCGCGTTCCATAAAGCGCAGATAGTTTGCATAATAGACAACGCCTGCCGCGTCGGTGTCCTCATAATAGACCCGCACCGGCCACTCAAAAACCTTGTTTTCGTGCATCCGCTCCTGCATCGTGTCAAACCCCTTCGAGAAGGTCGCCGCTTTCGCGTCCTTCGCGTCCTTCGTTGCCACGCTTCGGCGGCGTCAGGTTGAAATGGCGGTACGACTGCAACGTGGCGACGCGACCGCGCGACGTGCGTTGCAGAAAACCCTGCTGGATCAGATAAGGTTCGATCACATCTTCGATGGTGTCGCGCATTTCGCCGATCGCGGCGGCGAGGTTGTCAACGCCGACCGGGCCGCCGTTGAATTTGTCGAGGATCGCGTGGAGCAGCTTGCGATCCATGATGTCCAGTCCCTGATGATCGACATCGAGCATCGAGAGCGCGGCATCGGCGGTGGCCTGGTTCACCGTGCCATCGGCGCGAACATCGGCGTAATCGCGCACGCGACGCAACAAGCGGTTGGCGATACGCGGCGTTCCGCGCGCGCGGCGGGCGATTTCGCGGGCGCCGTTGTTGTCGATGGGGATGTTGAGCAGCGCTGCCGAACGATGAACGATGCGCCCCAATTCTTCGACGCTGTAAAACTCCAGACGGGCGACGATGCCGAAACGGTCGCGCAACGGGTTCGTGAGCATGCCGGCGCGGGTGGTCGCGCCGACCAGTGTGAACGGCGGCAGATCAATCTTGACGCTGCGCGCCGCCGGACCTTCGCCGATCATGATGTCGATTTGAAAATCTTCGAGTGCCGGATAAAGAATCTCCTCGACGACCGGCGACAAGCGGTGAATCTCGTCGATGAACAGCACATCGCGTGGTTCGAGATTGGTCAGCAACGCCGCCAGGTCGCCCGGGCGTTCCAGCACCGGCCCCGATGTTTGCCGCAGATTGACGCCCAGCTCGTGGGCGATGATGTGCGACAACGTGGTTTTGCCCAAACCGGGCGGGCCGAACAGCAGCACATGATCGAGCGCCTCGCTGCGCTTGCGGGTCGCTTCGATGAAGATCGACAACTGACCGCGGATTTTTTCCTGACCGACGTATTCGTCCAGTGCGCGCGGACGCAGCGTTCGCTCGAACGCTTCCTCCTGCGGGCTGGCCACAGTGCTTTTGATAACGCGGTGCAGAGAATCGTTTTCGATCATCAGAGGCTTTCGCTCTACGTTTTTGACAACAACTACGTTTTAGACAACTGCTTCAACGCCTTGCGAATGCCGTCGGAGACATCAATGTCGGCGGGCAAATCGCGGGTGGCGGCGTGCGCTTCTTTCTCGTTGTAGCCCAACGCCAGCAGCGCATTGATCACATCGAGCACACCGGACGGCGCATTGACCGCGACATTGCCGCCACCGAGAGCAGGAGCGAGCTTGCCCTTCAACTCAAGCAGAATGCGCTCGGCGGTTTTCTTGCCGATACCGGGAACGCGCGTCAAACGCCCGACCTCCTGAGCGGCGACCGCCTGCGCCAATTCCTCGGTGGACAAACCCGATAACACCGCCAGCGCCGTTCGCGCGCCGATGCCGGAGATTTTGGTCAGCACGCGGAAAGCCTGACGCTCGCGTTCGGCGGCGAAGCCGTACAACGTGTGGGCATCCTCGCGGACGATCAAATGCGTGAGCAGAGAAACCGTCGCGCCGGTGTCGGGCAGATGGTAAAACGTGCTCATCGGCACCAGCAATTCATAGCCGACCCCCTGCACATCCAGCAGGATTTGCGGTGGGTTTTTTTCGAGCAGGGTTCCGGAAAGACGACCGATCATGAGCAAGGGATAACCATAACAAACGCGCCATTATCGCACGACCAGAGGTCAGAGGTCAGAGGTCAGAGGTCAGAGGTCAGAGGTCAGAGGTCAGAGGTCAGAGGTCAGAGGTCAGAGGTCAGAGGTCAGAGGTCAGAGGTCAGGAATCAGAGCGTAGGAGCGGCAATTTGCCGCCCGTAACGCACGTCCCGGACTGGCTTGTCCAGGCTACGTTTTATTTCTGATCTCTGATTTCTGGCTTCTGACCTCTGCCCCGCGCAATTGTGTGAGCATCCTTTGCGCCGCGTTCGACAGGGTGTGTTTGCTGTGACGGAGGACGCCGAGCCGGCGTTCGATGTGCAGCCCCGTCAACACGGGTGATACCAGCGAGCGATCCAGCATCGAGGTCGGCAACAGCGACCAGCCGAGGCCGACCGACACCATCATCTTGATGGTTTCCAGAAAGTTGGTTGACAGCACGACCTGCGGCTTGATTTCGAGCGGTTCAAACGCATCCTCGATCAGCGCGCGGGTGAAGGTGCCGGCGTCCGGCAGGATCGCCGGATGCTCGACCAGCATGAACGGTGTGATTTTTTTGCGCGTCGCCAGCGGATGCCAGGGCGCGACGGCGACGCGCAGCACATCAGGCCACAGGGGTTCGGCAAGCAGCGGCGGCGGGCATTTGAGCGGCAGTGTGACGATGGCCAGCTCGACTTCGCCGCGCAGGATGGCGTCGCCGGCGGCCTCCGAGGCCATGAAGCGCAGGTCGAGTTTGACTTGCGGCCAGGCTTCGGCGAACGCGCGCAGCACCGGCGGCAGTCGGTGCAGGCCGACATGGTGGCTGGTGGCGACGCTCAGTGTGCCGCTGACCTGACCGCTCAGGTTGGCCAGCGCACGGCGGGTGTCGCCGATGTCGCGCAGCAGTTGTTGGGCGCGCGGCAACAGGAGGCGACCGGCCTCGGTCAATACGATGGTGCGACCCAGCCGGTCGAACAAGGGGGCGCCGAGTTGGGATTCCAGCGTTGAAATGCGTTTGCTGGTCGCCGATTGGGTCAGGTGTAACTGTTCGGCCGCCCGCGAGAAGGAACCGTGTTCGGCGACAGCGAGAAAGGCGGCAAGGGCGGCGGCGTCCATGGTTCAGTCTCCAACAAGATGCTTTGTTCCCTCCCCCCGCGTGCGGGGGAGGGTGGGGGTTGGGGTGGCAAGGGCGGTCGTTTTACCCCTCTCCCCCTGCCCCTCTCCCGCAAGGGGAGAGGGGAGTTAAAGCCCAGGGGAGTTAAAACCCAAACAGCGACCAGCACCATTTTACCGCCACTCATTCCATATTGGAATGATTATCATGAAAAATATGAGTTTGCGTCATGGTTTGGATGGGCGTAATCTTTGGCTCTTCCCTCAAAAGACGTCAGTTCAGGAGTTGAAAGCCATGGCAGCACAAACGCTTTATGAGAAGTTGTGGAACAGTCATATTGTCCGCGAGGAAGCGGACGGCACGGTGTTGTTGTATATCGACCGCCATCTGGTGCATGAAGTCACCAGTCCGCAGGCGTTCGAGGGTTTGCGGCTGGCCGGACGGCAGGTGTGGCGGGAGGATTCGATTGTCGCCACCGCCGATCACAACACGCCGACCGAGAACTGGGACGAGGGACTGGACGGCATCAAGGATCCGACTTCCCGCCAGCAGGTGGAGACGCTCGACGCCAATATCCGCGCCATTGAGCCGCGCGCCTACTTCCCGTTTCTCGACCCGAAGCAGGGCGTGGCCCATGTGGTCGGGCCGGAGCAGGGCGCAACGCTGCCGGGGATGACGGTTGTCTGCGGCGATTCGCACACCTCCACGCACGGCGCGTTCGGCTGTCTGGCGCACGGGATCGGCACCTCCGAAGTCGAGCATGTGCTGGCAACGCAATGTCTGGTCGCCAAGAAGGCAAAGACGATGCGGGTGTGGGTGGACGGCGTATTGCGACCGGGCGTTTCCGCGAAGGATTTGGCGTTGGCGATCATCGGCAGGATCGGAACGGCGGGCGGCACGGGCTACGCGATCGAGTTCGCCGGGCCTGCGGTGCGGGCGCTGTCGATGGAAGGCCGGATGACGCTGTGCAACATGGCGATCGAGGCCGGCGCGCGTTCCGGGCTGGTCGGCGTCGATGTGACGACGCTGGCGTACCTGAAAGGCCGCCCGATGGTTCCGCAGGACGACGATTGGGATGCGGCTGTGACGGTGTGGCAGGCGCTGGTGTCGGACGCCGGTGCGAAGTTCGATCACGAAATTAAACTGGACGCTTCGCAGATTGCGCCGCAAGTCACCTGGGGCACGTCGCCGGAAATGGTGACGGACGTTCATGGGCGTGTGCCCGATCCGGCGAACGAAACCGATCCGGTCAAGCGCGAAGGCATGCAGCGGGCGCTGACCTACATGGGCTTGACGCCCAACACGCCGATCACCGACATCGCGGTCGATGTGGTGTTCATCGGCTCCTGCACCAACGGGCGGATCGAGGACTTGCGGGCGGCGGCAGCCATCGCGCGCGGCAAGAAGAAAGCGGCGAACGTCAAGCGGGTGTTGGTCGTGCCGGGATCGGGACAGGTCAAGCGGGAAGCCGAGCGCGAAGGGCTGGACAAAATTTTCAGGGACGCCGGTTTTGAGTGGCGTGAACCCGGTTGCTCGATGTGTCTGGCGATGAACGCCGACCGGCTCGAACCCGGCGAGCGTTGCGCGTCCACCAGCAACCGCAATTTTGAAGGCCGTCAGGGCGCGGGCGGACGCACACATCTGGTCAGCCCCGCGATGGCGGCGGCGGCGGCGGTGGTCGGGCGTTTTGTCGATGTGAGCGGTGAAAAAAGCGGAGAAAGACAATGAAAGCATTTACAACATTAAAAGGGCTGGTGTGCCCGCTGGATCGCGCCAACGTCGATACCGACGCGATCATCCCGAAGCAGTTTTTGAAGTCGATTCATCGCACCGGCTTCGGCCCCAATCTGTTCGACGAATGGCGTTACCTCGACCAGGGCGAACCGGGAAGGGATTGCAGCGGACGTCCGAAGAATCCCGATTTCGTGCTGAATCAGCCGCGCTATCAGGGCGCAGAGATTTTGCTGGCGCGGGAAAATTTCGGCTGCGGTTCGTCGCGTGAACACGCGCCCTGGGCGCTCGACGGTTACGGCTTTCGCGCCATCATCGCGCCGAGCTTCGCCGACATTTTCTTCAACAACTGCTATAAGAATGGTTTGCTGCCGATCGTGTTGCCGACAGCGGCGATGGATCAACTGTTTCAGGAGACGCTGGCGCAGGAAGGCTATCGGTTGACGATCGATCTGGAAGCGCAGACAGTGACCACACCGTCCGGCAAAGCGTTCCAGTTTGACATCACCGCGCATCGCAAGCATTGCTTGTTGAACGGGCTGGACGAAATCGGCTTGACGCTGGCGCACGCCGACGAGATCAAGGCGTATGAAGGAAAGCGTTTTGTGGAAGCGCCCTGGTTGTTCGCTTAAAAGCGTTTAACCACGAAAAGCACGAAGGGCACGAAAGTGAAACGGGCATCCATCGTTTGTAGGGGCGGGTTTCAAACCCGCCCTTGTGTCTCACGCGAAGGCGCGAACAGGAATCAGAGGTCAGAGGTCAGGAATCAGATCCCCTCTCCCGCATGCGGGAGAGAGGTGGGGGAAAGGGGGAAGGGGAAAATGATGAACCCCATCCCCCCACCCCAGCCCTCCCCTTGAAGGGGAGGGTGACAAACCCCCGCCCGCCTTCGGCGGGCACCCCCTTTGAAAAGGGGGCAAGTCGGGGGCTTTTCCTTCGCGGCTTCGCGTGAACAGGAATCAGATGTCAGGGGTCAGGGGTCAGAGGTCAGAGGTCAGGGGTCAGAGGTCAGAGGTCAGAGGTCAGAGGTCAGAGGTCAGAGGTCAGAGGTCAGAGGTCAGAGGTCAGAGGTCAGAGGTCAGAGGTCAGAGGTCAGAGGT
>WQTW01000091.1 GCA_009786085.1 Pseudomonadota bacterium | reverse complement strand
TGTTCGCTTTCCGCCGGTTTCGCTCGCGATGCTCGCTCCACCGACGGTTACTCATATTAAGCCCCTTCGGGGCTACTCCCATACTTGTGTAGATACCTATGCCTTCAAGGGGAGGGAGCTTCGTTCCTTCGCGTCTCCGCGTGAAGCCAAACGTCGCGGTTCGCTGCGTTCACCAACGACCCATGACGGTATTCTGGCCTCTGATTCCTGATCACTGACGCACGTTTTCCCTGGGTAATGCGATAATGCCGTTTTCCGAACGGTCTCCTCTCCTGGAGCGATTTTGGTTTAACGATGCACGGCAAACAACTCCATCCCCACTGCCCTCTCCCCCGCCCCTCTCCCGCAAGCGGGAGAGGGGCGAATGGTGAAGGGGAGGGAACAAAGCAGCGCAATGCGAAATTATGCGCAGCCAAACAGGAAAGGCGCTAAGAGAACACGATGACACAAGACGATTTGAAGCGAGCGGCGGCGGAAGCGGCGCTCAAGTATGTCGAGGACGGCGCCTGGCTAGGCGTCGGCACCGGCAGCACGGTGGATTTTTTCATTGCGGCGCTGGCCGAAAAACGCAAAAACTTCATCAAGGGTGCGGCGTCGAGTTCGGAGCGCACGACGAAGCTGCTCAAAAAACACGGCATCGAGGTTGAAGAGCTGAACAATGCCGGCGATTTGTCGGTGTACATCGACGGCGCCGATGAGGTCACCGAACACGGCGCGATGATCAAGGGCGGCGGCGGCGCATTGACCCGCGAAAAAATCGTCGCGGCTGCTTCACGCAAATTCGTGTGCATTGCTGACAGCTCGAAGCTCAGGCCGGTGCTCGGCGAATTTCCGGTGCCCATCGAGGTGATTCCGATGGCGCGCAGTTTCGTGGCGCGCACTATCGTGCGCCTCGGCGGATTTCCGGAATGGCGCAGCGGCTTCACGACTGATAACGGCAATGTGATTCTCGATGTCCACGGCTGGAGTTTGTTGAATCCGGTCGAAATGGAAACGAAGCTCAACCAGATTCCCGGTGTGGTGACGGTCGGCATTTTTGCGCAGCGCGGCGCCGATGTGATTCTGCTCGGCGAAAAAGACGGTGTGCGAACGCTGACGCCGGGTTCCTTTTGACGGAAAACAAACCATGAAACCTTCTGATTTCGAATCCATCGCTGCATACATGAACGCCGTCGGCAGCGCGGCGCGACAAGCGGCCACCGACCTGGCGCGCGCCGACACCGCCACCAAAAACAAGGCGCTGACGGTGATGGCGGACGCCATTCGGCGTCAAGCAGCGGCATTGCTGGAAGCGAACGCGCAGGATGTGGAGGCCGCGCGCGCCAAGCAGTTCGACGCGGCATTCATCGACCGGCTGACATTGAAACCCGCAACGGTCGAAACGATGGCCGAAGGGTTGACGCAAATGGTCGCGTTGCCTGATCCGGTCGGCGCGATCACCGATTTGACGTCGCGGCCATCGGGGATTCAGGTCGGCAAAATGCGCGTGCCGCTCGGTGTGATCGGCATTGTCTATGAAGCGCGTCCCAACGTCACCGCCGACGCAGCGGGTTTGTGTCTGAAAGCGGGGAACGCGGTGATTCTGCGCGGCGGTTCGGAAGCGTTGCGAAGCAATCTGGCGATTGCCGCCTGTGTTCACGAAGGTTTGCGCGCCGCCGGATTACCGGAAGCGGCGGTGCAAATCGTGGCGACGCCTGACCGCGAGGCCGTCGGCCATCTGGTTCGTGACGAAGCGCACGTCGATGTGATCGTGCCGCGCGGCGGCAAGAGCCTGATCGAACGCATCGCGCACGAAGCGCGGGTGCCGGTCATCAAACACCTGGACGGTATCTGCCATGTGTACCTCGATGCCGACGCCGATGCCGAGAAGGCCATTCGTATTGCCGACAACGCCAAAACGCAGCGTTACGCGGTATGCAACACGCTGGAGACCTTGCTGGTGCATCGCGCCATCGCCGAAACGATTTTGCCGCCGCTGTGCAAGATTTACCAAGACAAGGGCGTCGAATTGCGTGGTTGCGCACGGGCGCGTGCGATCGTTCCGGCGATGCTTGACGCCACCGAAGAAGATTGGCACACCGAATACCTGTTGCCGATTCTGTCGATTCGCGTCGTCGATTCGCTCGATCAGGCCATCGAACACATTGCCCGTTACAGCTCGCAGCACACCGACGCCATCGTCACCGAAAATCATACGGCGGCGATGCGTTTTTTGCGTGAGGTCGATTCGAGTTCGGTTGTGGTCAACGCTTCGACCCGTTTTTCCGACGGCTTCGAATACGGGCTGGGCGCGGAAATCGGCATCTCGACGAACAAACTGCATGCTCGCGGCCCGGTCGGGCTTGAAGGTTTGACGACGCAGAAATGGATCGTGCTGGGCAGCGGGCAGATTCGGACGTGAGAAAAGGTTTACTCCCTCTCCCCCACCCCTCTCCCACAAGTGGGAGAGGGGAACTTGGCGCGAAAGGCTGAGCCTTTTCCCTCTCCCGCTTGCGGGAGAGGGTGGCCGAAGGCCGGGAGAGGGAAACATTCAATAATTAATTGCATATAGTTTGCCAAACACGGTGTTGTTGAAAAGGTTCCCATTAAATATGAAATTCCCTCTTTACCTGCTCGCTTCGTTGTTGGTGTTCGCGTTCGCCGTGCAGGTCGCCATGCCGGTCAGCGCGAAAACGCCGCCGCCCGTGAAAGCGGTGCTAATCAGCGACGTACACAGCATCGCGCCGGGGGCAGTGTTCACCGTCGCGCTGCAACTCAACATGGAGCACGGTTGGCACGTTTACTGGAAAAATCCGGGCGACACCGGCTTGCCGACAACGATCACCTGGACACTGCCGGACGGCGTGACGGCGGGCGCATTGCAATGGCCGGCGCCGCAAGCGCAACTGTATGGGCCGTTCGTCAATTACGGTTTTGAAGATGAGGTGTTGCTGCTCACCGAATTCAAAACAACGAATATCGTTCCGCCGTCGCTCAAGATTCAGGCGCGCGCCGATTGGCTGATGTGCAAGGAAGTCTGCGTTCCAGACGGCGCCGATCTGACCTTGACGCTGCCGGTGACCGCGACGACGCAACCTGCCGCTGCCAATGTCTCAGCTATCACTGCGACGCGAGACCTCTTGCCGAAACCGCTCACCGGTTGGACGGCTGCCGCGCAAGGCGATGGCGCAACGGTGAAGCTGCGCCTGACGCCTGCTCACGCAGAAGCACCCGATCCCGGCGCGTTGTATTTCTTCGCCGATGAATCCCGACAGATCGAGCCGTCGTTCGCGCAACCGTTGCAACGCGACGGTGACGCGCTCGTGCTGACTTTGCCGGTGTCGCACCAACTGGAAGGCAGCTTGTCGCGCTTGCGCGGTGTTCTGCGTTCGGCGCAGCCCTGGAACACCGGCGATGAAAACGCTACGGCGGTGATGATCGACGTGCCGATTCAGGGCGCGGTGTCGCCGGGGCCGGTGCCGACCTTCGATGCGCCGCCGACAGCGCGACCGCCGGGAATGGCGACCACCGAAGGCAGCGGTAAAAGCGGTGGCAAAAATCTTTCACTGGCGCTGGCCGCCCTCTTCGCACTGCTGGGCGGCGTGATACTGAACCTGATGCCTTGCGTGTTCCCGATCATTTCGTTGAAAGTGCTGGGCTTCGTCAAACACGGCGACGACCGCAAAACATTGCGGCACGAAGCATTGGCGTTCAGCGCCGGCGTGATATTAACCTTCCTGCTGCTGGCCGGCGCGCTGCTGGTGCTGCGAGCGGCGGGCGAACAGTTGGGCTGGGGCTTCCAGTTGCAGTCGCCGCTCGTGATTACCGGACTGGCGCTGCTCTTTTTCGTGATGGCGCTGAACTTTTCCGGCGTCTTCGAATTCGGCGCGTTGGCGCCCTCGGAATGGCTGGGCTGGACCGCGCGAAACCGCACACTCGATGCGTTCGGCTCCGGCTTGCTCGCCGTGGTCGTCGCCTCGCCGTGTACGGCGCCGTTCATGGGCGCGGCGCTGGGCTATGCGTTGACGCAGGACGCGCTGACGACGCTCGTCATCTTTGCGATGCTGGGGTTAGGCATGGCGCTGCCGTATGCACTGCTGGCGATTTTCCCGGCCTGGCAGCGGTTTTTACCGAAGTCCGGCGCCTGGATGCTGCGCTTGAAACAACTGCTGGCGTTCCCACTCTACGCAACCGTCGCCTGGCTGGCCTGGGTACTCGGCGCGCAAACGAGCGGCGACATCGAATTGCGCCTGCTGCTGGCGCTGGTGGCCGTAGCGTTGGCGTTGTGGGCCTGGCACGGCTACCGGATGGCGTTCGGCGCCGGTGATCGCGTCAAAATCAGTTGGATAGCGACGGCGGTGATCGGCGTCGTGATCGCGGGCTGGTTGATTTCGCCGGTGTTCTCCATGACCTCGGGGCGTATCGGACAAGCGTCCACATTGGAACAGGCGGAAGTCTGGCAACCGTACAGCGCCGCCGCCGTCGCGCAGGAAAACGCCGCCGGAAAAACCGTGTTCGTCGATTTCACCGCGGCCTGGTGTGTGACCTGTCAGGCCAACAAAAAATGGGTGCTCGACACCGACGACGTGCAACAAGCCTTCGCGCGTCACGGCATCGCCCTGATGCGCGCCGACTGGACACGCTACGACCCGGCCATCACCGAAGCCCTCACCGCGCTTGGCCGCAGCGGCGTACCCGTTTACGTATTCTACCGTCCCGGAAAACCGCCGCGCCTGCTGCCGGAATTGCTGCAAAAAGGCATGGTGCTCGACGTGTTGCGTGAACTGGGATCAGAAGTCAGCGATCAGAGATCAGGAATCAGAAAAACCTTTTAACCACGAAAAGCACGAAAGACACGAAAGCGCAAAACAATTTAACCGCAAAGAACGCAAAGAAACGCATAGGGCACAAAGAAAGTTTCACGCGGAAAACGCGAAGGGTAAATTGTCATTCTGCGCGTGTAGGGGCGGGTTTCAAACCCGCCCTTTTTGTTATCTCACGCGAAGGCGCGAAGAAGAACTCGTCATTGCGAGCGAAGCGAAGCAATCCAGCGATTTTTTCGTTGCGCACATTTTCTGGATTGCTTCGCTTCGCTCGCAATGACGCCACCTTTTTTGCGCTCTATGCGTTTCTTTGTGTTCTTTGCGGTTAATCGTGTTTTTGGTTCCCGGATGGCGCTTCGCTTATCCGGGCTACGCTTGCTTTGTGTTCTTTGCGGTTAATCGTTTTCAGCAAACCCCCGCCCGCTCTCGGCGGGCACCTCCTTTGAAAAGGGGGCTTTTCTTCTTCGCGGCTTCGCGCCTTCGCGTGAGGCAAAAACGTCGCGGTTCGCTGCGCTCACCAGCGACCTATGACCTTTGATTCCTGATAAAAAAGGCCGGCATTCGCCGGCCTTTTTGTGGCAACATCAAAGTACTTATTTCAGGTTGTTCGAAATCAACTTGGTCATTTCGAACATCGACACTTTGGTCTTGCCGCCAAAGACGCCTTTCAACTTATCATCGGCATTGATCATCCGCTTGTTGGCAGCGTCTTGCAGTTTGTTCTTCTTGATGTAATCCCAAACTTTCTTGGTGACTTCCGTGCGCGGCAGCGGAGCCGCACCGACAACGGCGGCCAGAGCAGCCGACGGGGTCAACGGACGCATGAACGCCGGGTTGGGTTTACGCTTCACCGCAGGTTTCTTCACGGCTTTTTTGGCGACTTTCTTGACCGCCTTTTTGGCGACTTTCTTCGCTGCGACTTTCTTGACGGCTTTCTTGGCGACTTTCTTCGCCGCGACTTTCTTGACAGCCTTCTTCGCAACTTTCTTCACAGCCGCTTTTTTGACAACTTTCTTGGCGACTTTTTTCACTGCGGCTTTCTTGACGACTTTCTTTGCTGCTTTCTTGACCGCTTTCTTCGCGGCCGGTTTCTTGGCGGCTTTAGCCATGGGTTTTCCTTCCTTTATAGTCGATAAATCGATCGTTCTGAGATGGCCCCTCCTGTCTATGGGTTTTCCCCATCTCATCGCGGCGACTATACCGCATTTTCGAGAGAAAAAAAGCAATTGGTGCTGGTTTTTTCATAGAGAAACGCACAGTGTTGCAAGAAAGAGAAAAAAACGGGGCGTTCCCATAGGGGGAAATGTCTGCTTTCAAAGGGGGTTTACCGCCGTAAAGAGTGTTTTTCTTTCTGTGGCGGGGGTGAAAATCGGCGCTTCGCGTGAACAGGAATCAGAGGTCAGGAATCAGGGATCAGACCGCTTTTTCGTGGTTTAAAGAGCGAAGAGGGATTGGAACCCGCTCCTACGGAATCTGATACCTGACAACTCCACCCCTCTCCCCCGACCCCTCTCCCGCAAGGGGAGAGGGGAGATTCGTTCCTTCGCGGCTTCGCGCCTTCGCGTGAGGTCATTCCCGGACTGCGCTTCGCTTGTCCAGGCTACACGCTACAAACCCCATCCCCACCCCCCTTCTCACCCGCAAGGGGAGAGGGGGCTTTTCTTCTTCGCGGCTTCGCGTCTTCGCGTGAGACCCAAAGGGCGGGTTTGAAACCCGCTCCTCGAATGTTGGGGTTCGCTTCGCTCACCGCCAACCTAATTCCTGACCCCTGACACCCTCCGCGCCAGTTCCAGCGTTTTTTCCAGTTCTTGCGCCGCGACATCGCGCGAAAAGTGCGCCTCGACGTTGGCGCGTCCCGCCGACGAGAGTTGCCGCCACAGTGTCTCGTCCCGATAAACGCGCGCGATCGCCTCGGCGAACGCGCAGGCATCGTCGGCGATCAGCGCATCGCGCCCGTCGGTCAGGTGCATGCCTTCGGCGGCCATCGGCGTCACCACGACCGGCACGCCGTAAGTCATCGCCTGATTGACTTTACCCTTGACGCCCGCGCCGTAGCGCAGCGGCGCGATCGACACGCGGGTTTCGGCGAAATACGGCTTGATGTCCTCGATGTAGCCGGTGACGTTCACGTCGTCCGCCGCCAGCGCTTTCACCGATGCCGGCAGGTCGCCGCCGATGATGGTGGTGACGACGCCGGGCAACAGCCGACGCACATGCGGCAGCACGTCGCGCCCGTACCACAGCATCGCATCGACGTTGGGCGGGTGACGGAAGCTGCCGATGAACAGCAATCCGGCGCGTTCGTCGAATCCGCGACCGACGGGTTCGTTTTCGTGGATGTTGGACAACACGGCGATTTTTGCGTCGGGAACCAGCGGCGTCAGCAACGCTTGCTCGACCGGCGACACCACCCAGGCGCGGTCGGCGGCGCGGATCAGGCGCAATTCTTCTTTCTTCTGGGCTTCCGCCTGTGCGCGGGAGGTCGCGCTGTTTTGCACTTCGGCCTCGCGCGCGGAGCGCAGGAAGTGCAAATCCACGGTGTCGTAAACCACGAACGCCTGCGGCGCCCACTTGCGCACCGTCGCCAGCCATTGCGCCGCCACGTCGAGGCGCGACAGCACGATCACGTCGTATTCGCCGCCACGCGCCCGCAAAAGCGCCTCGATCGCGTTGAAATACGGCAGGTGAAGCACTTCGATACCGTCCGCCTGCAACTGCCCGACGTAAGGTTCGCGGTATTCGAGCGACGCGGCGGCAAACGTCACTTTGCGTCCGGGCTGCGCGAGCAGATGCAGAAGATGCCACATGCGCAGCGATCCCGAATCGCGGTCGGGCGTCAGCATGCAGGCGTCGAGCACCAGAATGCGGGTGTGGACGCCTCGCTCGGCGGCGCGGCGAATATCGCTGTAACGTTCGGGATGCCGCGCCAGCACGGCGCGCCATTTGTCGAAGAACGCCGCCTGATTGATGACCTGATAACGCTTGACGCCCTGCGTCTCATCGGTGCCCGATGTCTGCCCCTCGAAGTGAATCACCCGCGATTGCGGCTGAACCAGCACGCGCTTGCCGACGGCGCGCACCTGAAAAGCCAGATCGGTGTCTTCGTAGTACGCGGGCGCGAAACGCTCGTCAAAGCCGCCCAGTTGTTCCCACAGCGTTCGGGGAAGCGCGATGCTGGCGCCCGAACAGTAATCGACATCGCGCCGGTAATGAAATTCGGGATGGTTCGGGTCGCTGTTTCGCCCGACATTCCAAGCCGAGCCGTCGCAAAAAACGATGCCGCCCGCTTCCTGCAAACGCCCGTCGGGGTAACACAGTTGCGCGCCGACCAGTCCGGCGTCGGGCGTCTGGTCAAGCGTTTCAACCAGTGCGGTCAGCCAGCCGTCGGTCACCAGCGTATCGTTGTTGAGAAAAACGAGAATCTCGCCGCGCGCTTCTTTCGCGCCCACGTTGCAATTCCTGAGAAAGCCGAGATTGTGCGGCTGGCGAATGAAGCGCACCCCCTCGACACCGGCAAGCTGCGTCTGCAACGGCTCCGGCGAAGCGTCGTCGAGCACCAGCACTTCGTAAGCGATGTCGCGCGTGTGTTCGTGAACGCTTTTGATGCAACTGAAGGTCGCCAGCGGCTCGCCATACGCGGGAATCAGGATCGACACCCGTGGCGTTTCCGATGCCGCAACGACCAACGGCGTCACCCGGGTTTCCTGCGCTTTCGGCTCGAACGGCAACATCAGAGCAGCGCGACGACGGAAAATTTTTTCATAGCTGCGCGTGACCAGCGCCCGCAAACCGGCTGTCCTGTAAATCGAATGCGCAGTACGCACCAACCGCGTCGCGCGTAATATTTTTTGCCGCCCTTTTTCTTTTTGCTCCCGCCAGGCAAGCCACCAGTCCGGCGGCGATGGAGGCGGCGTATCGCGCAAGGCTTTCAGACGGCGCTGCAATTCCTCTCGCGCCGCCCTGCGACCGCAACCAACACCGGCATGGTACAGCTCGAACAGCGACAAAGCCTCGGCGCGCGGGTCATCATCGCTTTCACTTGTTGACGTTTGCGGCCAGAGGTTCGCATTGACCACCACCTCCCGCGCCGGTCGCGCGCCCGACGGCAAGGCTTCGAGATACTGCTGGCGGTACGTTTCCTCCGTGTTGCACGATGCGGGCGTTGCGGAAACCTCAGGAGCGAAGCGGCACAGCGCCGCGTTCCACTCGGCAATACGGCTGTCCCAGGGCAACAACACGGTTTGCGGAACGTCCTGTAAACGTTCCGCCAGCGCCCCCAGCGCCGACGCCACCACCGGCTTGCCGCTCAACAGCGTCGGCGTCAGCGCGTAGCAAAACGATTCGGGAACCTGCGCCGGAAAGAAAAACACGTCCGGTTTTTCGGCGGCAAGCAGCGCGGGCAAATCGGTTTCGTCGTACTCGCCGCTCATCGACAAGCGCGATAGCGGCACATCCGGTAGCGGCTGCGCCGTCGTGCCGAGAATGCGGAACGATAGCGGCAAGCCACGCTCCTCCGCATCACGGGCGCACGCATAAACGAGACCAAGCCCTTTTTCAGGCGACAGCGCGCCGAGTATCGCCACGCGCAAACGCGGCGACATCAGCGTCAACGCTTCGGGGTGCGGCCAGATTTTCGGCGTGAATGTTGGCAACACCTGAGCCGAAAACGCCCGACGAATGCGCTCGGCGATGTCGCGCGACGGCGCAATGACCCGATCGGCGCGACGCAACACCTCGCCGAACCGTGCCCGCCATTCGGTGTTCTCGTCTGCCTGCTGCGCATGACTGCGCTTCGCCCCCTTTTCAAAGGGGGTGTCCGCCGAAGGCGGACGGGGGTTTGTTTCGTCTCCCCCCTCCCTGCCCTCTCTCCCGACCTCTCTCCCCAAAGGAAGAGAGGAGGGAAATGCCTCCCCTCTCCCGCTTTCCGCGGGAGAGGGGCAGGGGG
>WQTW01000090.1 GCA_009786085.1 Pseudomonadota bacterium | reverse complement strand
CAATTCTCATGCCTGAGCACCTCCCAAAGCTGTTGCAACAACAAATATTATATGCATTCGGAGTTGTGTGCATACACTAGCCCCTTGCGGGAGAGGGGAGAAAGCGTAGCCCGGATAAGCGAAGCGCCATCCGGGATCGGAGCGCGGGCGTCCCGCCCGCAACAATTAACCGCAAAGAACGCATAGAGCGCAAAGAAAAGGCTTTCATTCTCCGCGTCTCCGCGTGAGACCGACCCGTCGCGGTTCGCTGTGCTCACCACGACCTACGGCGTTGCACCACAAACCCCCGTCGGCTTCGCCGACACCCCCTTTGAAAAAGGGGGCTTTTCTTCTTCGCGCCTTCGCAGAAGCCAAAACGTCGCGGTTCCCGCCACGCTTCGCTGTGCTCACCACGACCTATGAACTGGATTCCCGCTTTCGCGGGAATGACGGCATCAAGCCTCTGACCTCTGACCTCTGACCTCTGACCTCTGACCTCTGACATCTGACCTCTGACATCTGACCTCTGACATCTGACATCTGACATCTGACCTCTGACATCTGACCTCTGATAGAATATGGTTTTCTCTGAACGGTCGCCATGACAAAGTTCGTCTTTGTTTCCGGAGGTGTCGTTTCCTCGCTGGGGAAAGGTATCGCCGCCGCTTCTCTCGCCGCCATTCTTGCTTCGCGCGGTATCCGTGTCACCAACATGAAGCTTGATCCCTACATCAATGTGGATCCGGGCACGATGAGCCCTTTCCAGCACGGTGAAGTGTTCGTCACCGAGGACGGTGCTGAAACCGATCTCGATCTCGGTCACTATGAGCGCTTCACCGATGTGCGGATGCACAAGCGCAACAATTTCACCTCTGGCCAGATTTACGAAAGCGTGCTGCGCAAAGAACGGCGCGGCGCTTATCTGGGCGGCACGGTGCAGGTGATTCCGCACATCACCGACGAGATCAAGGAATGGGTCATGCGCGGCGCAGGCGATGCCGAAGTCGCCATCGTCGAAGTCGGCGGAACGGTCGGCGACATCGAATCGCTGCCCTTCCTCGAAGCGGTGCGGCAAATGGGCATCACGCTCGGTCACGACAACTGCTGCTATATCCATTTGACGCTGGTGCCGTTCATCGCCACCGCCGGCGAGATGAAAACCAAACCGACGCAGCACTCGGTCAAGGAGTTGCGCAGCATCGGGATTCAACCGGACATCGTTCTGTGTCGCGCTGATCGTCCGCTGCCGGAAGGCGACCGTCGCAAGATCGCGCTCTTTACCAACGTCGCGCCGGAAGCGGTCATTCCGATGCTGGACGCCGATTCGATTTACAAGATTCCGCTCAATCTGCACCACGAAAAACTCGACGAGATCGTCTGCAGAAAGCTGGCGCTCAACACGCCGCCCGCCGATCTGTCGATATGGCGCAATCTGATCGACGCGCTCGAAAATCCGCAGAATGAAATCACCATCGCGATGGTCGGCAAATACGTCGATCTGACCGAATCGTACAAGTCGCTGACCGAAGCGCTGATCCACGCCGGTATTCACACGCGCACCAAAGTCAATATCGAGTATTTCGATTCCGAAGAATTTGAAACCAGCGGAGACGTGACCTCGCTTGAGAAAGCCGACGCCGTGCTGGTGCCGGGCGGTTTCGGCAAACGCGGGGTCGAAGGAAAAATTGCCGCGATTCGCCATGCACGCGAAAACAATGTTCCCTATCTCGGCATTTGCCTCGGCATGCAGTTGGCGCTGATCGAATTTGCTCGTCACCAGGCCGGTATCGCGCACGCCAACAGCACCGAGTTCGATGCCGATACGCCCAATCCGGTGGTCGCGCTGATCACCGAATGGCAGAACCACGATGGCAAGATTGAACACCGCACGTCCGAGTCCGATCTCGGCGGCACCATGCGGCTCGGCGCGCAAACCTGCCGCACCCAGCCCGACTCGCTGGCGCGCACGATCTACGGTGAATCCATTGTCGAGCGTCACCGTCATCGCTACGAAGTCAACAACCATTACCTGTCGCGCATCGAACAAGCGGGGCTCGTCGTCAGCGCCCGCGCTGCCAGCGACCGCGTCGGCGGCGGCTTGTGTGAAGTGATCGAGTTGCCGAACCATCCCTGGTTTTTCGCGTGCCAATTCCATCCTGAATTCACGTCGAACCCGCAACGCGCGCATCCGCTGTTTTTATCGTTCGTTCGCGCCGCGCTGGCTCGCAAAAATATCCGGAATCAGAACGTTTCGGCAGGAGCCTCCGCATGAAGCTTTGCGGTTTCGATGTCGGCCTCGACCGTCCCTTTTTTCTGATCGCCGGTCCGTGCGTGGTCGAATCGTTGGCGCTGCAAATCGACGTGGCCGGACAACTGAAAGAGATGACCGGCCAACTGGGCATCCCGTTCATTTTCAAATCGTCGTACGATAAAGCGAACCGCAGTTCGCACGCCAGCTTTCGCGGCCCCGGCCTCGACGAAGGTCTGCACATTCTTGCCGAAGTCAAACGCCAACTCGGCGTGCCGGTGCTGACCGACGTTCACACCATCGACGAAATTTCGACCGTTGCGCAAGTCGTCGATATGTTGCAGACGCCCGCTTTCCTGTGCAGACAAACCGATTTCATTCAGGCCGTCGCTGCTGCCGGTCTTCCGGTCAACATCAAGAAGGGGCAATTTCTGGCGCCCGACGACATGAAACACGTCGTCGCCAAAGCGCGCGCCGCCAGCGGCGCGGATACGATTCTGGTGTGCGAGCGCGGCGTTTCGTTCGGCTATCACAATCTGGTGTCCGACATGCGCAGTCTGGCGATCATGCGGGAAACCGGCTGTCCGGTCGTATTCGACGCGACGCATTCGGTGCAACTGCCGGGCGGACAAGGAACCTCGAGCGGCGGTCAGCGCGAATTCGTGCCGGTGCTGGCGCGAGCGGCCATCGCCGTTGGTGTCGCCGGTTTGTTCATGGAAACGCACCCGATGCCGGAAAAAGCTTTGTCCGATGGCCCCAATGCCTGGCCGTTGCCGAAAATGGCGGTGCTGCTCGAAACACTGAAGGCGCTGGACGAGATTGTCAAGCGCACGCCTTTCGCCGAAAATGATGTGATGCCGTAACGACTGAACTGTGGATTCTTTTATATTGTTTTTCTTTACCTTGCTTTCAACCCAAAACCCTGGACAGGAGCTTTCTCATGAGTGCTATTGTTGACATCATCGCCCGCGAAATTCTCGACTCGCGCGGCAATCCCACCGTCGAAGCCGACGTCGTTCTCGAATCCGGCGTTTCCGGTCGCGCCGCCGTGCCGTCCGGCGCTTCGACCGGAACCAAAGAAGCCGTCGAATTGCGCGACGGCGATACCCAGCGTTATGGCGGAAAAGGCGTGCTGAACGCCGTCAACCACATCAACACCGAAATCTGCGAAGCCATCATCGGGCTTGACGCCAGCGAGCAAGCGTTTATCGACCACACGCTAATCGAACTCGACGGCACCGAAAACAAATCGCGGCTCGGCGCCAACGCCATCCTCGCCGTCTCCTGCGCCATCGCCAAAGCAGCGGCGGAAGAAACCGGCTTGCCGCTGTACCGCTACCTCGGCGGTATCGGCGAAACAGCGTTGCCGGTGCCGATGATGAACGTCATCAACGGCGGCGCACACGCCAACAACAAAATCGACCTTCAGGAATTCATGATCGTTCCGCTCGGCGCCGGTAATTTCCGCGAAGCCTTGCGTTATGGCGCCGAAGTGTTTCACGCGCTGAAAAAATTGATCGACGGTCGCGGCATGCCGACCACCGTCGGCGACGAAGGCGGTTTCGCACCCAACCTTCCGTCGAATGAAACCGCGTTGACGCTGCTGCTCGAAGCCATCGAACTCGCCGGTTATCGTCCGGGCGCCGACATCGGCATCGCGCTCGACTGCGCCGCCAGCGAATACTTCAAAGACGGTATGTACCACCTGGAAGGCGAAGACCGCCGCTACAACGCCGTGCAAATGGTCGATCTGCTCGCCGACTGGTGCAACAAATACCCGATCCTCAGCATCGAGGACGCCATGTCCGAACACGACTGGGAAGGCTGGAAATTGTTGACGCAACGGCTCGGCGACAAAGTGCAACTGGTCGGCGACGATCTTTTCGTCACCAACACCCGCGTCCTGAAAGAAGGCATCCAGCAAGGCGTCGCCAATTCGATCCTGATCAAGATCAATCAGATCGGCACATTGACCGAAACCTTCGCGGCCATCTCGATGGCGCATCGCGCGCGTTACACCGCCGTCGTCTCGCACCGTTCGGGCGAAACCGAAGACAGCATGATCGCCGACATCGCCGTCGGATCGAACGCAGGACAAATCAAAACCGGCTCACTGTCGCGTTCCGACCGTATCGCCAAATACAACCAACTGCTGCGCATTGAAGAAGACCTCGGCGACGCTGCGCGTTACGCCGGTCGTGAGGCGTTCTTCAACGTCAAGCGATAACCGGAGCCCAGAATCGCGCCTGATTTTTTCACCTGCGGTCGGCCATGAAAATTCTCGCCTTCCTTTTTCTGCTGCTGATCGCAGCCCTGCAATACCCGATCTGGCTGGGTAAAGGCGGCTGGCTGCAAGTGCGCGCGCTGCAACAGGAAATCGACAAACAACAGGCGACCAACGTGCTGCTGAAAGCGCGCAACGACGCGCTTGCCGCCGAAGTGACAGACCTCAAGTCAGGGCTGGAAGCTGTCGAAGAACGGGCGCGCGCCGAACTGGGAATGGTCAAGAAAGACGAGATTTTTTTCCAGTTTCAGGCGCATCGGGAATCAGAGGTCAGGAATTAGGGATCAGAAACACATCATTCTATGCGTGTAGGGGCGGGTTTCAAACCCGCCCTTGCCTCACGCGAAGGCGCGAAGCCGCGAAGGAACGAAAGCTCCCTCCCCTTCACCATTCTCCCCTCTCCCGCTTGCGGGAGAGGGGTGGGGGAGAGGGCGGTGGGGATGGGGTTATCAGAGGTCAGAGAACAGATGTCAGAAATCAGCAATGCGTCATTGCGAGCGAAGCGAAGTCGCAGGATCCATGTATCTGCCCTCTGTCCCAAGCCCCCTTTTCAAAGGGGGTGTCGGCGAAGCCGACGGGGGTTTGCTTTCTTTTGTGGAGAATAGCGAAACGATGGCTTTTCCCCCTCTCCCTGCCTTCGGCCACCCTCTCCCACGAGGGGAGAGGGTTGGATTCTGCGACGTCGCTTCGCTCCGCGCAGAATGACAGAATCCCGACCTCTGACCTCTGATACCTGACCTCTGATACCTGACCTCTGATACCTGACCTCTGATACCTGACCTCTGATGCCTGACCTCTGATGCCTGACCTCTGATACCTGACCTCTGACTTCTGAAATGCAACCCATCACTTCGCCGCACAATCCCCGCCTCAAAGACGCCGCGCGTCTCATCGCCTCTGCGCACGAACGGCGCAAAAGTCGGCGTTGCGTGCTTGAAGGCGAACACCTGATCGAAATGTATATCGCGCGCCACGGCCTGCCGGACACGCTGATCGTCACCGAGTCGTATGCCAGAGAAACTGCGTTTCAAGCGCACACATTCCCCGCCCTCTCCCCTCGCGGGAGAGGGCGCCCCGAAGGCGGGGAGAATGAAAGCCCTCCCCTTCAAGGGGAGGGTTTGGGTGGGGATGGGGTTCCATTTCCCCCCTCTCCCCCAACCCCTCTCCCACAAGGGGAGAGGGGAGCAAAGCGCGAAACGCCACTCCTCAAAACACTGGCGTCGCAACGCGATGAACACCGTTTGCTGTGTGTCCCCGACGCGCTGTTCAAAAGCATTGCCTCGCTGCCGCCTGCGGTCGGCATGCTGGCCATGATCGACCAGCCCTCTTCCACCACCACATCAGGCGCTTTCTGCGTCCTGCTCGAAGACGTTCAAGACCCCGGCAACGTCGGCGCCATCCTGCGCACGGCGGCAGCCGCCGGAGTGACCCACGCCGTCTTGTCGAAACATTGCGCCAGCGTCTGGTCGCCGAAAGTGTTGCGCGCCGCGCAGGGCGCGCATTTTCTGCTGGAGATCGTTGAGGACGCGGATGCCTGCGAATGGGCGCGCGACTTTCGCGCCGATGGCGGTCTCATCGTCGGCACCCTCGCCGCTCATGGACAAAACGTGTTTGCGTCCCCGTCACTTCAACACCGCCCTCTGGCGCTGGTGTTCGGCAACGAAGGCGCCGGACTGAGCGACACCTTGACACAACACGTCGATACCGCCGTCACCATCCCGATGCCGGGCAACATGGAATCACTCAATGTCGCCAGCGCCGCTGCTGTCGTGCTTTTTGAGTGCGTAAGGCTGTCAGGGATCAGAGGTCAGATATCAGATGTCAGAAGTCAGCACGTAGGCTGGCGATGAGCGGCCTACGGAAATGCCTCTTCCAGTTCGGCTTGTTCTTCGATCACCAGTTGGACGCCCGTTTTCTCGTCGTAATCGACCAGCACTTTGCCGCCGTCGGTCAGTTTTCCGAACAGCAGTTCTTCGGCCAGTGCGCGGCGCACGGTGTCTTGTATCAGCCGCATCATCGGGCGCGCGCCCATCTGCGGGTCGAAGCCTTTGTCGGCGAGGTATTGCCGCAGCGCCGGGCTGAAGGTCGCTTCCACTTTCTTTTCAAACAACTGCGTTTCAAGTTCGACCAGCATTTTGTCAACCACTTTCAGGATGACTTCGCGGTCGAGTTGTTTGAATGAAACGATCGCGTCGAGCCGGTTACGGAATTCCGGCGTGAACAGCCGTTTGATTTCGCCCATTTCATCGCCGACCTGCGCCGTTTCTGAAAAGCCGATGGACAACCGCGCCAGTTCCGCCGCACCGGCGTTGGTCGTCATCACGATGATGACGTTTCTGAAGTCGGCTTTACGCCCGTTGTTGTCGGTCAGCGTGCCGTTGTCCATCACTTGCAACAGCACGTTGAAGATGTCCGGGTGTGCTTTTTCGATTTCGTCGAGAAGCAGCACGCTGTGCGGCGCTTTGACGATCGCTTCGGTCAACTGCCCGCCCTGATCGAAACCGACGTAGCCGGGCGGCGCGCCGATCAGGCGCGAGACGGCGTGCCGCTCCATGTATTCGGACATGTCGAAGCGGATCAGTTCCACGCCGAGACAGTACGCCAGTTGCCGCGTCACTTCGGTTTTGCCGACGCCGGTCGGGCCGGAAAAGAGGAAACTGCCGATGGGTTTGCGGGCATTGCCCAATCCCGAACGCGACATCCGAATCGCCGCCGTCAGCGCGTTGATCGCCGCATCCTGACCGAACACGATGTTTTTCAGATCGCGGTCGAGGTGTTTCAGAACTTGCCGGTCATCGGTTGATATCGCGCGCGATGGTATCCGCGCGATTTTGGCGACGACTTCCTCGATGTCGGCGCGGCCGATTTGTTTTTTCCTGCGGCTTTTCGGAAGCATTTTCTGCGCGGCGCCCGCTTCGTCGATCACGTCAATCGCTTTGTCGGGAAGAAAACGGTCGTTGATGTAACGCGCAGACAACTCTGCCGCGCCGGTGATCGCCGCGTTGGTGTAGCGGATTTCGTGGTGCGCTTCAAAGCGCGATTTGAGTCCTTTGAGAATCGCCACGGTTTCGGGAATCGATGGTTCCGGCACGTCGATTTTCTGGAAGCGCCGCGATAGCGCGTGATCTTTCTCGAAGATCTGCCGAAATTCGTTGTACGTCGTCGCGCCGATGCAGCGCAATTCACCGGCGGACAGCACCGGTTTCAACAAATTGGACGCATCCATCGTGCTGCCCGATGTCGAACCAGCGCCGATCAGCGTATGAATCTCGTCGATCAACAACACCGCCTTCGACTGTGTTTTCAACTCGCGCAGCACGTCTTTCAACCGTTGCTCAAAATCGCCACGGTATTTGGTTCCCGCCAGCAGCGACGCCATATCGAGCGCATAGACGCGGCTTTGCGCTAGCAATTCCGGCACCCGCCCTTCGACGATGCGCGTGGCCAGCCCTTCGGCAATCGCGGTCTTGCCGACACCGGCCTCGCCGACCAACAACGGATTGCTTTTGTGACGGCGACACAAGACCTGCACCACGCGATCCAACTCGTGTTCGCGGCCAATCAGCGGATCGAGTTTGCCGTCCTGGGCGCGCTGCGTCAGGTCGGTCGTGTACGACGACAACGCTGTTTCTTTCCCTGCCGCTTCTTCGCTCCCCTTGCTGCCGCCGGTCGCCGGTTCCGGCTCGCCTTTCAGACCGTGCGCCACATAATTGACGAGATTGAAACGGGTCAAGCCGCGTTTTCTCAGAAAGTGCAACGCATGCGTATCTTTTTCACCGAACAGCGCCACCAACACATGCGCGCCAGTCACTTCCTTCTGGCCGGACGATTGCACTTGCAACACCGCCCGCTGCAACACCCGCTGAAAACTCGGCGCCGGTTGCGTGTCGGCGTCGGCATCTTCCTGAAATCGCGGCGTATGCGCTTCGACGAACGCGCTCAATTCTTCCCGGACTTCCTCGACATCGATCCGGCAGGCGCGCAACGCCGCCACCGCCGACGGATTGTCGAGCAGCGCCAGCAACAAATGCTCCGCCGTCACAAATTCGTAGCGCTTCTGCCGCGCCTCGACCAGCGTCATGTGCAACGAAAGTTCCAGTTCCTGGGCGATCATGGTGCCCCCTCGTCCGAAGTCAAAAACTTCATTCCTTCACAATACCGCGATTTTCCGATCCAGGCCACTCAAACCTCAATTTCCTGCATGATGCAGCGCAACGGATGCTCGTGTTGCTGCGCCAGCGATTCGACCTGCTCGACCTTGATCCTGGCAATCTCCCCCGTATAGACGCCGCACACGCCGGAGCCGCGATGATGCACCTGTAACATCACCGTCATCGCCCGCGGCAAAGGCATCGAAAACACCTGTTGTAGCAAATTCACCACAAAATCCTGCGGCGTGAAGTCGTCATTGAGCAAAATCACCTGAAACAAAGGCGGCTCTTTGACCTCCTGCTCGGAAATCACCTCAGGAGCATGTTGATAACTTAATGACATAAAGCGGAAATAATCGTTGCCCTCAAGTTGCTAACATACCCCAAAAGATCGTGTTTGACATCTTTTTAGGATCGGCGGCATGATCGTATGACCATTGTTGTACTGTTAGTTTGTTTTACAATTGCAACAAACTTCATCACAGTTTCATTCCGAATGCGTCGCCACCTTGACCCTTTGGCCTTTTGTGCGTAAAACGGTACTGTTTGGATGTGGTTCCTGCTGTTCCTGTGTGCTTTTGCCGTTGTACCATCTCGTACGCCGTCGTAGTGCCCCGCCTGCTGGAAGTCCCCGACCAAACACCTGTTCGTAATTTTAAGAGGATAGTTTTATGGCAACCGGGACCGTCAAATGGTTCAACGATGCAAAAGGCTTCGGCTTCATCACTCCTGATGATGGCGGGGAAGACCTGTTTGCGCACTTTTCGGCCATCACCATGCAGGGCTTCAAGACGCTCAAAGAAGGACAGCGCGTCAGCTTTGAAGTCACGCAAGGACCGAAGGGAAAACAAGCATCAAATATTCAAGCTGCTTCTTGATCGGTCTCCCGACCAGGATAAAAAAGTTTGGAACTCAAGCCCGCTTCGGCGGGCTTTTTCTTGGGCGTGATCATCCTAAAAACCTCAGTTGATCGCTCGTAAACCTATGGAAAACCGCGCAGTCGCTTGCTTTGGAGTCTTTCTCATTGCTCACCCATTGGGTGAGTGCGCTACGCGCTCTCCAGCACTACGCTCACCGCGCCATACTGCGTTGCTCCTCC
>WQTW01000089.1 GCA_009786085.1 Pseudomonadota bacterium | reverse complement strand
GCCCCCATCCCCGCCTTCCCCCGCATGCGGGGGAAGGGGTTTCAACCCCCCGCCCGCCTTCGGCGGGCACCCCTGCAAACCCCCGTCGGCTTCGCCGACACCCCCTTTGAAAAGGGGGCAAGGCGGGGGCTTTCTTTCTTCGTGGCTTCGCGCCTTCGCGTGAGGCGACCCGTCGCGGTTCGCTGCGCTCACCACGACCTATGGCTCTGATTGCGGCTTCGCGCCTTCGCGTGAGGCGACCCGTCGCGGTTCGCTACGCTCACCACGACCTATGGCTCTTCGTGGCTTCGCGCCTCCGCGTGAGGCGACCCGTCGCGGTTCGCTACGCTCACCACGACCTATGGCTCTGATTGCGCCTTCGCGTGAGGCGACCCGTCGCGGTTCGCTGCGCTCACCACGACCTATGGCTCTGGGTGCGGTTCGTTACGAACGGAGACGTTTCCGCGTTGTGAAGGGTCGATATAATCGTCCAAGTCGTTATAATCAGCCCTTGTGGGGTGTGCCTTACGTTTTTTGTTTTCGGGCCAGCGAGGTTGATCGCGGCGCGTGATGAAGATTTTTTGTGCGGATTTTGTGGTGGGGTCTTTTTTGAACGCTCGTGGATTTTTACATTGTTTGCGGCGGATGAGCGGAATCGCGGTCATCGCCGCGCTGTTGTTGGTGTCGTTGAGCGCGCGTGCGCAATTGACGATTGAGATTATCGGCGGCGCGGGTGCGGCGTTGCCGATTTCGATTGTGCCGTTCGCCGGGGAAGCGGATTTTCCGTTGGGCATTTCGGGCGTGGTCGGCGGCGATTTGACGCGCTCCGGTCGCTTCCGGCAGATCGACGGTTCCGGTGTCGTGCCGCGCCCGTCAACGGCGGAAGAGGTCAATATCAGCATTTTCCGGACGCGCGGCGCCGACGCGGTGGTCGTCGGCAGTATGCGGCGCTTGCCCGACGGGTTGGTCGAGGTGCGTTTCGCGCTGGTCGATGCGGTCAGGCAGCAGACGCTGGCCAATATGGTTTATATGGTTACGCAGCAGCAGTTCCGCGCGACGGCGCATCGGATCGCCGATGTGATTTATGAGAAGCTCACCGGCGAACCCGGTATTTTCTCGACGCGCATTGCGTATATCACGCAGCAGGGGCAGCAATATCAGTTGCAGGTGGCCGACGCCGACGGCGACAATCCGCAGACGATTGTCTCGTCGAAGGATCCGCTGATTTCGCCGCGTTTTTCGCCGGACGGCAGTCGCATCGCTTATGTTTCGTTTGAGAGCCGCAAGCCGGTGGTGTATGTGCAATCGCTGCTCGACGGCAAGCGGCAGGCGGTCGCCAATTTTCGCGGCAGCAACAGCGCGCCGGCCTGGTCGCCCGACGGTACGCAACTCGCGGTGACGTTGTCGCGTGACGGCGGTTCGCAACTCTTTCTGGTTTCCGCGTCGGGCGGCAGTGAGCCGCGCCGCTTGATGAGTTCGCCGGGCATCGACACGGAATCGTCGTTCATGCCGGACGGACAATCGTTGTTGTTCGCGTCGGATCGTGGCGGTACGCCGCAGATTTACCGTTTGTGGATTGCCGACGGTCGCGTCGAGCGGGTGACGATGGAAGGTTCTTACAATGTTTCACCGAGACCGTTGCCGGACGGCAGCGGGATGGTGTTCGTGCGCCGCGACAGTGGCCGGATGCAGATTGCCACGATGGATTTTCAGACGCGGCAAGTGTTGGCGTTGACGCCGGGGCCGATGGACGAAAGCCCGGCGATCGCGCCGAATGGGCGCTATGTGCTTTACGCCGGTCAAAGCGGCGGGCGTAGTGTGTTGGCGGCGGTGTCGATCGACGGCACCATTCGGCAACGAATCGGCGCGCTCACCCAACAGGTGCGCGAACCGTCCTGGGGTCCCTTGCTTTGACCATTTCGTTTTTTGTTTTTTTATAAACTCACGCGCATCGCGCTTTTTTTATGGAGGTTCTATGACCCACTTGTTGAAATACGGTTTTCTCGTTTTTGTCGCTGTCGCGCTGGCGGCGTGTTCTTCAACGCCCAGCGACGAAGGCGCGCCGGTCGATGATCGGACGGTCGCTTCCGGCGGCACGGCCGATGGCGCGGGTACGAGCGGCGCAGGCGGCACGGGCGTTACCGGCGCCGATGTTGATGGCCGCGTCACCCATGAATTGAAAGACCCGGCCAATATTCTGTCGCGGCGCGGCGTGTTCTTCGCGTTTGACAGTTATGTGGTCGAAGATCAGTACCGGCCACTGGTCGAAGCGCACGCGCGTTATCTGGTCAGACATCCTGACGCCAGAATGACGCTGCAGGGACACGCCGACGAACGCGGTACGCACGAGTACAACCTCGCGCTCGGCCAGCGGCGCGCCGATGCCGTCAAGCGGATGATGCTGCTGTTGGGGGCGAAGGAAGCGCAAATCGAGACGGTCAGTTTCGGCAAGGAAAAACCGCGTAACCCCGGCCACGATGAAACCGCCTGGGCGGAAAACCGTCGTGTCGATATTGTGTACGCCGGCGAATAAGCGTTTTTGTTGAATGTTTCTGTTGAAATAGGTCGCGTATGAACCGTTCTCTTTCTGTGTCACGCGCTGCGCTGTTTGCGTTGTTCTTTGCCTTGTTGTCGTCCAACGCCTCCGCGTTTTTCGACGACAAGGAAGCGCGCAAAAACATCGAACAGACCAACGTTCGTTTGTCGCAGATCGAAGCGCAACTGAACGAGCGCGTCACGGCGCTGGAACAACAGAAAAGCACGCAGGCCGTTCTGGAACTGTCTGCGCAACTCGACGCCATTCGCAGCGAACTGGCGCAGTTGCGCGGACAGATCGAAGTGTTGACCTACGAATTGGGCGAGGCCAAGCGGCGGCAACGCGATCTCTACGCCGATCTCGACAGCCGCCTGGCGCGTCTGGAAAGCAACCCAACGAGCGGTCAAGCGGCCGGAGGGGCGGTTGTCGATCCGGCGGCGGTCGAACCGGCAAGCCCAAGCGATGAAGCCGCCGAGCAAAGAGTGTACGACGCGGCGATGGAACTGTTCAAGCGCGGCGATTACGCTGGCGCGGCGGCGGCATTCACGGCGTTTACCCTGGCGCACCCGCAAAGTCCGCTGGCGTCGTCGGCGCAATACTGGATCGGCAACGCGCGGTTCGCGCAGCGTGATTACAGAGCCGCCGTCGCCGCGCAAACGGAACTGCTGCAAAAATACCCCGACAGCCAGAAAGTGCCGGACGCGATGCTGAACCTCGCGTCGGCGCATACCGAACTGGGCGACAGAGCGACCGCGCGCAGAATCTTGCAGGACATCATTGCCCGATTCCCGGGTTCGGACG
Source organism: Pseudomonadota bacterium (assembly GCA_009786085.1). Lineage (GTDB taxonomy): Bacteria > Pseudomonadota > Gammaproteobacteria > Burkholderiales > Casimicrobiaceae > UBA931. Next base: position 6,447 of record WQTW01000089.1, on the reverse strand, counting down.
CGGCGAACAAAGCGCGGCAACGGGTACGTTGACAGATATCAGATATCAGATATCAGATGTCAGATGTCAGATGTCAGATGTCAGAGGCCGGAAAAATTAACCGCAAAGAACGCATAGAGCGCAAAGAAAAAAACGTCATCGCGAGCGAAGCGAAGCAATCCAGCGTTTTCCCGTTGCGCACATTTTCTGGATTGCTTCGTCACTTCGTTCCTCGCAATGACGCATTTCTGACTTCTGACATCTGTTTTCTGATATCTGTTTTCTGACATCTGACATCTGTCCTCTGCCCTCTGATGCCTGCCCTCGCCTCCCGCCTGATCGCCTGGCAGCGCCGCCAGGGTCGTCACCATCTTCCCTGGCAAAACACCCGCGACGCTTACCGGATTTGGCTCTCCGAAATCATGCTGCAACAAACGCAGGTGACGACGGTGATCGCGTACTACGAGCGTTTCGTTCAGAGTTTCCCGACGGTGCAGTCATTGGCGGCTGCGCCTCTGGCGCGCGTGCTGGAACACTGGTCGGGACTGGGTTATTACCGGCGTGCGCATCATCTGCACGCGGCAGCGCAAACCGTCGTCAACGAACACAACGGTGTTTTCCCCGATACGCAGGAACGGTTGATGATCTTGCCCGGCGTCGGTCGCTCGACCGCCGCCGCCATCGCTGTGTTCGCGTTCGGTCAACGCGCCGCGATTCTCGATGGCAACGTGCGCCGCCTTCTCGCGCGCCATCAAGGCATCGAAGGGTTTCCCGGGTTGCCCGACGTTGAAAAAACGCTGTGGGCGCTCGCCGAGCAGTTGTTGCCGAAGCGGCATCTTGAAGCGTACACGCAGGGATTGATGGACCTCGGTTCACAAATCTGCACGCGCAGCAAACCGCTGTGCGCACAATGTCCGCTGCGCGACGATTGCGTTGCTTATCACCAGAACCGTGTCCATGAATTGCCGACGCCGCGCTCCGGCAAAGCGCCGGTGCGCCGTGATTTCTGCTTGCTGATGTTGCGCCGGAACGGTCGCGTTCTGCTCGAAGCGCGCGCGAATCGGGGCATCTGGTCTGGCTTGTGGAGTTTTCCCGAATGCGATGTCGGCGACAACTTCGCTGCGCTGATCCGGGCGCGCTGGGGGCTGACGCTGATCGCAAAGAAAGCCCAGCCGGTCATGGTTCACCCACTGACGCATCGAACCCTGCACATCACGCCGATTCTGGCGACGGTGCGCGGACGTTTAAGCAGCACGACGGCGCTCGAAACGCGCTTTTTCTCGTTGTCCGAAGCTCGGCAATGCGCATTGCCCGCGCCGGTTCGTCGGCTGCTGGCGCAATAAACGCGCTTTTATAACAAGAGCGTTTTCTGTTTAAATGCTTACACTTCTGTGAAGAAGCACCGCGCTTTGCTTCCCTCTCGCGCGGGTGTCTGCACATAGCGCCGCAGGCGCGTGATATGAGTAACCGTCGGTGAAGCGCGAACACAGTGAGCGCGGAACCGGCGGTGAGAGGCCATAACCAATCCTCAGCCCTGCAAGGGCTGAACAACATGCCATATTCAGCCCTTGCAGGGCTGGATGTAAGTGGAGCGCACTTTCCGCCGGTTCCGTTCGCTACGCTCACTCCACCGGCGGTTACTCACATCATGCCCCTGCGGGGCAAAACTGCGGTCTCCGTCATGCGCCTGTGCAAGACGCCTATATCCGCAAAAGGAGAGAGAAAAGCGTATGCGCTTGAATCGAAAACGCTCTAGCGTTGCGCCTTGCCCCTCTCTCCCGCAAGCGGGGCGGAAAAAACCACAGACAGAATGTCCCGCTTGCAAACACGTAAACAGAAAACGTCCTTATAGCAAATTCATGCGACAATGAACGAACAGGACGCTTGCGTTCCTGATTGTTTTCCCGGTTTGCGCTCATGATTATCTACGACCTCATTTGCCGTCATCAACACACCTTCGAAGGCTGGTTCGCTTCCGCTGCGGCGTTTGACGCGCAGCGCGACGCCGGTCAGGTGCGTTGCCCGGTATGCGACGACGCACACATCGAGAAACGACCATCCGCCAAAGTGCGGACATCGCGCGAACCGGCTTCTGTCGCTGCGGCAGAAACGGCTCCCGCGCACGGAATTCAGAACGTTTCCACCCATACCCCGTCGGACTTTCTGGTGAAGCTGCGCGAGATGGTGCAGGCCACCGAAAATGTCGGCGACCGATTCCCCGAAGAAGCGCGCAAAATCCATTATCGAGAAATTCCGGCGCGCGCGATCCGGGGGCAGGCGTCATCCAGAGAGGTCGAGGCGTTGACCGAAGAAGGGATCGACCTCACGCTGCTGCCGCCGTTTTTGCTGCATGATGCGCAGTGAAGCGGTATCAATCTCTCTACCGCTTGCGGGAATGAAAACCCGAAGGGCGGGAGAGAGAAGCATCACGCAACGCATTCGTTGACTGCGCAAGCCTCTGGCGCTGTGCAAGGTTTGGAGAAAAAGACAGAGACTTGCCCCAGAAATTCGTCATAATCGCTGGCGCAGCCGCGCACATTGTCGTATAATCGTCGATCTTTCGGGTCGTTAGCTCAGCTGGTAGAGCAGCGGACTTTTAATCCGTTGGTCGCAGGTTCGATTCCTGCACGACCTACCAGAATTCTCGAAAACAATAGAATACCAACGTACCGGTTTGTGGGCCGTTAGCTCAGCTGGTAGAGCAGCGGACTCTTAATCCGTTGGTCGTAGGTTCGATCCCTACACGGCCTACCACAATTCATGTAATAAATTCAAAGGGTTGCGATATTTCGCCGCCCTTTTTCTTTTTTTGCTTTGGCGTCGCTCTATGTGAAACAATTGCGCATCATGTCGTATAATACGTAATGATACGCAACCCGGAGATTCACCATGCTGGTCATTAGCGCAACAGATCTGGCGCGACGCACCCGCGAAGTGCTGGATAAGGTCGTCATTCAGGGGGCAACCGTCGTCGTGGAGCGGAACCAACGGGTGATCGCCAGAATTGCTCCCGAAGTTCCCCTGATGACCGCCAGCGCAGCGCTCGCCGGTTTGGCGGGCGGGCTGCTCCCGGAAGAAGCCGACGCATGGCTCAAAGACAGCCGTGGAAATTTCGATGAAACGGTGCGCGACCCATGGGCGTGATACTCGACACGTGCATCTGGATCGAGTGCATGGCTTCGCGCTTGAGTGCGGCGGAGGTCGCGCGGGTCTGCGATGAACAACCGGTTTTTCTTTCGTCCATTTCCCTGGGCGAACTGCACTTCGGCGTGGCGGCTTGCACCGATCCGGTCTTGCGCGCAAAACGCTACACGCAACTTCGCAAACTCAATAATCGTCCGGTTCTGCCCGTGACCGCCGATACGGCGGCAGCGTTCGGCGCACTCGCCGCCGCATGGCGTCAGGCGGGGCGTTCGTTTCGTCCGCGTTACAACGATCTGTGGATTGCCGCGCAAGCGGTTGAAAACAACTATGCGCTGCTGACCCTCAACCCCGGTGACTTTTCCGGATTGCCGGGGCTGCAACTCATAACACTTTCATAGCGAGTTCGCTTTTTGAAGCGATTAGGCGGTTTAATCGCTTCAAAAAATGAAGCGATTGGTGCAACCCCGCTCAAACATTAAACAAAAAGTTCATCACGTCGCCGTCTTTCACCACGTAATCTTTGCCCTCGGCGCGCATTTTGCCCGCTTCTTTGGCGCCGTGTTCGCCCTTGTACGCGATGAAGTCGTCGTAGGCAATCGTCTGCGCGCGGATGAAGCCTTTTTCAAAATCGGTGTGGATCACGCCCGCCGCCTGCGGCGCGGTGTCGCCGACGTGAATGGTCCAGGCGCGTACTTCTTTGGGACCGGCGGTGAAATAGGTTTGCAGGCCGAGCAGTTTGTAACCGGCGTGGATCACGCGATCCAGCCCCGGCTCGACCAACCCCATATCGTCGAGAAACGCTTTTTTGTCCTCGTCGTCGAGGTCGGCGATTTCGGCTTCGAGCGCCGCGCAAACGGGCACGACCACGGAGCCTTCCGCAGCGGCGTAATCTTCAACCGCGGTTAGCAACGGGTTGTCGTGAAAACCGTGTTCGTCCACATTGGCGACGTACATCGTCGGTTTCATCGTCAGCAGGAAAAACGGTTTCAACAATGTTTTTTCTTCGTCGTACAAATCGGCGGTGCGCGCCGGACGGCCTTCGTTCAGCACAGCCAGCACTTTTTGCAGCACGTCGAACAAGCGTTTGGCGTCTTTGTCGCCACCGGCGCGCGCCACTTTTTCGACTTTGACGATTTGTTTCTCGACGGTCGCGAGATCGGCCAGCGCCAGTTCGGTGTGAATGGTTTCGATGTCGGAAACCGGATCGACATTGCCGGACACATGCACGACGTTCTCGTTCTGAAAGCAGCGCACGACGTGCGCGATCGCGTCGGTTTCGCGGATGTTGGCGAGAAATTGATTGCCGAGTCCTTCGCCTTTGGATGCGCCGGCCACCAGTCCGGCGATATCGACGAATTCGACAATCGCGTGCTGGATTTTTTGCGGATGAACGATTTTCGCCAACTCGTCGAGGCGCGGGTCGGGTACTTCAACGATTCCGACGTTCGGCTCGATCGTGCAGAACGGATAATTTTCGGCCGCGATGCCCGCTTTGGTCAGCGCGTTGAAAAGTGTGGATTTGCCGACGTTCGGCAAGCCGACGATGCCGCAGCGTAAACTCATGAGGGTTCCTTTGTTGATAGCGTTGCGGCCACCGATTCGGTTGCCGCAGCGTTGTTTTTTGTCGCCGGTTTATTCGCAGCTTTAACCGACGGCGGATCGGTGTGCAGCCGCATCGTCGCTTGCGCAATGTCGCCTTGCGCCAACAGCGGCCAGGCTTCGAGCGCGCGCGCGATGGCGTCGTCGATGGCGCGCAATTCTTCGACGCGCGGCGGTTTCAAAACATAATCGGCGGGCGCTTGTTGCGGCACATCGGAATCACGCGGATGCCCGATGCCCAAACGCAAACGCCAGAACGCAGCGCTGCCCAGTTGTTGCTGAATGTCGCGCAAGCCGTTGTGTCCCGCGTGACCGCCGCCCTGTTTCAAGCGCACGGCGCCCGGCAACAGATCGAGTTCGTCGTGCGCCACCAGAATGTCCTCCGGCGCAATGTCGAAGAACCGCGCCAACGTTGCGACAGCGCGACCGGAAAGATTCATGTACGTTGCTGGTTTCAACAAACGCAGATCACCCGCTTTGGCGACATCGCCAAAAAATTTCGCTTCGCTGGCAAAGCTCGCGCCCAGTCGCGCCGCCATCGCGTCGGCCCACCAGAAACCGGCGTTGTGCCGCGTCGTCGCGTAAGCGCGACCGACATTGCCCAGTCCGACCAGTAAACGAAATCGCGTCATGCGTGTTCAGCCGTGAAATAAAAAATGTGAAGAAAAATGCGCAAACGAAAAACCCGCCGCGACGCATCGGTCTGGCGGGTTTGTGCGAACATTTTGGATTACTCTTTGGCCGCAGGCGCTTGCGCCGTCGTCACCGGTTCGCCCGGAGCCGCCGCGATTTCCTCGTCGCTCACTTCCTTGACGACGCTGGCGCTCGCCACAGTCGGGTCCTGACCGCGCAGCAACACGGCGGTCACCCCGGCGGGCAGCTTCAGTTCCGACACGTGGAGCGTGTCGCCGACCTGCATTTCGGAAAGATCGACTTCGATGAATTCCGGCAAATCCTTCGGCAGACAAGAAATATCCAGTTCGTTGATCACCTGATTGATCAACGCGCCGCCGAGTTTCACCGCCGGCGAAATTTCGGCATTGATGAAGTGCAACGGGATCCGCATGTGAATCTTCTTGTTGCCTTCGACCCGTTGAAAATCAACGTGCAGCACTTGCTGCTTGTACGGATGCATTTGTACGTCACGCAGCAGCGCGCGCACATTCTTGCCGTCGAGCGTGACATTCAGAATAGACGAGTGGAACGCTTCTTTGCGCAGCGCGTGGTACAGCGTGTTGTGATCGAGCAGAATCGGCGTCGGCGCACTGTCGCCGCCGTAAATGATGCCCGGCACATTACCGCCGCGACGTGAACGACGGCTGGCGCCGCGACCCTCTTCTTTGCGCGATTGCGCGCTGATTTCCAGAACTTGATTAGCCATGTGGCTGACTCCTTGATGTCTGCGGCCTTCCTGTCGGCGAAGTGTGCCGGTTAGGTCGTCCGCGGTTGGCGACAGGCCTTGCGGGGGATAACCCCGGGTTTCCCCTGGGGTTCGCAGGGCGCGAAAGCGGGGGATTATAGCAGCTTTTGCCGGGAAAACGTGTCAGAGAACAGAGAGCAGAGAGCAGAGAACAGATGCCAGAAATCAGAAAGGCGTCATTCTGCGCGGAGTGTAGGCTGGCGATGAATCGCGGTAGGGACGCTCATTACTGAGCGCCCCCCGCACAGAACCGTACGTGCCCAATTAAGGCATACGGCTCCCACCTTGGGTGGGTGACGGCAAAT
>WQTW01000088.1 GCA_009786085.1 Pseudomonadota bacterium | reverse complement strand
CGACGGAGATGGGCGGGAGGTTGTCGAGGCATCCTCTCCTGCGAAGGGAGAAGGAAAACGCGACGAACGTTTACCCTCAAAACTCCCTCTCCCGCTTGCGGGAGAGGGTTGGGGAGAGGGTGAAAACTTTTCCGTCGCGCGCTTTCGAGACGAAGCGGCTCCATGCTTTGCTCCCCTCTCCCCTTGCGGGAAAGGGGTTGGGGGAGAGGGGTTGGGTGAAAACGATGATCTTTCCCTCCTCTCCCGCCCCTTCGGGGCACCCTCCCCCGCGAGGGGGGAGGGAAAACGCGGCGGACGCTTCTTCGTCAGCGTCTGGCTCCAGGGCTTATGCGGACGCGGCGGCCTTGACGCCGCCGCCGTTTCGGTGCGAGACGAGCGTTTGCCATCCGGCAAACGCAAAGTTTTTTTCGAGTCGGCCATTAGCAAATAGCAAACAAGCGATGAATGACCGACAACGACGACTTATACGCGACGGCGGTATTCGCCGGTTCGCGTATCAATCTCGATCTTGTCGCCCGTTTCAACAAACAACGGAACAGGCACTTCCAAGCCGCTGGCGATCTTGGCAGGCTTCATCACCTTGCCCGACGTGTCGCCGCGCACCGCAGGTTCGGTGTATGTCACCTCGCGCACCACCGAAGTCGGCAGTTCGACCGAAATGGCGCGGCCTTCGTAGAACGTCAACTCACATTGCAGACCGTCTTCGAGATACGGCACGGCATCGCCCATGCTCTCGCCCTCGACTTCGTACTGATTGAACTCGGCGTCCATGAACACATACATCGGATCGGCGAAGTACGAATACCCCACCTCCTTCTTTTCGAGCTGAATCGCGTCGAACTTTTCATCGGCGCGGTAAACCGCTTCCGTGCCGCCGCTGCCGAGGAGGCTCTTGAGCTTCATCTTGACGACCGATGCGTTGCGCCCCGATTTGCTGAACTCAGCCTTTTGCACGACCATCGGATCCTTGCCGATCATCACCACATTGCCGGAGCGCAGCTCCTGTGCGATTTTCATCACCATAACCAATATTCCTTGCCCGATACCAGGCGACCAAAGCGCCGCCAAAGCGTAAATCGAACCGGCGGCAGAAGTTGAAAAGAGAACGCTGATGCCGAAAAAGCGGGGGAGAACCGCAGGGCTGGGGCGTTCGATAACATTACATTATAGCACCAAGCGGCGCAAAAATAGGCGCTTTGGCAAAAAGAACGGAAGAACAATGGGTTGCTGCTTCAAGCGATAACTGCGATCACCCATTTTGCAGCTTTTTTACCCAAGTTTGCTATCCTATGCTTTTATAACGACCTCCGCAAAGTCTGCTCTCATGGCTCGCGTACCCAAGAGTCTGCCGTACATGCAGGAAAAAAACGTAACAACGCCATCCAGCAAAACCTCGCAAGAGTGAAGGCATGAGCCCGGAATCCAACCGCGTCGAATACAAACGCCAACTCTCTGAAAAGTTCGAGCGTTCCGTTGTCGCGTTCTTGAATTATCCCGGTGGCGGGGAAATCCTTGTCGGCGTGGACAACGACGGTTCGATAACAGGTGTCCCGGATGTTGACGCCGTGCAGTTGCAAATCGTTGATCGCATCAAAAACAACATTCGCCCCGCCACGCTTGGCTTGTTTGATGTCGCGCATGAAGAGCGCGATGGTAAGGACATCGTTCGTGTTGTCGTGTCGGCAGGGCAGCAACGCCCCTACTACCTGCGGGCGCGTGGCATGACGGAGGACGGCTGCTTTATTCGTGTCGGTAGCTCCTCTCAGCCGATGACCGAGCGCATGATTGAAGAACTGTTGGCAAAACGGCAAACCCCGTCGCTCCAAACCATGCGTTCGCCGCGCCAACGCCTGACGTTTCGCCAGTTGAAAATCTATTACGAAGAGAAAAAACTGTCGCCCAACGAGGAATTTCTGCGCAATCTCGAACTGATGGACGACGATGGCGTATTCAATTACGCCGCCTATTTGCTTGCCGATCAAAACGGGGTTTCCATCAAGGTCGCCAAATACGCGGGAACTGACAAATACGACCTGATTGAAAACGAGGAATACGGTAACCGCTGCTTACTGACCGCTACGTACCGGGTGCTTGAACGTCTGGAATCCGAAAACCGCACCTTTGCCAAAATCGGATATCCGACACGTACTGAAAAAAGCATGGTGGACAAAACCGCTCTGCGCGAAACCATCATCAACGCCATCGTTCATAATGACTACAGCCTTACTGTTCCGCTCGTTGAGATTTTTGCCGATCGGATCACCGTGACATCGGCGGGCGGGTTGGTGAATGGTTTGTCGCAAGAAGATTTTTTCAACTGCCGCTCCATGCCGCGCAACCGTGTATTGATGCGGGTATTCCGCGATGTGGAACTGGTGGAAAGCCTTGGTTCAGGCATGACACGTATTTTGAGCGCCTACGACCGCTCCATTTTTGACTTGACACCGGGTTTTTTGGTGGTCACGTTCCCGCTGGAGGCTGTGCCGGATGAGCCTGTGAACGGTGAGGAAGAAACCGGTATGAAAACCGGTATGAAAACCGGTATGAAAACCAGACAGAAAATCATGGAGATGATGCGCGAGGCTCCTGATATTTCAATTACAGCGATTTCCGCCGCTTTAGGGCTTGCTCGCAGTTCGGTGATTGAACAGATCGAGAAACTCAAAGCCCAGGGCAAGATTCGTCGCGTCGGGCCGGACAAGGGCGGCCGTTGGGAGGTGATGGATAAATGAAACCGTCAGACATCCGAAGGCAGCGAGCTGGTTAGTAAAACTAACCAACTGAAATTGGTGGCCGCCGATGGCAAGGCATTACAAAACGCAAATCGCTATAAAGCGCCACAAAAAACCGTCAACCGTTGAGCCAGATCGGTTTGCGCTGTTTGTTGTTCCGCCCAATCGTGAGCCAGTTTTCTGAACGCCGGTAATTGTTTTGCGAGAGAGCGCCAGGTATCGGCGATCGTGTTTATTTGTTGTTCGTCGTTCCAGGCGCGGGTGAAATCGGATAAAGCGATTTGAAGATGGTCGGGCGCATCGGCGAGGGTGCGTTTCAGGAAGGCATCGACTTTGGCCAGGTGCGCTTGTTCGTTTTGTCGGTACGCTTGCCAGACGAACGGTTGGGCAGCCCATTGTGCGCGCACGAAGGAATCCTCGCCGCGCACGAAGTTGAGGTCGCAGCTCCACAGCAAGCGGTCGTAATCATCTTGCGGGAGAAACGGGAAGGTATGCAGTGTCAGGGCGCCGTACTTTGTGGGTGTCGTGTCGGTCTCGATGTGGTGGCGACGCCGCCAATGCTGCACAGTTTCCGGCGCGACAGTTTCGGGGATCAGGCAGACGATGGGCGAGGGTGATGCAGACCAGGCATCGAGAAGCGCAGGTAACGCCGGTGTGTCGTAGCAAAAGAGGCTGATGAGCAGCGCATCAGGCGGCAACGTGTCGATGCCGAGATGTTTGAGGAAAGCACGGCGCGTGTCGGGGAAAGCGTGTTGAAAAGCATCGCGTTCGTCGATCAATGTTTTTTCGCGCAGCAAGCCGCCGGTGGTTTCGGTGAAGCCGGGGAAGAAGAAGTGGCGCGGAAGATGGATCGACGGCGGCGGTGAGGCGAGGCCGTGCATGGTTTCGATCCAGGGTTCCGCCGACAGGTATTCGAGAACGATCCAGTGGGGGATAAGAAGCCCCTCTCCCCTTGCGGGAGAGTGGTTGGGGAGAGGGGGAGGCTCTTGCAAAGCGTTCCATATTGTTTCCAGAACAGCTTCTTGCTGCATTGCCCATTCGTTGTTCCAGAATCGCAATACACGGAATCCTTCCTTCGTCAACCAGGCATCCCGTTGTGCATCATATTCCGCAGAATCCGCGTGTTGGCCTCCATCAAGCTCAATGATCAGCCGCTTTGGGAAACAGACAAAATCGACGATGAAACATCCTAGCGGTTGTTGGCGTCGGAACTTGTAATCTGAAAACCTTTTTGCGCGGAGTTGCTGCCACAATGCTTGCTCGTGTGGTGTCTGCTGTTTACGCAGTTCACGCGCACGCTGAAGGAGACGCCCCGTTTCTTGTTGGCTGGGGGGTTCCCCCTCTCCCCCGACCCCTCTCCCGCGAGGGGAGAGGGGGGTGTCGGTTTGCGCGGATGGTGGTGGTGATAGGTCACATCTTTTTTCGAAAGCTGAAAAATTTCCCTTCTCCCCCGACCCCTCTCCCGCGAGGGCAGAGGGCAGGGGGAAGTCGCGCGCTAACGCTTCTAACCAGGAAGGAGGCAAGCCGCCGCCGAAGGCGTCGATGATGACCTCCGGCCAGAAAGCGGGCGGCGGAAGTGTATTGGTCAACTGCCCGGTCAACTGTTGCACGGTCACGCAGTCGATGCGCTGGCGGTTCTGTGTTGTGTCGAGCGTCGGCGCCAAACGTTGCAAGGTGGCGATGTCGTCGATGAACAGGGTGACATCGAGGTCGTATTCGCGCGCCAGTTGTCGGGCGAGCCGCCAGCACACACCGGCGTCGCCGTAGTGATCGACGACGCGGCAGAGGATGAACCAGGAGGCGGACATAAACAATCAGTGGCGCACGGGAATGATCCGGCTCAACGCAAAGAGCAGTGTTGCGCAGGTGACGACCGAAGCGGCGGCGGGGGTGTCGAGGGTGAGCGATGCCGCGATGCCGCCGAAGAGTGCGACGATGCCGGTGGCGCTGGCAAACACGGCCATTTGTTCGGGCGACCGCGCCAGTCGCTGGGCGGTGGCGGCGGGGATGATGAGCAGCGCGGTAATCAGCAGCACGCCGACGATTTTGATTGCGCAGGCGATGACCATCGCGACAAGCAGCGTGAACATCGCTTGTGCGCGACCGGTCGGCACACCTTCGGCGCGCGCCAACGCTTCATCGACGGTGGCGGCGAGCAACGGTTTCCAGATCGCGATCAGCACGATCAACGCGATACTGCCTCCTCCCCACACCCACAGGAGATCGAGGTTGTCGATCGCCAGCAAATCGCCGAACAGAAACGCGGTGAGATCGAAGCGAAGCGTTTCGAGAAACGTGAGCGCGACCAGGCCGAGCGCCAACGCGGTATGCGCGAGCAGGCCGAGCAAGGTGTCGGCGGCGAGGCGTTCACGCGCTTGCAGGAAGGCGAGCAACGCAGCGAGGGTCAAGCAAACGATGAGCACGCCGGTCGTCGGCGACAAGCCCAACAGAAATCCGAGGCAGACGCCGAGCAAACCCGAATGCGCGAGGGTGTCGCCGAAGTACGCCATTCGACGCCAGACGATGAAGACGCCGAGCGGGCCGGTGATGAGCGCGATGGCCAATCCGCCGAGCAGCGCGCGCCAGACGAACGGTGTTTGCAATGTTTCGATCAGGCTCATGGGCGCGGACTTTGCGAAGGGTGATGGTGATGCTCGTGGTCGCACAACGGATGTTCGTGATCGTGGTGGTGTTGATAGAGCGCCAGGTGTTGAACGTTGACTCCACCGAAGAGCGATTGATACGCCGGGTCATGGCGGATTTCTTCGGGACGGCCGGAACAACAGATGTGGCGGTTCATGCACAGCACGCGGTTGGACGAAGCCATGACCAGATGCAAATCGTGCGACACCAGCAAGATGCCGCAGCCGGTGGTGTCGCGGATGCGGCGAATCAATGCGTAAATGGCGTCCTGCCCGGAGATGTCCAGTCCTTGCGCTGGTTCATCGAGAAACAGAAGCGTCGGTTTGTGCAGCAGCGCTCGCGCCAGCAACACGCGCTGCCATTCGCCGCCGGAAAGCGTGTGTACCGAGGCGTCAATCAGAAACGGAATGCCGGTGTCGGTCAGCACGTTTTCGACTTCGCTTGTCGATGTGGCGGCGCTCAACGTGATGAAGCGGCGCACGGTCAACGGCAGCGCTTGATTGATGTCGAGTTTTTGCGGCACGTAGCCGATGCGAACGCCGGGAGCGCGCCAGACTTCGCCAGTGTCGGGCGCCAGCAATCCCAGCGCGATTTTCAGCAGGGTCGATTTGCCCGCGCCGTTGGGGCCGATCAGCGTGACAATTTCTTCGCGTCGCAGCGTCAGATCAACCGCGTCGAGAATCGTCAACCGCTGTCGCCGGAACGAGGCCGCTGAAATGCGCAGCAGGGTTTCGGGCGAAGGAGAAGCGGACATGATGAGGCGCGGTATCGAAAGATAAGAGGCAATGATATAGTATTCGCCGTTATGTTTCACAAGGATGGCAAATGAAATTCAAGAGTATGCGGTTTTTTGTGGCGTTGATGGTGTTGTGGGGCGCGTCCGGCGGGCTTTTCGCGGCAACGCCGAAAGTCGTTGTCAGCATTGCGCCGCTGCATTCGCTGGTCGCCGGTGTGATGGAAGGTGTCGGGACACCGACGTTGTTGCTCAAGGGCGCGGCGTCGCCGCATGACCACGCGCTGCGTCCGTCCGAAGTGGCGGCGTTGGCAGACGCGGACATCGTTTTCTGGGTCGGCACGTCGCTGGAAGGTTTTCTCGAAAAACCGTTGAGAACAAGCAAAGCGCGACATGTGGCGCTGATCGAAACGGCCAGCGTGCGCTATCCGGCGCGTGAAGGCGGCGTTTGGGGGAAAGACCGCCATGCGCACAAACACAAGGGGCACAACCATGGGGGTGCATCGACCGATCCGCACGTCTGGCTTGACCCGGTCAACGCGGGCGATATGGTGGACGCTGTTGCCCGCGAACTGTCGGCGCTCGATGCTGAAAACAGCAAACGTTATGAAGCCAATGCAGCGGCGTTACGTCAACGGTTGACAGCGTTGAACCACGAAATCGAAACCATGCTGACGCCGGTCAAGCGTGCGCCGTTCATCGTCTTTCACGATGGCTATCAGTATTTTGAAAAACGTTACGGACTGAATGGCGTCGGCGCGATCACGGTGAATCCCGAACAGAAACCGTCGGCGCAACGGTTGCGGGCGTTGCGTGACACAGTTCAGAAAAGCGGTGTGGCGTGTGTGTTCGCCGAACCGCAGTACAGCGATGGGTTGGTGAAAAGCATTGTTGAAGGAACGACCGCTCGTTACAGCATTTGGGATCCGCTCGGCAGCAATGTGGCGCCAGGCATGGATGTGTATTTTCTGATGATGCGTCAGCTTGCGGAAAATGGGAGACGCTGTTTGTCAGGCATCAGGGATTAGGGATCAGGGATCAGGGATCAGGGATCAGAATCGGCGTCATTGCGAGCGTAGCGAAGCAATCCAGAAATTCCTCACGCGAAGGCGCGAAGAAAATCTCCCCTCTCCCGCTTGCGGGAGAGGGGTGGGGGAGAGGGGAAGAAAAGAAACGGTTTTCTCTATCAAATCAATGGAACAAAGCCCTCTCCCGCAAGCGGGAGAGGGGAGCGATAAGCCCAACCGCTCAGAGCCGACCACGCACATAAAAAATATTCCGGACAGCAATACGCTTTCGCGGCGACGATGGCGCTGCGCTTGTCGGCGGATTGCGTTTCGCTTATCCGCCCTACGACGACCTGTTTTGAGCCGTCGGAATGGTTTACAATTCACACTTTTAACACGCAACAATTCAAGCCCTTTCAGGAACACTTATGAAACTCGAAACCCTTGCCGTTCACGCCGGTTATCGCTACGAGCCGACCACCAAGTCGGTCGCCGTGCCGATTTATCAGACGACCAGCTATGCGTTTGACAATACGCAGCATGGCGCCGACTTGTTCAACCTGGCGGTGCCGGGCAACATCTACACGCGGATCATGAATCCGACCAACGATGTGCTGGAGCAGCGCCTCGCCGCGCTGGAAGGCGGAGTGGCGGGGCTGGCGATGGCGTCCGGGATGGCGGCGGTTGCCGGTGCGATTCAGACGATTGCCGAAGCGGGCGACAACATCATCGCCACCAGCACCTTGTACGGCGGAACTTACAATCTGTTCGCGCACACCTTGCCGCAGCTTGGTATCGAAGTGCGCTTCGTCGATTACCGGAAACCGGCGGACATCACGGCGCTTGCCGATGCGCGAACGAAGGCCGTGTTTTGCGAAAGCATCGGGAACCCGCTCGGCAACGTCGTCGATATCGGCGCGTTTGCAGAGCGGGCGCACGCGATCGGTGTGCCACTGATCGTCGATAACACCGTGCCGTCGCCGATGCTGTGTCGGCCGATCGAACACGGCGCGGACATCATCGTTCATGCGCTCACCAAATACCTCGGTGGTCATGGAACGTCGATTGGCGGCGCGGTCGTGGACAGCGGACGCTTCCCCTGGAAAAAACACGCCGACCGTTTTCCGCGCCTCAACACGCCGGACGTCAGCTATCACGGCGTGGTGTTCACCGGATCGTTCGGACCGGCGGCGTTCATCGCGCGGATGCGCTGCGTGATCCTGCGGAGCCTGGGCGCGGCGCTGTCGCCGTTCAACGCATTCCTGATTCTGCAAGGCATCGAAACGCTGGCAGTGCGGATGGACAGAATTTGCGAGAACTCGCAGGCGACCGCGCAGTACTTGCAAAAACATCCTGCCGTGGAATGGGTCGAGTACGCGGGGCTGGCGGAGCACGCCGACCATCCGCAGGCGAAAAAATACATGGGCGGTCGCGCGTCCGGCGTGCTGTCGTTCGGAATCAAGGGCGGCGCAGAAGCGGGAGGCCGTTTCATCGACGCGCTGAAAATGATTGTGCGGCTGGTCAACATCGGCGACGCCAAATCGCTGGCCTGTCATCCGGCTTCGACAACGCACCGTCAGTTGTCGCCCGAAGAACAGTTGTCCGCTGGCGTGCGCCCCGAAATGATCCGCTTGTCGATCGGCATTGAACACATCGACGACATTCTGGCGGACATCGATCAGGCGTTGAAGGCGGCGAGCGCCAAGTAGTGGAGAACGCTTTGGGGATGAAGATGAAGCGGTTGCACGATTAAGTGAAGGAGAAATGAAGGTTATGAAAAAGGAGTTGCTTTTTATCGTTTTTTCCGTGGTTTTGCTTTGTATAGGGGGGTGCGGGACATTAAAAACAGAAGAACCTCGCCGCATATTTACGCATATAAGCAGTGACGAAAATCTCCGTTTGCAAAAAGCGCTTGGCTATACGGCAAACCAGATGGATAGAGGCGTTTTGGTTGCGGTATGGGTTGATGACAAGGCGGTGCGTGCTCTCTCGAAAAAGAATGCAGAGAATTTCGAAAAAGAGCAGGCACTGGTTGCACGATTGATAAAAGGCAAAGCTACGGTGGTAGCTTGTCCTTTTGGCATGAAAAATTACGGAGTGAGCACTGAAGACCTGTTGCCTGGGGTGGCTCTTGGCGGATCTTTTGATCTTGTGGACTCCGTACTTTTTGCCCCTGGTGTGCGCACATTAAACTGGTGATAGCCCGTGTAGATGTCCTCGGATTCTTGGGCTCCACTATTCATCCGGCAATTAGTGGTTGCCCCCAAATGCTCTGCCTAAGACGAACAGAGGGGAAAAACGGTCAATCCTTAATTGCCGGTTCAATAGCTTGGAAAAATCGCTGGCTTAGCATCTTGACAAAAGCCGGAAACCCCCCTATTCTGCCGTGCTAAAGCATAACGACATATCTTGTTGTCGCGCTTTGCGTTTCAGTTTTTACGTTGCAGTTGCTGTTCTGTTTCAAGGTACCGCTCAGGGAGTTGGAAAGAAAGCAGAGAACCGCACCACTCCCCGAATGGAAACACATTTCGTTGGTATTGACGGGGATTGATATGCGTGCGTTCAAGGGAAATTGGATCAACAAGCTCTTTGTTTCTACGGAAACACAGATTGCGGCGGGGCATCTTTCTCATGACGATGTCACCCCCCCCCCCCCCCC
>WQTW01000087.1 GCA_009786085.1 Pseudomonadota bacterium | reverse complement strand
TCTCCCGACCTCTCTCCCCAAAGGAAGAGAGGAGGGAAATGCCTCCCCTCTCCCGCTTTCCGCGGGAGAGGGGCAGGGGGAGAGGGGTGGAAGGGGAGCGCTTTCCGCTTGCGGCTCCCCGCAAAAGCGACCACGATGATCGGCAAGATGGTACTGACTGCCGAGAACAAAATAATCGTGCAGCGTCACATCGAGCGGCGCCGCCAGCGCCTGCGGCAAAGTCAGCACGTCGAGCGGCAGCGCGTGAATGTGATGCAGATGGACGCGGACAATGCCTATCGTCTTGAGCGCCTCGACAAGCTGCGGCATCTCCTGCGGCAGCGTAAAAACACCGTCAAGGCGGTGGCCGCCGTGTTGCCAACTGAGTCGAACCCGCGGACTGAACGTCCCCGGCTTTTCCGGCGTCAGATGCACGATGTCGCAATGCTCGCTCAACAAGCGCTCGAGGTCTTTGATGTGACGGGCGATGCCGCCGCCCCAACCGTGATGAATGAAAAGCACCGGCCAGCGATGCGACGCAGCGAGCGCGTTCAGGGCGGTAAACGGTGAAGACTCAATAGACATAGTGTGTATGAACCACGAAAAACACGAAAGTCACGAAAAAATTTTTCCCTTTCAGCGCGACAACGTTTTCGTGTTTTTTCGTGTCTTTCGTGGTTAAAAAGATTTCCCTGATAACTGACTGCGCAATGCTCCAATCGTCTTCACATAATCCCCGCCGGAAAAAACGGCGCTGCCTGCGACAAAGGTGTCCGCGCCCGCTTTGGCAATGGCGGCGATGTTGTCCGCCTTCACGCCGCCATCGACTTCCAGCAAAATCTCGCGCCCCGTGCGTTGTTGCGCCGCGTCGATCCGCGCCCGCGCCTGCCGCAGCTTGTCGAGCGTGTGCGGAATGAACGCCTGTCCGCCGAAACCGGGATTGACCGACATCAGCAGCACCAGATCGATCTGCTCGAGCGCCCAGTCGAGACAATCCAGCGGCGTTGCCGGATTCAGCGCCAGCCCCGGCTTGCAACCGCATTCCCGAATCAGCGCAATCGTGCGATCCACATGCCGCGACGCTTCGGGGTGAAAGCTGATGTAAGTCGCGCCCGCTTTGGCGAATTCGCCGACCAGCGCATCGACCGGCTGCACCATCAAATGCACGTCGATCGGCACCGTCGCATACGGCTTGATCGCCTGACACACCAGCGGGCCGACCGTCAGGTTCGGCACATAATGATTGTCCATCACGTCGAAGTGGATGATGTCCGCGCCGGCGGCGATGACGTTGCGCACTTCTTCGCCCAGACGGGCAAAATCGGCGGAGAGAAGAGAAGGAGCGATCCGGTATTTCATGGAATGTGGCAATGGATGGGTCAATGAAAAAGTCAATAAAAAGGTCAAACAGTTGTCGAAGGTGATTTTACAGCCCTCTCCATCAACATCTCCCTTCTCCCTCTAGCGGAAGACAAACCCCCGTCGGCTTCGCCGACACCCCCTTTGAAAAGGGGGCTTGGGTGGGAGAGAAGGTGGTCGAGTTGTAAAGAAAAACGTAATTATTCATGCTCCGAAAGCCGCACAGGCTGGCTCAACACAGCGCTATCTTCGCTTATACTTCGACGCACGGCAATGGTTAGTGTGAAAAAGGTGGTTTGTGAAGCGATTTTTGCGTTTTTTTCAGCGGTTTTTCCTGCTCCTGACGAGCGTCATCATGCTGGCCGCCGGTTTGAGCGGCTGCGTGACAACGCCGACGCCATCAACAACACCCATATCCGCGCCGCCGCCGCTGCGCTATCAGCCCGTCGCCTGGTCGGCGCTGCCGGGATGGTCGCAGGACACACTTGCCGACGCATGGCCGGCCTGGCAAATGAGTTGCCGCGCCCTGCTCAAGAAAGAAGCCGAGCGCGCCATCTGGACAGCGCCGTGTCAGGCCGCCGAAGCCGTCGATCCCCACCGCCCGGACGCCGTTCGCGCTTTTTTCGAGGCGCATTTTCAGGCTTGGCAGATTCTCACTGACAGTGCTGATGGCACGGCAACCGATCGCGGCCTGATCACCGGCTATTATGAACCGCTGCTTTCCGGCAGTCGTACACCGGACACGCGCTACCGCTATCCGCTGTACCCGCGTCCCGACGATTTGCTGACCGTCGAACTCGCCTCACTCTATCCCGAACTGGAAGGCAAGCGCGTGCGCGGACGTCTGGTCGGCAACAAAGTACTGCCGTACTTCTCCCGCGCCGAGATCGACCGCGCCCATCCCGCGCTCAAAGCGACGCCCCTGTTCTACGTCGATGACGCCATGGATGCCTTCTTTCTGCACATTCAAGGATCGGGGCGCTTGCAACTGCCCGATGGTCACATCGTCCGCCTCGGCTACGCCGACCAGAACGGTCATCCCTACCGCGCCATCGGCGGCGTCCTTGCGCAACGCGGCGACATCGCCCGCGAAAACCTCTCCATGCAGACGATCAAAGCCTGGGGGCAGGCAAACCCGAATGCGCTGCCCGCGCTGCTCGACGAAAACCCGAGCTACGTTTTCTTCCGCGAAGTGCCGCCGCCGGAACCCGGTTCACTCGACGCCCGCATCGACGGCCCGATCGGTTCATTGGGCGTGCCGTTGCTGGCGAAACGCACCATCGCCATCGACCGAACACTCCTGCCGCTCGGCGCGCCCTTCTTCCTCGACGCCATCGACCCCGACAGCCGCGCACCGATACAACGCCTGACGATGGCGCAAGACACCGGCGGCGCCATTCGCGGCGCGATCCGCGCCGACTTCTTTTGCGGCACCGGCAAAGAAGCGGGCGAACTTGCAGGGAAAATGCGGGAAACGGGGAGACTGTGGTTACTGTGGCCGAAGGGGCAGGAGCCGGGAAAGTAGGCTGGGATGAAGCGCAGCGCAATCCCAGCGAAAACAGTTTAACCGCAAAGAACGCATAGAGCACAAAGAAAATTCTCACGCGAAGGCGCGAAGCCGCTAAGAAGAATCTCCCCTCTCCCGCTTGCGGGAGAGGGGTCGGGGGAGAGGGACGGAGGGGATGGGGTTTTATTCGCGGGGATTCCACTTCGTTCCATCCCGGCTACTATTGACGACATCTACAAGTTAGACGATACTGTTTTCTCAAGACAATTTGTCTATACGCTGTTAGTTTTCATTTTCAGGAGGAGGAAATTGTGATTTGTAAAAATTGGGGCTTTATCGCAATCGTCGGTGGCATCGCTCTCTCTGGTTGCATGAACATGCCTACGCCCACAGCCCAGATTACTGGAGCTTATGTTTCTCCTCTCAAGTATGAGAGTTTCGGATGTCCGCAATTATCCGCTGAGTTGGCATCTCTTTCCCGGCGTGAGAATCAGTTGGTAACCGCACAAAACCAGAGAATTAAAACGAGTGAAACTCAAGCTTTTTGGTATGGCTACGGCCAAGGTGATGGTATTGAAGCCAGTGAGCTTGCTAATGTGCGCGGCGAAAGAGAGGCTGTGCTTACTGCAATGGACGCAAAGGGCTGCAAAAGCGCGAATTAACACTGCCTCTGTTTAAAGGCGTTTACCAGCGCAGTAGGCTGATACGGAGCGTCCGATAAAAGGAGACTTCATGAAAAAGAAAGGACAAATGTTGGCGCCGCGCAATCCGTTCGCGCTGGCGGCGCGGCAACGCCATGCGGGAGCGCACGACAAGGCGCACAAGATCAAACGGCGCGACGACAAGCAGGCGCTGCGAAAGCTCCTGCGCACAGAAAAGGACGGCGATGCCGTCCTTTTTTTAACGGCAAAGTCTCACGCGAAGGCGCGAAGCCGCGAAGAAGATCTCGTCATTGCGAGCGCAGCGAAGCAATCCAGCGTTTTTTCGTTGCACATATTTTCTGGATTGCTTCGCTGCGCTCGCAATGACGCCTTTCTGATTCCTGATCCCTGACCTCTGATACCTGACACCCCCATCCCAGCCTTCCCCCGCACGCGGGGGAAGGGGTTTGCGCTTTCGTGTTTTTCGTGCCTTTCGTGGTTAAACGCTTTTCTTTGCGGTTAATTCATTGCCTCGCCAACCGCTCGTTCTCCGGCAACGGCATATCGGCGTGACTGGCGCGAAACGGATTGATGTCGATGCCGCCGCGACGGGTATAACGGGCGTACACCGACAAGCGCAACGGTGAGCAGCGTTGCATCAGCTCGATGAAGATGCGTTCGACGCACGACTCATGAAACCCGTTGTGACGGCGCAGCGAAACGATGTATTTGAGCAAGCCTTCGTGATGGATCGGGTGTCCGGTATAAGCGATTTGCAGACTGCCCCAATCGGGTTGTCCCGTCACCGGACAATTCGATTTCAGCAGATGCGAGGTCAGCGTTTCGGTGATGGTCGGCGCATCAGTGCGCGCCAACAAAAATTCAGGGCGCGGCGTGTAGGTGTCGGTGTTCACCGGCAGCGCATCCAGGCAAAACCCCGCCAGTGACGCGATACGCTGCGCTGAAAATTGCTGCGGCAAAACAAGTTCGACCTCCACGGTCGCACCCGCCGTCACCGAAAGATCGCGGCTCAGGCAATCACGCACTTCGTCCGCCGAAGAAAACGCCGTTTGGTTGAAACTGTTCAAATACAGCTTGAGCGATTTCGATTCGACGATGTTCGGCGATGCTGCCGGAACGGTAAGGCGCGCCAACGCGACGCACGGTTTGCCTCCCGGTTCCAGCCAGGACAATTCAAAAGCGTTCCAGACATCGACGCCGTAAAACGGCAACGGCGCGCCGGAGCTTATCCCGAGTTCGGCGCGACCGGGCGCGCGCGGGATCGGAAAGAGCAACGAAGCATCGTAATGTTCGGTATAGGCGCTGCTTTTGCCGAGCGGGCTGTGATCGGGCGTGTTCATAAAAATCAGGGGGCGTCAGGAGGAAGGTTCGTATCGTCATTGTCCTTCCGTCGCCGCTTCGCGGGAAAGAACCAGCCGAAAACGACGACTTCAAACAGCATGCGAAAAATTTGCCCCAGAGAAAGACGCGGGCGCGGAGATGTCGGCGGCGGCTCCTGTTCAACCGTCATCAAATCCGCCAAAACTTCGCGAGCGCGAGATGCCTCCGTTTCCGGCACCATGACCGTTCTGGCGTTGAGCAATTCGATCTGCACGCCGGGAAACAATCCTCCTAAATGCTTGTTATGCACAAAATACGGGATGTCCTCTGCGGTCAGAAGGCTTTCCGCCAGCGCGAGATCGACGGGGTTATCAGGACGGTAAATGGGAATCATAGGAATGGATTGTACGCAGCATCTCCGTCTCAAAGCAACAACCGCGCCACACCAGGGCGCTCGGAGCTTATTCCCTCGCGCAGTGAAGCACGCGGCGCTCCGTATAAATGGCGTCCATCGGACAGTCGTGAGGATCCGTCGGCAACGCATCGACAATCTGCACGTCGAACGCGCCCGCGATATGTGGTACATGGCGTGGCACATGCCGAAGCACACGCGCCGTCATCTGCGGCAACAACTGATCGTAAAACCCGCCGCCGTATCCCAGCCGGTCGCCGCGCGGCGTGAACGCAACGCCGGGAACCAGCACCCAGTCGATCGCTCCCGGAGAAACGACGGGACGCTCCGGCAAGGGTTCGAAAATTCCCCGCATCCCGGGCGCCGTGTCGCGGGCGATGTCCTCGATCGTTTGCAACACCATCCGCCGCGAAGTTCCCTGATTCGACAGCACCCGTGGCAACACCACCGTTTTCCCGTTCTGCAACGCTTCCTGCACCAGAAGCGTCGCCTCCCATTCGCTGCCAAACGGATGAAACAGCAGCACCGTACGAGCCGCCAGGAACGACGGCAATACCATGATCCGTTGCGCGATTCGCTGCGAATGCGCCGCGCGTTCGTCCGCCGACAAGCCGTCGCGCAATGCCAGCACACGGCGGCGGATTTCCTGCTTGGCGCGTTGCGTCTCGGAGAGCGGCGCACTGAAGGGCAACGAATCGGGCATGGCGAAAGTTTCAATAAGCAACAAGCGCATTATAATGAGGCTTTCTCTTTATCGAAAACGGTTTTTTCATGAAACACGCCCGCGCGCCCAAAACTCCCGACGGCCTTCATTATCGGGCGCGCCGCGAACGCTTGTTGCAGACGATGCACGAAACCTACGGCGGCGGGCTGGTGCTGATGCCGACGGCGCCGGAGTTGTTTCGCAACCGCGACACGCTTTACCCTTACCGGTCGGAAAGCTGCTTTCACTACCTTTCCGGTTTTCCCGAACCCGAAGCCGTGCTGGCGTTGTCGTGCGACCGCGCGGGAGAAACGCGCCACATCCTCTTTTGCCGCGAGAAAAACCTGGAGCGCGAAACCTGGGAC
This sequence comes from Pseudomonadota bacterium, assembly GCA_009786085.1. Taxonomy (GTDB): domain Bacteria; phylum Pseudomonadota; class Gammaproteobacteria; order Burkholderiales; family Casimicrobiaceae; genus UBA931. The sequence continues at coordinate 3,478 of WQTW01000087.1, read as the reverse complement.
GGCTTTCGTTTCGGCCCCGACGCCGCCCGCGAAATGTTTTCTTTCGATGAAGCTTTTCCGATTTCGGCGTTGGAAGAACAATGGCCGACACTGGCGATGAACCAACCGGCGCTGCTCACGCCGCTGGGTCTGTACCCCGACTGGGATCGCACGATCACCCAGCGGATGGGCAGCCTCCGCGCACAAGCGCGGGCAGGCAACGCGCCGCCCGCGTGCATCGTCGATGTGCGCGATGCGCTCGATCCGATGCGAATGTTCAAGGACGAACACGAGATTGCATTGATGCGTCACGCCGCCGCCATCACCGCGCAAGCGCATGTTCGGGCGATGCGTTTTGCGAAGCCCGATCATTTTGAATACCAGATTGAAGCCGAGTTGCAGCACGAATTTCTGATGCACGGCACACAAGCGGCGTATCCGTCCGTCGTCGCCAGTGGAGAAAACGCTTGTGTTTTACACTATGTCAGCAACCGTCGGCGAATCAACGCCGGCGATTTGCTGCTGATCGACGCCGGTTGCGAATACCAAAATTACGCCGCCGATGTCACCCGCACCTTTCCCGTCGGTCGCCGTTTCAGCGCCGCGCAAAAAGACATCTACGAACTGGTGCTGGCCGCGCAACGCGCCTGCTTTGACGCGCTGAAACCGGGCGCACCGTTCCACGCTTTCCACGAGGCGGCAGAACGTGTGCTGGCGCAGGGAATGATCGACCTGAAACTGATCAAAGGTCCGCTCGACGCGGCGCTCGAAACCGGCAGCTTCAAACGTTTTTACATGCACCGCGCCGGTCACTGGCTCGGGCTGGACGTACACGACGCCGGACATTACCGACGCGGCGAACGGGGTGAAACGCCGACGTTGCTCGAACCGGGCATGACGCTCACCGTCGAACCCGGATGCTACATTCGCGCCGACGAGGACATCCCCGCCGCGTTCCACAACATCGGCGTGCGCATCGAAGACGATGTGTTGATCACGAAAGACGGCATCGACATTCTCACCGCTACCGCGCCGAAAAGCGTAGCGGAAGTGGAAGCCTTGTGTGCGGAAAATCCATAATGGCAAACAGAATACGATTCCTGTCATCAGGACTGTTTTTTTGGTTGCCTGCATTGAGTTTCTTGCTCCTCAGCGGTTGCGCGGTGCAAGACGTTGCTGTTGAAGACGAAAACCCGCGGTTGCGGCTCCAATTTCAACAACGCTCACTAACTCCCAAAGGGGGGCCGCGCGATATCGAAGAAGGAGAACTGCAAACAGGCGACATCCTGTTGAGCGCCGACGACAACGACCTGATTTCGGCGGGCATCCGTCTGGTCAGCCTGTCGCCCGTCAGTCACGCGGCCATCTATACCGGCAACGGAGGTGTCGTCGAAGCCGTTCGACCCGGCGTTCTCTTGCGTACCGTCGCCGACATGCGCGACGAACAAAGCGTGATCGCCGTTTACCGCTATCCGAACCTCGACAATATGCAACGCGAAACATTGCGTCGTCTCGCACTTTTGCGCGTCGGTGACCGTTACAACCTCGTCGGCGTTGCATTGCAAGCACCATTCATGCTGACGCGCCGCCTCTGCGAAACACCCGTGTTTCCCGGCCAAGTGCGTCACGGCTGCTATCACGCGCTTGGAGTCATCCAAATGCCGCCACTCGATCCGGAAGGAATGTTTTGCTCCCAGTTCGTTCTCGAAATTTTCCGCGAGGCCGAATTGCCGCTCACGGATGCCGCTTCGCACTGGATCAGCCCCGACGACATCATGCACATGCGCGAAGGCGACGTACCGTCATTCAAAGCAACGCGCGCGCTCGAATACGTCGGACATCTGAAAGCACGACCGCAGCTACAATCATGGTTTGATCTCGAAGCGGAGAGCGCGCCGCACATAACGAAACAACAAGGAGCTTCATGGAAACCTTGACACCAAACGAAGATTCAACCGCGCTGGCAGAACGCTGGCGTCGCTTTCTCTCGCCGCGCCGGATCGGCGCGACGGAGCATGTCGCGCCGGCGCCGGATCGCAGTGTGTTTCAGCAGGACTACGACCGTATCGTTTTTTGTTCGGCGTTCCGGCGGCTCAAAGACAAAACGCAGGTGTTTCCGCTGGCGCAAAGCGATTATGTGCGCAACCGTTTGACGCACAGTCTGGAAGCGTCGTGTGTCGGGCGTTCGCTGGGAACCACCGTCGGACGGGTGCTGGTCGCGCGTCATCGTCTGGAAGATGTATTGCATGCGTCGGATTTCGGCGCGGTGGTCGCGGCGGCGTGTCTGGCGCACGACATCGGCAATCCGCCGTTCGGCCATGCGGGCGAGGATGCGATCCGCGAATGGTGCGCGCAGCCGAACGGGGCGCTTGACCGTTTGCAACTGACCGGCGCACAACGCGCCGACTTCGCGCGTTACGAAGGCAACGCGCAGGGATTCCGCGTGTTGACGGCGTTGCAAAGCCCTTCAAACCCTGGCGGCTTGCAGTTGACGGCGGCAACGCTGATGGCGTTCGCCAAATACCCGTGCGCCTCAAAGACGGAGGCGCCGCTCGATGGCCGATCCACCAAAAAATTCGGCTATTTCCAGAGCGAGGCCGCGCTTTTCCATGAGGCGGCAACAGCGGTCGGCATGGTGGCGCGAACAGCCGAAGCCTGGCGGCGACACCCGTTGGCGTTTCTGGTCGAGGCCGCCGACGATATCTGTTACCGTATCGTCGATCTCGAAGACGCGGCGCGCATCGGCGTTGTTCCGGCGAAAGACGTTGAAGCGCTGTTGCTGACCGTCGCCGGCGGAGAAACACGCGCGACGCGGCTCAACAACATCGTCGAGCCGAAAGAACGTATCGAATACCTGCGCGCCAAAGCGATCGGGCGACTGGTCGAAGAAGTCGCCGAGATTTTCCTGAGCCACGAAACCGCCATTGTCAACGGCGATTACGATGAAGAGCTGCTCAGTGAATCGAAGGTCGCCGCAACACTGGAACACATCGAAAAACTGTCGCACGAAAAAATCTACATCGCGCGATCCGCCATGGAAATCGAAGCGGCGGGTTGCGAAGTGCTTTCCGGTTTGCTTGACCTTTTCTTCACCGCCGTCTCGGAGCGCTTCAACGCGCCGACCCGCGAAAGCGCGCCGATCCGCAGCCGCGTTCTGATACCGTTGCTGCCGCCGCAATTTCTCGGCGACGGCAATGCTCCCGACGCCGACCCTTATCTGCGTTTGTTGAAAATCGTCGATTTCGTTTGCGGCATGACCGACTCTTACGCGATCACACTGTACCGGCGGTTGAAGGGGATTGAGTTGCCGGGGTGAGAGAAAACGCTCCGTAGCTTATCCAAACACTTGCTGATTCCTGTTGCTGGGATTCCCGCCACGCTTCGCTCGCGGCTAAAGGCCGCTCATCGCCAGCCTACCTTCTTTCCCCCCCCCCCCCCCCGCCAGTGACGCGATACGCTGCGCTGAAAATTGCTGCGGCAAAACAAGTTCGACCTCCAC
>WQTW01000086.1 GCA_009786085.1 Pseudomonadota bacterium | reverse complement strand
GTTTGAAAGCGGCGGCGATGGCAGCCGCGATCGCAACGGCAACAAGCATGGCGGGAACCGCGCAAGCGGTGGCGCTGAACCCCGACGGGCTTGGACAAGTTCTGATTTATCCGTATTACACCGTTCGCGCCAACGCCGACGGCAACGCCTACGATTCACTGTTCACCGTAGTCAACGCAAAAAGTGTAGCCAAAGCCGTCAGAGTGCGCTTCCGCGAAGGCAAGGCAGGGCACGAAGTGCTGGACTTCAACCTCTATTTGGCGGCGAACGACGTATGGACGGCGGCGGTTATTCCGACGGCGACTGGCGCGGCGCTCTTTACAAACGACACCTCGTGTACGAACCCCAACGTCCCCAGAACGGCTGCGACAGCTCAAGCGCTCAGGAACTATCAGTACACGGGCCCCAATCAGGACTTGGAAGACCAGACGCTTGATCGCACCAAAGAAGGCTACGTTGAAATTATCGAGATGGGGGACTTCGCCAGACCCTGGGTTGACCCCGCAGGGAACGTCCACGATATATCCCCTACGGAAATAGGCATAACGCACGCGCAGGTTGACGGTGAGTGGAAACCACCCAACTGCGGACTCATTCGAAATGCTTCCATGCAAACGGCGGTCAACCAGAGGCAACTAGTGCAAGGAACAGGCGGCCTGTTCGGCAACATGACGCTCATCAACGTCAACACGGCGCGCGCCATCGGCTACGACGCCGTGGCGTTGAGCGGCTTTTATCAGGGCGGTGATGGCAAGCCGGATACGTTGTGGTTCGCGTCTGGCAGCGAAAATCCGCACTTGGGAATGGCGCATCCGCCGACATCGACGGTCATTGATGATAATGGAAACGCCGTAGAAAGCACATGGGCGTCGGGTCTGGATGCCGTGTCGTCGGTGCTGATGCGTGGTTCCATCATCAACGAATTCAACGTTGCGGAAGTCTATGCCGGCGCGACGGATTGGGTTGTCACGATGCCAACCAAGTATCTTTACTTTGATCGTAACCCATCGACTCGCATACTGACACCGCGCAAGCTGTTTCAGAGAGAGTTTCGATTGGGGGGAGCGCCTGATGATTTTTGGCTGATCTATTCTGATCGTGAAGGAAGACCTCCCGTCTCCCTAGACGACTTCTGTACGCCACCGTACCGCCCTCCTCCTGTCCTGAGTTGGTCGGTCAATGTTGTTGGATTCAGGACTCCCCAAGCGGCGCGTACAGTTCTCCATTCGACGAATTCGGGATTCGTAAGTACGAGCGGATGTGAAACGGGTTGGGCGCAGATGAATATTGAGCGCGTGTTTAATTCAACATATGGCGATCACACACTGACCGCCGATGCGCCCTCCGGCAGAACGTTTACCGGCTTGCCGGTCGTCGGCTTTTCTGCCACGCTGTACAACAACGCAGGTGTGGACGGCGGTTCTTTGGGTCGGGTGTGGGCGAGCTATGTTGCGACCGTGCCGCATCGCTACGAGAGAACTATTCAGTGATCGGCTTGCGGTTTGTGGGTCGTAGGGTGGGCAAAGCGTAGCGTGTCCACCGTGCGCAAGGGGCGCGATTTATCGCGCCCTGTTTGTTCTCACGCGAAGGCGTGAAGAGAAAAGCAATTTAACCGCAAAGAACGCAAAGAAACGCATAGAGCGCAAAGCAAGCGTAGCCCGGATAAGCGAAGCGCCATCCGGGAACAACCTCACGCGAAGCCGCGAAGGAACGAATCTCCCCTCTCCCCTTGCGGGAGAGGGGTTGGGGGAGAGGGGTGAAAAATTGCGTTTCATTTACCCTTCTCCCGCCCCTTCGGGGCACCCTCTCCCGCAAGGGGAGAGGGAAAACATTCTTCGCGCCTTCGCGTGAGAAATTTTCTTTGCATTCTTTGCGGTTAAAACGATTCTCTTATCTCGCCGATCACTTCCGGCGCTTTCATTTCGAGCGCCCGAATGTACGCTTCTTCGAGATTCCGGCAATGCTGTTTCATATCCACCAGAGGCGAGTGTTCCAATCCACGACGCATTCCCTCGCGCACCTCCGCCATGAACGCTTTATCCTGGCTCAAGCGCGCCGCGATCTCGATATACTCTTTCCCGCTGTGCGCGATGGTTCGCGTTTCACCCAGGTTTTTCAGAATCGAATAGCTCGACCGCTCCCCGTGACGACGCCCGACAAGGATCACGACGGGCACACCGGCATTCAACGGCTCCAGCGTCCCGTTCACATTGCCGTAAGGCATCGGATCCAACACGAAATCAATGATCGAATACCGCGCTTGACGTAATGCTTTATCTGTCGGCATCGGAAGGAAAAGGTAGCGATCTTCGCCGATGCCTGCGCTTTTCATCACGTTCTGGTAAACCTGCATGTGAACCGGTGAGAGCGGTGAAAAAACCAGTTTGCTTTGAGGATTTTTTTCGAGAACCTGTTTCCATAGCGCCACGCATCTTGCCGACAGTTGCGTCGGCATTACGAACGCGCCGATCAACACCGCCTCTTCGGCAATGCCCAGAGATTCCCGATGGTACGGGTGTTCTGCCGCCGTCTCAACAGCCACATAAGGGTAAACGCATCCCTGCATCGGCAGGAATGTTTCAATCTGATGGGCCTGCATCTCCGGCAGATCGGCATCGTGATCGGTCAGTTTGAAATCAATCGCCGACAAGCCGAGCGTCCCCGCGCTGGCGATATGCGTGATTTGCACCCGCGCCGGTTTCAACGCCAGGACGCCCGGCTTGGAACCTTTTGTGTTGGTTGACAAATCCACCAGAATGTCCAGGTCGTCGGCGTTGATCCGGTGCGCCAGTTCGTGTTCCCCAAGACCGGGCAAAACATGGAAATGATCTGCTATTTGTCGCAGTTGGTCTGTGACCGCATCCTGCTGCCCGTTTAAAGAATAAAAGAACAGCTCGAATTTTTCCTTGTCGTGGTGTTGCGTTGCCTGCCACACCATCCGCCCCATCACATGATCCCGCAAATCCGCCGACAGATAGCCCACGCGGATTTTTCCGGGCTTCCTTTCCTGCGGTCGCGGCAGCGGCGCTCCGAACGTTCTTTGCATCGCCTCATCGTAGTGTCTGGCCATGCGCAGCGAAAGCTCCGGCTCTATGTCCAGATAAAGAAGCTGAAACTGCAACAAGTTCAACGTGTCGATCAGTTCTGCATTGCTTTCCGCTTTGAATTTGGCTTTTCGCAGACCGTCAAGAAAATGCTCGACGCCCTTGAAATCCCCCATGAACTGACAGGCTTCCAGCGCCTGCGAAGCCATCACGATGGATTGCGGACAATGCTTCCGAAACTGCCGTAAATTTTCAAACCATTCGTTAATTTTCCCACTTGCCGCCAAAACGTCGCCCAAACGCTTGTACGATCCGACATGTCCGGGATGCTTGGACAACACATGGCGATAAGCACGACTCGCCGCTTCAAGCTGTCCCTGATCCTGAAACAACTGCCCCAATTTGAAGTGCGTTTCCAGCAAGTCCGGCGCGAACAAAAGCGCCCGCTGATAGGAGCGCGCCGCGTCCTGCAAACGGTTTTGTTGTTGCAGCACCGCGCCCAAATCGAAATGCGCCTCGGCGTTCATCGGCATCACCGACAAGATGCCTCTGAAAATCGTTTCCGCTTTTTCGCTCTCTCCCCGATGCGCCGCGATCTTTCCCTCCATGTGATGAAGCCCCAGGGCTTCCGGCATGATGGACAAACCTTTTTCGACAAGCGCCCGCGAACGTTCGGCATCTTCTTCCAGCAGAAATCCGGAAAGCGTTTGATACGGCTTGGCGTAGTCAGGCAACGCGGCGACGGCTTCCGAAAGATGTTGAATGGCTTTCTCTCCATCGCCACGGTCACGCGCCAGCATCCCCGACAAGTAGTGCAGCAACGCCATCCCCGGCTGGTCGTTCAGCAGCGCTTCGTAAATCGAACGCGCGGATTCCCATTCCTCCTGTTGGTGTGCTTTCAACGCTGCGTCTTTCTTTTCGACGAACGCGCGCGCCGTCAACGCCGTCAACGCCGCCGACGGTGGCAATTCCCGCTGCAACAGCGCCAATGCCTCCTTCACTTCCTGCGGCGTTTCAAAAATACAATCCCACCAGGACGACAACGCCTCCAATCCTTGTTGATCTTCGGTAAAAGCCCACACCTGTCTTGCCGACCGCTCAACGAAGAACGTTTCCACCGGCCAGCTCATTCCGGCAAAGTCGATCAACACATCGTAGTCAAACAAATTCAATACCGTTGCCGGAGACGCCGGAAGTGAACGCACGGTTTTTTTCCCGGAATCCGCTGCTGCGTTATCCGCACCCAAAAAAGACTGCCAGGGTTCCACGTTCCCCAACGCCCACAAATCACATTCGTAAGGCAACGGCAACAACGCCGACAACCGTTTCTCAACGCTGTCACTGCTTTCGCTCCAGGGCGGCAACAGCACTGACACCCGCAAACGTTCTCCGGCGGTGCGTCGTTTCCATTGCAGCGGCAAAACGTCCGTCTGCTGTTTTCTTCTGGTATGAACCGCTTTCTGAATCTCGCCATACCACTGGAAAAAATCTTTCGCCAGATCGAGACAACCGATCTGCCGCAGAACCAGCGCCAACGCGCGAACGCCGTCGCTGTCCTGTTCGGGAATCGCTTCATCGAAAAGCGTTTTCGCTTTTTCAACATAAAACGCGCGTTGATCCGAAAGCGGCAGAATCCTGCTCAACATCGCCATTTTCAACACGGGCGGCCAGGGAATATCCAGCGCCAAACATTTTTCGGAAAAGCGTTGTTTTGCGTCAATGATCTCTGTCTCTGCATCGCCCGCACGAACAGCCCTCGCCAAAGCGTGCGCGAACGCTGCGTCGCAAAAAATGTCTTTACGCGTTTCCGCCCAGTGTTCCAATTTTTCCCAGGAGGACACGTTTCCACGCAACGCCGACGCAATCGCGCCCATCGTTTCCGCTCGCGGCTCTCCCGCGCTTGCTTTCAAAACCATCGCCGCCTGTTCCGCCGCGCCTTCTGCGTCTCCCAGATGAAGCAGGGCTTCGGCCATCGCCTGCACGCACGGCAACGCGGTCGGATGATCGGCGGCACTCTGACGCCAAACCGCATACGCTTTACTGATATCCCCAAGCTCCCACCAAACACAACCCAGGAGAAAACCCGCCTCCTGCGAAGAAAGCGGTTCTTTGACGGCTTTCTCAAAACACCAAGCGGCATCCGCCAGCATCCCCTGCGCCCGATATTCTTTTCCTCGCGCCAACCAGTTTATTTTTTCTTCCGCCACGAATCACATCCTCTTGATAAAATTTTTCAATCTGTTGACAACGCTTTGCGGTAGCATCGCGCGCAGCGCGCGCCCCACCGGCGTTTGTCGAAAGCGTATTGCCCAACCCAAAGCATTTGCGTTCCGCGCACTTTCGTTTCGCGCGTCTTTCGCCCCGGCGTTATTTATCGACAAGCCCCCTGTGTAGCCCAAGCCATCGCGTAGCCTGATCGGTGGAAACGAGGGTCTTTCGGAAACAGGGGGCATTATCGAAAGCGTTTGCTCATAACAGGTGAGCGTCGCCGCCACCATGTTCTCCATCGTCGGCAATGAAACCTGTCGCGCGCATGCTACTTTTTCCTGAAACGCCTCGTGATGCGCAGGATCGAGCAGCGTCAAAAGGCGTTGCAACATGTGCGCTTCGTCCCTCCACTCCTCATCGCTCATGATCCATCCCGCGCCGTGCTCCTGCATGCGTTCCGCCAACGCGCCGAACGGCGGCACCAACGCCGGTCGCCCCGCCTGCCAGGTCTCGGACAAGGTATAGCAAAACGTCTCCGGTCCCGCAGAAGGATAGAGCACCAGCTTCACTTTGTAGTAATCCATCAACGCCGGAAAATCATCGGGCGTATAACGCCCATGCACCAGTAAACGGCCATCATCGCTTTGCCAGGGGCCGTGCTGCCGATCGAGATAACCGATCAAAACAAAACGCACCGCCGCGTTTTGTTCTGCCGCCAACGCCACCAAACGCTCCAGACGCCGCGCCCCTTTGTCCGGCCCCACGGCGCCCAACACCGCGACCGTCGGCCAGGGGCTGTCCGCAAACACCAATGCGCTCAGGTTCCGGGAGGGAATCGGGTTCGACGGAATCGCATGCTCGATCCGCTTCACCGCAACGCCCGGAAAATAACGCGCGAACATTTCCCGCGCCCAATGCGACGGCGCGATGATGAAACGCGCTTTTTGTACAAACGCATCATGCGCCTGCCGCCAAGCCGCAATGTCGATGTGCGAAAAATCTTCCTGTTGCCGGAGACAATTCTGACAAACCGTCGTCTCGGTCTGTCCGCCGCAATACCGCTCGTCGGGGTTCAGAAACGTGATCGTCGGGCACGCGATGCTGAGATCGTGCGTCGTATAACCGTAAGGAATCGACAGCTTCGGAAACGCTGACAAAATCCCGTCCCGACATCCGGAGACATTATGTACATGAACAAGACCCACGCCCAGACTTCCGCACAATTGTTCGACAAACGATTCCCAGGTTTCGTCATCACGACGCGCCACACACAGAATGGGCGATTCCGAACCGTCCTTCGGCGCAAGCGCTATGCGCCATTGCGTACTATCCACAATCGCAAGGTAGTGTCGCCAGCCCGGCGGGGAGTTCCTGATCAGTTTCCGCGCATGAAGTTCCGTGCCTCCGCCGTGCGTGTGTACGATGTGGAGCACCGCATTCCTCGGAATGTTTGCCTTATCCTCTTCCAGTTGCGCCACCGTTCGAATAGATCGCAGCGGATCGCGCGCGATGAATCGGCTGACAACCTCCAGGTACTCCGGGTGTTTCCCGAGCAGCACCGACATGTTGCGCCCGCCAAGCTCCTGCTTTCTCCCTTCAAACGAGCGCTCTCCGAGATGCACCACGAACGCATCATCGCACAGCACGTTGCGAAATCCCGCTTTTTTCGCTCTCAAACAAAAATCGTTTTCTTCGCCATAACCGGCACCGAACGCCTCATCAAAAAATCCGATGCTGTCGAGCAACGCGCGCTTGATGTAAAAACAAAAACCGACGCCCGTCGGGATGTCGGGATAAGATGGCACCGCCGCCCGACGCAACGCCGCGCGAACGAGCTCAGGGTCTTTCCCTTCCGGCCAACCGTTGTCCGCGCAGAATCGCGGATAAGAACAAATTTCGGCGTTGTTTGAAAACGGCGTCGCCGTTCCGATGCGATCCTCTGAATAAACGCAGCGCTGCAACGCTTCCAACCAGCCGGTCGTGACGATCGTGTCGGAATTGAGCAGTACGACATCGCGGCGCGGGTGCGCATGGTGCGACAACCTCATCCCGCGATTGGCTGTTCCCGTGAAACCGAGATTGACCTCGTTGCGAAGCAGTATTCGCTGCGGAACATCCTCTTTCTCCCAACGTTCAAATAAGCGCCCGATGTCGGGAGACGGCGAAGCATCGTCAATCAGAATCAAGCGATAATCGCCGGATGTTTTTTCCAGAACGGATGCGACACATTGCGCAACGTCCGCCGCAGCGTTGTACACCGGAACGATAATATCAACACCGACGGTTGCTGATGATTTCTGCGATGTTTTTTTATTCATGCTTTGAATCGCTTTGACCGGCATTGAAAAGTTGACGCCGCAAACGAGAAAGCGGCCAACGCAACCAGCCGATCAGACTTTCCCTGTAGCGCAAACGCGCCTCCTTGTCTTTCAGCGAATACTCCAATGACTTGATCTCTCCATCTCTTTTCTGAAGCCCGTCTTCAAGCGACAACTGTTTTTCTTCCAGCAAGCGAATGCGTTCCGCCTGATCTTCCAGAAGCCGCCCCTGTTTCAGCGCCAACCCATCGAGCCGCAGCACCTCCGACGCCTGATGGTAAAACCGCTTGAGTTCTTCTTCACCGGCATCTGAAAACAACGACAACTCGGGAACAGCGGGAAGCGCAGCTTGCGCATGGCGCGCCGCCACCACGATAAAATACTTCGCCGTCGGCAACTTGGCAGATGCGATCCCTCCGTCTTCCTGTTGTTGCCATGCCTGCGTTTCCATCGTCTCGTTTGCCGAACGTGGTTCACGCCAGAGGGTCGATCCGAACCATTGCCGCTGCGACAACCACATCTGCGACGGAAAAAACGGTTTCAACAATTCTTCCAATTCCTCCCGATCCAGCTCGTAAACATGAAACGGATTGGGCGGCGTTCCCGGCGGCGAATATTCGGGGCGATTGGGCGACGACAGGATCAGAATACCGTCCGGCGCCAACACACGCGCAAATTCCTCGATCATCGGCGCCTGCAACGGTTGCGGCAAATGTTCGATCGTCTCAAAAGAAACGATCAAATCAACACTGCGATCCGCCAACGGAAGCGATGCAGCAGACGCCCGCAAAAATCGGAGGTTGGAATGCGCGCTTCCATAACTTTCCGTGGCGTGCCGTATGGCTTCGACGCTGATGTCGATTCCGGTCACCGAAAGCGCGTTCGCCGCCAGAAGCGCACTGCCGTATCCTTCGCCGCAGGCAACGTCGAGCACGCGCCGCCCTCGCGCGAGATTTTGCGCGAACGCATAGCGATGCCAGTGCTCGTGAACGATCTCCCCGGGAATACCGGGGACGAACCGCTCGCCGGTGAAATCAAGCGTTGATGGAACGTTCGTATCCACAGTGATCTTTATACCCCCTCACTTATCCCCTGCCCGCAAGCAAAATCTGTAGCCTTGCCCATCAAAAGTGGTTATTATATCCCGTTCAGAAAATGGGTTGTCGGCATGAGCCTTTCACTTCTACGCACCGATCTTTCCTCAAAGGTGGTGACGCCCCGCGCCCCTCTGGCGATCACCCTTGATTTTTCGGTTGACGCGCCCATCGCCTTTGATCTCAATGTCAGCATCGCCATCGTCCACGCCGAAAGCGGCGCACTGGTGGGTTGCTATTACCTGAGCGCCGGCGGCTGGGATGTCAGTTGGCTGCCTCAGGGAACTTACCGGCTTCAGGCGACGGAAACCCGATCCGCCCTTCCGGAAGGATCATACACGGCCAACCTCTCGCTTTTCCATCACGACAACAGCGCTGTGCTCGATGTCAGAACTGCCTCGCTCCCTTTCACAGTCAAAAAAAGCGACGCCCGCAGCCCGTCTGTCCACTTTGTCTGGGATCTGCAAAGCCGACAAAACACGCCGCCCATCGAAACCCTTTCCTGGCGGCGCGGTGAAGGCGACTGGTTTTCCAAACATTTTGATTTTGAAGTTCGCACCATCGCCGGTTATTTGTTGAAGAACTCACCGCTGCTCAAAGGGAAAGTTCTGAACGCCGGTTGCGGCGACGGCACCACCGATTTCGGCATTGCCCTGCGATTGCGACCACAGGAAATGGTCGGCATCGACCCTTTCCGGGGGTTTGAACGCTTGCCGGATATTTTGAAACAATGCAACTTTCCGATCACCCAGCTTCCGGAAAACTTGCGTTTTCTTCCGGCCAGCGCCAACGAAATTCCTTTCCCCGACGATTATTTCGATGTGGTCATGTCCTGGGGTTTGTTGGAACACATTGCCGGCGGTTATCATCAGGCGCTCAAAGAAATGCGCCGCGTTTTGAAGCCCGACGGTTTGTTGTTGGTCTGTCCCGGACTTTTTTATTCCGACATCGGCAACCATCTCGGCGAATTCCGCTTCGCCCGCGAAGAACCCTACGTTCACCTCAAGCATTCCCGGGAGTGGTTACGCGAAAAAATTCTCAGCAGCCAGCCGGATTATATCGACCGTTGCGGCGATAACGCTTCATCGGAACAATACTGGCAGTGGTTTACCGAACTCAATCCCATCACCGTGCCGGAATTCGAGAAACAGTTGCGCGATCTGGATTTTGAACCCTGGCGCGTGATCCTGCGCACCCATGACCACGTTGAATACACCCCGGAATTGCAAAAATATTCTTTTGTCGATCTGTTGGCCGGTGAACTTTACGTTTCTGCTTACAATCGCAAAAAGCAGGGATCAGGAATCAGGGATTAGGAATCAGAAAAGCGCCATTCACGCGAAGCGGCGAAGAATAAAAAAAGGGGGGGGGGG
>WQTW01000085.1 GCA_009786085.1 Pseudomonadota bacterium | reverse complement strand
CCCCCCCCCCTGACTTTTTATAATCCGCTCTACAGGAACATGCTAAACTTTTCAGACTTTTCCCGCTGCTTCGGACAACTGTTCTCATGATTCTCAAACTGCCGACTGCGTTGACCTGGTTTCGGATTCTCCTGATTCCGGTGCTGGTGACGATTTACTACGTACCGGACACATGGCTGGTGCCCGAGGCGCGTAATTGGCTGGGGGCGGGGGTCTTTGTGGCTGCCGCGTTGACGGACTGGTTTGACGGTTATCTGGCGCGGGCGCTGGGCGCGACCAGCGCGTTCGGCGCGTTTCTCGATCCGGTCGCCGACAAGCTGATCGTGGCGGCGGCGCTGATTCTGCTGGTGAAGCTGGAACGGGCGGAATCGTATTTGGCGGTGATCATTATCGGTCGTGAGATCACGATCTCGGCGCTGCGCGAATGGATGGCGCAACTGGGGCAGGTCAAGGGGCTGGCGGTGGTGATGCTCGGCAAGATCAAAACGGTGGCTCAGATGGTGGCGATCACGGCATTGTTGCTGCACGAGCCGGTGATTCCGCATGTTTCGACGCCGTTGGTGGGGACGGTGGCGCTGTGGGTTGCTGTCATTTTGACCTTGTGGTCGATGTTCCATTACCTGCGGCTGGCTGCGCCTTATCTCAGGGGTAAGCCGCCTGAGTGATTGAAAAACAACCGTCCGTGATGATTGCCTTTGGCTTTGGTTTGACAGGGGCTGGTGAAAAAGTGTAGTTTATTTAATTTTCTGAAACGAAAAAGAGGGGATTATTGAGTATGTCGTACAACCCGTTTGAAAATGCACAGACCCAGTTTAACAAGGTGGCTGATATGATCGGCCTGGAGCAGGGGGCGCGGGAGTTGCTGCGCGAGCCGATGAAGGAATTCCATTTCACCATCCCCGTCAAGATGGATGACGGCTCGACGAAGGTCTTTAAGGCGTTCCGCATCCAGCATAATTCTGCGCGGGGGCCGGCGAAGGGCGGTCTGCGCTTCCACCCGCATGAGACGGCGGACACCGTGCGCGCGCTGTCGATGTGGATGACCTGGAAATGCGCGGTCGTGGACATCCCGCTGGGCGGCGGTAAGGGCGGCATCGTGTGCGACCCGCGCGTGATGTCGCAGGGCGAGCAGGAGCGGATGTGCCGCGGGTTCATCCGTCAGTCGTTCGCGCTGCTGGGGCCGAACATCGACGTGCCGGCGCCGGACGTGATGTCGAACGGCCAGCACATGCTGTGGATGATGGATGAGTATGAGACGCTGGCGGGCAGCCATAACCCGGGCGTCATCACGGGAAAGCCGGTGGGTTCAGGCGGTTCGCTCGGGCGCACGGAGGCGACAGGCTACGGCGTTATCTACACACTCCAGGAGTTGCTGGATGCGGAGAAGGTCAACATCAAGAACACGTCGGCGAGCATCCAGGGTTTCGGCAACGTAGGCGAGTACGCGGCGAAACTCTACACCGAACTCGGCGGCAAGGTGACGGCCATCTCGTGCTACCACGCGGCGGACAAGACGGCGTACACGTACCGCAAGAAGGCGGGCTGCAACGTCGAGGAGCTGTGCGGCATCAAGGATTCGTTCGGCAGCATTGACAAGGATAAGGCGAAGGCGCTTGGTTACGAGGTGCTGCCTGGCGATGCGTGGCTGGCGGAGGAAGTTGACATCCTCATCCCGGCGGCGCTGGAGAACCAGATCACGCCGGCGGTGTTCCCGAACATCTCGAAGAAGGTGCGCATCATCCTCGAGGCTGCGAACGGCCCGACCACGCCGGACTGCGACCCGCTGATTCAAGAGCGCGGCATCCTGCTGATCCCGGACTTCCTGTGCAACGCGGGCGGCGTGACGTGCAGCTACTTCGAGCAGGTGCAGTGCAACATGAATTACTTCTGGAGCCGCGAGGAGGCGCTCGATAAGCTCAAACGCGCGATGGTCAACGCCTTCCGCGCCGTGTACGACCTCGCCAGGCAGCGCAACGTTTACATGCGCGACGCGGCGTACATGATCGCCATCGAGCGCGTGAGCAGTGCCGCCAAACTGCGCGGCTGGATTTAACGGTTAGAGATGATTCAACCGGCATCAGCCGGTTGAATCATCTCCCGCCAGCCCTTGCCTGTTGCCGAAAAATCCGCTAAGGTACTGACCTATGCGCTGCTTTCATTCTTTTGCCTTTTCGGTTTCATCGCACGGCTTTTCCAAGCCGTCAGCCTGCCGTCTGCTCGGTGGGCTTCTCCTGCTGCGCCTCGCGCGCGCCTAATTGATCTCCTTTCTGTTGGTTTTTACGTGTGCCTTTTCAAAAGAAAGGCGCGATGTTTTTGAATTTATTTCATTGAGTGATCCCCATGAAAACTGCTGCGAAATCTCATTCATCGTTTGGAGCTTCCTCCAAGTACCAACCGTTTGCGTCGATTCCGTTGAACGACCGAACCTGGCCTGACAAAACCATCACCCGCGCGCCGATCTGGTGCAGCGTCGATTTGCGTGACGGCAATCAGGCGCTGATTGAACCGATGGATGGCGCTCGCAAGATGCGGCTCTACAATCTGCTGGTCAAAATGGGCTACAAGGAAATCGAGGTCGGTTTTCCGTCGGCCTCGCAAACCGATTTTGATTTTGTCCGCAAATTGATCGACGAAAAACGCATTCCCGACGATGTGACGGTGCAAGTGCTGACCCAATCGCGCGAATCGCTGATCCGCAGAACGTTCGAATCGTTGAAGGGCGCCAAGCGCGCCATCGTGCATTTGTACAACTCGACGTCGGAAGCGCAGCGGCGCATTGTGTTCCGGATGGATCGTCAAGGCGTGACCGATCTGGCGGTGTCGGGCGCCAGGATGCTCCGCGACATCGCCCGCGACTATCCCGAGACCGATTGGCAGTTTGAGTATTCGCCGGAAAGTTTTACGGCAACCGAACTGGATTTTGCCGCCGATGTCTGCAACGCGGTGGCCGATGTCTGGCAGCCGACGCCGCAGAAGAAAATGATCATCAATCTTCCGGCAACTGTTGAAGTGGCGACGCCCAATGTGTACGCCGACCAGATCGAATGGATGGGGCGACATTTGGTGCGCCGCGACAGCATCGTGCTGTCGGTGCATCCGCACAATGATCGCGGTTGCGCGGTGGCGGCGGCGGAACTGGCGCAACTGGCGGGCGCTGATCGCGTTGAAGGTTGTTTGTTCGGCAACGGCGAGCGGACGGGCAACGTGTGCCTGCTGACGCTGGGTTTGAATCTTTACACGCAAGGCGTCGATCCCGGCATTGATTTTTCCGACATCAATGAGATCGTTCGCACGGTCGAGCGTTGCAACCAGCTTCCGGTGCATCCGCGCCATCCTTACGGCGGCGATCTCGTCTTTACGGCGTTTTCCGGTTCGCATCAGGACGCGATCAAGAAAGGGCTGGCGCAACACAAAGCCGATGTGGAGGCGGGGCGCACATTGTGGGATGTTCCGTATTTGCCGATCGATCCGTCCGATGTCGGTCGCACTTACGAAGCAGTGATTCGTGTCAACAGCCAGTCCGGCAAGGGCGGCATCGCTTATCTGCTCGAGCGCGATCATGGCTTGACCTTGCCGCGTTTGTTGCAGGTGGAGTTCAGTCAAGTCATTCAAAACATCACTGACGAAACCGGCAAGGAACTGTCGTCGAACGATATTTTCCGGGCGTTCGAAAAAGAGTACCTCGAAGTTGCTGCGCCGGCATTTGTCTATGAACAACATCGGGCGACGCACGGCGCCGACGGACGAACGGAACATCTGGAGGCGACGCTGAAACACAACGGTGTTTCCAGCGTGATTCACGGTGACGGTAACGGCCCGGTCGATGCGTTCGTGCAGGCATTGCGCAACAATTTCGGCTTGAACATTCATGTGTTGAACTACCATGAACACGCGACCGGCAGCGGCGAAGATGCGACAGCGGTTGCTTATGTGCAATTGCGGATCGGCGATGAAGACGCGCTCTATGGTGTGGCGCTCGACCCGAACATTGTGACGGCGACGCTGAAAGCCGTGGTCAGCGGCGTGAACCGGGCGGCGAAGCGAGGGTGGTTTTAGGCGGGGCAGGGGTCAGAGGTCAGAGGTCAGAGATCAGATGTCAGGTATCAGATTCTGATATCTGATCTCTGACCTCTGACATCTGATCGGCGCAAGTTTCATGGTTATGAGAAGTAAAGTGATAAGCAAAGTGATAAGCAAAGTGATGAAAGGGGAAGGGAAGCAACAATGGGCAATGGGTGGAAACGCAGGTTGGCGGCGGGAGCGTTGGCAATGGGAATATCGGCAATGGGCTTAATGAACGCAGCGGCGGCAGAATCGGGCTTCCTGATCGACGTGCGCACGCCTCAGGAGTTTGACAGAGGGCATTTGCTGGGGTCGATCAATATCGACTATCAGGAAATCATCGCCAAAATCGGGGAGGTGACCGCGGATAGAAACGCCAAAATCGAGCTGTATTGCCGCAGCGGTCGCCGGTCGGGAATCGCGGAGAAATCGCTCAAGGAGGCCGGTTACCAGAACGCGGTCAATATCGGCGGGTTTGAGGCGCTGCGGCAAACGCGGGCGGCAACGCAGTAAACGGACTATGCTAAAAACATTTTTCGTCTGCCCATTTCAACTATCTTTCTCGAACCGTTCCACAAAAGCGCAAGAAAGATACACGGAAACAATCTTTTACATTAAGATAAACACTTTGTAGATCTTATTCATAGCCAAGGCGTCATGAGCGAAACGCGCTTACCGATTCGCGTTGCGTGTTCCGGACTGGGAGAACGCGACGTTTTTATCGTCCGGTCGCTATTGCGGATTCTTGACGCTCGTCGTGGGCGGCAGCCCTGGGTGTTCGAGGAAGATGGGCAGGCGGACGTGATTATCACGCCGTCCGTTCACAACGAATCCGATCAGATGCGTCTGGCGGTGCGGCGTACACCTTCGTCCCGTTTTGTGTTGACCGTGCCCAATGGCGTGGCGGTCAATCTGCCGCCGGGAATACGGGTGGTGCATTATCCATTGCGGGCATCCGAACTGCTGGAGTGTTTCGATCGTCTGGAAGGCGAATGGCCGTTCAATACGGCCACGGGAATGCCGGGGGTTGTGGCGCCTCGTCAGACAGTGACTTTGGCGCCCGAAATACGAACGACGACGCTACCGACAACGCAACCGTCGGTATGGACCGACCCGCGGCTGTCGCAAGTTCCGACGGACATGAGAGTGTCTCATGTGCCGACGGATTTCCGTACGACGCAAATACCGTCAACGGGCTTGCACCCGTCACAGATACCGACAGACCTGCGTTTATCGCAGCTCCCCGAGGGGCGCGTTTTGACCGTCGGCGTGGCGCAGGCGACCGGTATGGGTGCGTTGTCGCGTCCGGCGACGGTCGGGTCACTGATGCAGGCGATGCGATCATTGCGCAGCAGCCTGGAAGGCGAGCGTCCGCAGGGACGCAGCATCGATGTTTTCGACCAGTTGGGATGGATCGGGCGTTTGTACAACGGTCGTCGAAAAATCTATGCGTCGCGGCGCTTCATGCTCGATCGTTCGGCGGAGCCTGCCGGCGGCAGATCGTTCCAATGGAAATTCACGTTGAGCGGATTACCGCCGCTGACCAAAAGCGATGCTTTGATTGAGATCGACCTCGATCTTTTCGCCTGGCCCTTTTCGACACGTTTCTGTTACGATTTTGCCAGCCTCGATTTGCCGATCAATGCGCTGTTGCACCTCAGGCGCTGGCCGGATTTCGGCGTTCAGCCGGAGTTCTCGTCGCGTTCCGGCGTGATGCTGGCGACGGCGCTGTTGACGCGGCAAACACTGTCTCTGGCCGCGCTTCGGCGGGAATCGGAAACGAGCGAGGCCGATTTGGCGCGTTTGTTGAGCGTGTGCTGGTTGAGCGGTTGGTTGCGTTGCGAACGGCAGATGCCGAAAGCGTCGCAGAAAGCGCCTGCTGAGAAAACGGCGTTCAGCGGCATCGTTCGCAGCCTGCGTAGAGTGTTGGGTTTGTCGCGGAGATAGCGTGGTTCAGGAGTATAAACTACTGTTCGCCGGCGGCATGGGGGTCGGCAAGACGACAGCGATTTCCGCCGTCAGCGAAATTCCGCCGGTGTCCACCGATGTCGCCAACAGCGACCGCGAAGCGTTCGACAAAGAATTGACAACGGTCACGCTGGACTACGGTCGTATCACCCTGCCTTCGGGAGATCGCTTGCGGCTGTACGGAATTCCCGGGCAACAGCGTTTCAGTTTCATGTGGGCGATGCTCGAACATGGCGCGATGGGCATGGTGCTTCTGGCCGATGCGTCGCGCCCCGATCCGTTCGCCGAGCTCGACATCTTTCTTAAATCGTTCCACAAATTGTTGAGATCGGGGCGGGCGGTGCTCGGCGTCGGACGCTTATCGAAAAGACGCGGCGCGCTGGACAAATACGTCGCCAAACTGGCGCGGCGCAAAATCAAGATTCCAGTGTTTTCAGTCGATGTCCGAAAAAAGAAAGACGTGTTGCTGTTGCTTGACGCACTCTTTACGCAAATCGAAGTCCTCGAAGACGATTATCGCGGCGGCGAACCTGCCGAAAAAGCGGCACAGAGCGCCTCATCTGCCCATGATCCTGCCGGTGGTCTGGCCGACAGCAACGCGCCTGCCGAAGGCGGCAAGCCTTCCGAAAAAACAAATCGCGGCGTGTTTCCCGTGAGCGACAAAGAGCCTGCCAAAGACAGCGAACCTTCCCAAACGACGCAGAGCGCGAATGAAACCACTGTCTAAAATACAGGCCACGGCGCTTCAGTTGAGATTGAACCACTGCTGCGCACGGGTTCCGGAAATTCAGTTGATCCTGTTGGCGACCGTTGACGGCTTTCAACAAGTGGTTGCCGGCAGCCAGCGCGGGGATGCCGAACTGCCGGAAAAATTTGCCGCCATCGCCAGCTCCATGATGGCGTTGGGCGACGCGGCCGGCAGGGAAGTCGGGTCGAAAACGCGACTGGAAGCGGTGGTGCTTGATCTGAGCGATCTGCGCGTGATTTTACGGATGGTGGACGGCGGCAAACAACAATTCGTGTTGGCCACCGTCGCCGAAAGAAAAGTCAGCTTGAGCATATTGCTGAAAATCGTTTACGAAAACGCACGCCTTCTTGAAGAGGCGTTGCGCTGAGTCAGGGATCAGAGGCCAGGGATCAGCGTGTAGCCCGGATAAGCGAAGCGCCATCCGGGAAGAAAAAAACAATTTAACCGCAAAGAACGCAAAGGGCGCAAAGAAAAAAACGTTTGCGCATGTAGGGGCGGGTTTCAAACCCGCCCTTGTTATCTCACGCGAAGGCGCGAAACCGCGAAGAAAAAAACCTTTTGACCACGAAAAACACGAAAGCCACGAAAAATATCCTTACGCGGAGGAGCGATTCCCTCTCCCGCTTGCGGGAGAGGGGTAGGGGAGAGGGGTAGGGGAAAGACGTTTTTTCTTTGCGTTCTTTGCGGTAAAAAAAAACAAAAACGAAGCAAGGCCGATAAGCCGGGTTCTGTCGTCTCACCGGAAACGAGTTTCCGGCAAGACGTGACTGCCATTCCTCTAGGCGCGTCATCACTGACGCGCTCAAGCCGCCTACCCGCAGACTACGCGAGCCGCGTCATCGTCTGCCTATTTGGCGTTGCTCCGGGTGGAGGTTACCGCGTTTCACCCGCCGCCGCACGAATGCGGACGGCGACTCGTCTCTGTGGCCCTGTTCCTCGCTTTGGCTGCGGTGAAACCGTCAGCGTATGGCGGCCGGGCGTTACCCGGCACCCTGCTCTGTGGAGCCCGGACTTTCCTCTCCTTTCCTTGACGGAAAGCAGCGGCAGCCTGGCCTGCTTCGCACTGGTATTATAACGATTCGAGAGCAAACCATGAAAAAACCGTTGCAACCGTCGGAAACCGAAGCCCGGAGGCAAACCCTCGTCGGCTTCGCCGACACCCCCTTTGAAAAGGGGGCGGAAACGGACGCGCCGCCGTTCGACGCCAAAGCGATGATTGCGGCGTTGCCGCAGGAGCCGGGCGTTTACCGGATGCTGGACGCGCAGGAAAAAACGCTCTATGTCGGCAAGGCGCTCAATCTCAAAAAGCGCGTGACCAGTTATTTCCAGAAAAGCGGGCTGTCGCCGCGCATTGCGATCATGGTGTCACAGGTGGCGCGGGTCGAAACGACAGTGACGCGCTCGGAAGCCGAGGCGCTGCTGCTGGAAAACAACCTGATCAAGGCGTTGGCGCCGCGCTACAACATTCTCTTTCGTGACGATAAAAGTTATCCGTATCTGTGCGTGAGCGGAGACGCTTTTCCGCAACTGCGTTTTCATCGCGGCGCGCTCGACAAGAAGCACCAATACTTCGGCCCGTTCCCGAATTCCGGCGCGGTGCGCGAAGGCGTGGCGATGTTGCAGAAACTTTTTCAACTGCGCACCTGCGAGAACAGCGTGTTCGCGCACCGGACGCGACCGTGCATGCTTCATCAGATCGAACGTTGCACCGCGCCGTGCGTTGGCTATATCACCGAGGAAATTTACGCCGAGGACGTGCGCTCCGCCATGCTGTTTCTGCAAGGCAAAGTCGATGATGTGCGCGAGCAACTGCAAAAACAAATGGAAAGCGCCGCCGCGGCGCTCGCATTTGAACAGGCGGCGGCGCTGCGCGACAAATGGCAGCGATTGCAACAACTGCAATCGAAACAGTTTGTCGAAAGCACGACAGCGCGGGACGTTGACGTGATCGCGGCGGTACACGACCAGGGCGTGACCGCCGTGAACGTCGTGATGGTGCGCGGCGGGCGACATGTCGGCGACCGCACCTTCTTTCCGTCGCATGCGGCAGAGCGCACATTGGCCGAAGTGGCCGAGGCGTTTCTGGCGCAGCATTATCTGGAACGGCCTGTGCCGTCGTTGCTGGTGCTGGATGAAGTCGTGCCGAGCGAACCCTTGCTAGAAGCGTTGACGGCGCAGGCCGGACGCAAGATCAACGTCGCGTCACGACCGAGCGGCGAGCGCCGCGTTTGGCTGACGATGGCTGCCCGTAACGCCAAACTCGCCATCGCCCAACAACTGGCGCAGAAAGCCACGCAACAAGCGCGATTGAGCGCGTTGCAGGAAGCGCTCGGCCTGCCGGATGTGCAGCGGATCGAATGCTTCGATGTGTCGCACACGATGGGCGAGGCGACCGTGGCATCGTGTGTGGTGTTCGACAAAGGCGCGATGCAGAACAACGAATACCGGCGTTTCAATGTTGCGCCGACTTCCGGCGGCGACGATTACGCAGCGATGCAAGAAGCGTTGCGTCGTCGTGCTGCGCGCATCGTCACCGGCGAAGTGCCAACGCCGGACCTGTGGGTGATCGACGGCGGCAAGGGACAACTGCGTCTGGCGGCGCAAGTGCTCGAGGACGATGGACTCGACATCGCCTTGATCGGACTGGCGAAAGGACCGGAGCGCAAAGTTGGCAATGAAGATGTGTGGCGCTGGGGCGAAGAAACGCCATTGCGTTTAGCTCCCGAACATGCCGGCTTTCAACTGCTGCATCAAATCCGCGACGAAGCGCACCGCTTCGCCGTTCAGGGACATCGCGCCCGTCGCGGCAAAGCGCGGCTGGCGTCGAGCTTGCAGGACATCGAAGGCGTCGGCGACAAACGCCGTCGCGCCTTGCTCAATCACTTCGGCGGATTGAAAGGCGTTCGCGCCGCCAGCGCCGACGATTTGGCGCGGGCGCCGGGCATCTCCAAAGCGTTGGCCGCGCGGATATATAGCGCGTTGCATGAGTCCAGCGCGTAAATTAATCGCAAAGAGCGCAAAGAAAAAATGTTTGCGCGTGTAGGGGCGGGTTTCAAACCCGCCCTATTCATTTCACGCGAAGGCGAGAAGAAAAAAGCCTTTTAACCACGAAAAACACGAAAGCCACGAAAAATATCCTTACGCGGAGGAACGATTCCCTCTCCCGCTTGCGGGAGAGGGGTAGGGGAGAGGGCTTTCTTCCTCTGGACATTCAATTTTCAAACTTCCCAACCTTTGCATCGGTAAAACACACGTTTTCTTTTTTCGTGAGGTTCTTTCCTGGATTCCCGCTTCCGTGGGAATGACGGCAAACGTGTGTGGCGTGTTCGATATCTTCGCGGCTTCGTGCCTTCGCGTGAATAAAAAAAGCCGTCATTGCGAGCGAAGCGAAGCAATCCAGAAAAGGTGTGCGACGAAAAAATCGCTGGATTGC
>WQTW01000084.1 GCA_009786085.1 Pseudomonadota bacterium | reverse complement strand
AAACATGTGCTTTGTCGATGCAAAGGTTTGAAAGTTTGAGGTTGGAATAGCTGGATCCCCGCTTTCGCGGGGATGACGGAATCCTTCTTCGCGCCTTCGCGTGAGAATTCTCTGGATGGCTTTGCTTTGCTACCCACTTAAAATTTAAAAGAGCCAGATTTTTCTTTGCGTAAGGCCGACCCTTGCGGTTGAGTTAGGTTCTCAACTCCATTTTCTGCGTCTCTTTCCCCAACAGCAGCACCGCGGTAACGCCCACCACTATCGTCGCGCAAAAGAGGAGGAAGATTGTTTCGATGCTGATCTGCGCTACGACGAGGTAGCCGACCATCAGTGGGCCGAAGATGCCGCCGATGCGACCGACGGCGGCTGCCGCGCCGGCGCCGGTGGCGCGGATTGCGTCAGGGTATTGTTCGGGCGTGTAGGCGTAGAGCGCGCCCCAGGCGCCGAGGTTGAAAAACGAAAGCATCATTCCGGAAATCAGCAGTTGCGCGACGGTGTCGGCGTTGCCGAAGAAGTACGCGGAGAGTGCCGTTCCCAACAGGTAGGTGACCAGCACGAATTTGCGTCCGAGCCGGTCGATCAGCCAGGCGGCGGTGAAGTAGCCCGGCAATTGCGCCAAAGTCATGATCAGCACGTATTCAAAACTTTTCATCAGGCCAAAGCCTTTGAGACCGACGACGCTCGGCAGCCACAGGAACATGCCGTAATACGAGAATACGACGCAGAACCACAGCACCCACAGCATCACTGTCGCCCGCCGGTAGGGGCGGGAGAACAGTTGCGCCAGATTTTCACTGAAGCGTGGCTTTTTCTGCATGGCCGCCCGCAGTTCCATTTGTGACAAGTAGCGCGGCGAATCGGGCAGGTTGCGCCGCAAATACACGGCGTAAAACGCCGGTAACGCGCCGATCAGCAGCGCCACCCGCCAGCCGTGATCGGGGATGTTGGGGATGACGAAATACGCGACCAGTGCCGCCAGTATCCAGCCCAGCGCCCAGAAGCTTTCCACCAGCACGACAACTTTGCCGCGCTCGTGCGCTTGCACGCTTTCCGATACCAGCGTCGAGGTCACCGGCAGTTCACCGCCGAGTCCCAGGCCGATGAAGAAGCGCAGGAAAAGCAACATCGCCAGTGAGATCGAGGCGGCCGACAAGCCGCTGGCGATACTGAAGGTCAACAGGGTCAGAATGAACACTTTTTTGCGGCCGATTCTGTCCGCCAGCATGCCGAACATCAGCGCTCCGAGCGCCATGCCGATGGAGTTGATGCCGCCGATCCAGCCCATTTCGGTGGCCGACAGGTTCCAGTCGTGCTTGAGCGCCGCCATGATGAACGACAGCAGACCGACGTCGAACGCATCGAACATGAAGCCCAATCCGGCAATCGTCAGGAGTTTGTTGCGTGAAATGGGGGGGACATTGGCCGCCATAAAGTCTCTTTCTGTTCCGGGGCGCTTCCCCGTTTTTCCATATCCGACTATTATACTAAGTTATTATGCTCGTCGACCTTACTATTTCCGGAATGACCTGCGCCGCCTGCGCCGCGCGGCTCGAGAAGGTTTTGAACCGGCTCGATGGGGTTTCCGCGCAGGTCAATTTCGCCACCGAAACGGCGCATATCGAGATTGCTGAAAGCGCCATCGCCGTCGTCACCGCCGACACGCTGATCGCCGCCGTGCAACGCGCCGGTTTCGACGCGAAGCTCGCGGTCGATCCGTTTCTCGACGCCGACGCTCACGCACTTTCCATTCCCCAAGCCGACGACGAAAAACGCGCTGCATCGTTGAAACGCGAACGCAATATGCTGATCGTTGCCGCGCTGCTGTGCCTGCCGTTTCTCTGGCAAATGGTTTTGATGCTGACCGGTCAGGATCATGATGTTCTGCCTGCCTGGGTGCAGTTTCTTCTGGCCGCGCCGATCCAGTTCGTTATCGGTGCGCGTTTTTACAAAGGCGGCTGGCACGCGCTGCGCAACGGCGCTGCCAACATGGATGTTCTCGTTGCGCTGGGAACCTCGTGCGCTTTTTTGCTGTCGCTCACCGTGTGGCTGTGGCCGTTGCCGGATCAGCATGTGTACTTTGAAGCCAGCGCCGTCATCATCACGCTGGTGCTGTTCGGCAAATGGCTGGAAGCGCGCGCACGCGCACGCGCATCGACGGCGCTGAAAAGTCTGATGGCCTTGCAGCCGAATACGGTGTTGCGTCTGTCGAACGGCACGGTCGAGAGCGTATCGCTGGCGCACATTCGCCCGGGCGATGCTTATCTGGTACGCGCCGGTGATACGGTGCCGGTGGATGGCGCGATCACCGCCGGTCATTCGGCGCTGAACGAAGCGATGCTGACCGGCGAGAGCTTGCCCATTTATAAAAGCATCGGAGATGCTGTTTACGCCGGTACGGTCAACACCAGCGGCGCGCTGGAATGCGTCGCCACCGCCGTCGGACACACCACCTTGCTTGCCGGTATCGTCCGCCAGGTCGCGCAGGCGCAAAGTTCGCGGGCACCGATCCAGCGACTGGCGGATCGCGTTGCCGCCGTGTTCGTTCCTGCCGTGTTGGGCATCGCTGTGTTGACACTGCTCGCCAACGGTGTCGCGCTCGGCGATTGGGCGCAGGCTTTGCTGCGCGCCACCGCCGTGCTGGTCATCGCCTGCCCCTGCGCGCTCGGACTTGCCACGCCCACCGCATTGATCGTCGGCGTCGGTCGCGCCGCGCAAGCCGGTATCCTGATTAAAAACGCCGAAGCGCTCGAACGCGCCGAACGCATCGACACCGTGTTGTTCGACAAAACCGGCACACTGACCACCGGTGCGCCGCATCTCGTCGCGCTGCATCTGCATCCGTCGTCCTCTCTCGACGAAAATGCGTTGTTGTCCGCAGCGGCCGCATTGGAACAAGGCGTGAGCCATCCGCTCGCGCAAGCCATCGTGGCCGCCGCGCAAGCGCGAAGTCTTGCCTTGCCTGACGTTACCGGCGTTCAACAACACAGCGGTTTGGGCGTCAGCGCTGACCTCAACGGCGAAACATGGCGCATCGGTTCACCGGCCTTTCTGCAAACGCAGGGCGTCGATATTTCCGCCATCGAATCGTTAAGCGAAGCATCGGCCACCCGCGTCGTCATTGCTCGCGGCGCACAATGCCAGGGCGTGCTGCTGCTCGCCGACACGATACGCGACAGCGCCGCGCCGATGGTGGCCGCGCTGCGTGCGCAGCGCATCACACCCTACCTCGTGACCGGCGATCATGAACGTGCGGCGCGGTCGATGGCGCGCCTTGCCGGCATTGATGAGATACGGACACAACAATCGCCGCAGGACAAACGCGCATTGGTGATGGCATTGCAACAAACACATCGCGTTGTCGGCATGGTCGGTGATGGCGTGAACGATGCACCGGCGCTGGCGCAAGCCGATGTCTCGTTCGCGATGGGCGCCGGTTCCGGCAGCGCGCTGGAAGCCGCCGACATGACATTACTCCGCAACGATTTGACGATGGTCGCCGACGCGATTGATTTGTCACGTGCGACGCTTCGCAAAATTCGCCAGAACCTTTTTTTCGCGTTCGTCTATAACGTGCTCGGTATTCCGCTGGCGGCGCTAGGTTTTCTGTCGCCGGTGCTGGCTGGCGCGGCGATGGCGCTGTCGTCCGTCTCCGTCGTCACCAACGCGCTGTTGCTCAAACGCTGGCGAAAAACGCATTAACCGCAAAGAACGCAAAGATCAGGCATCAGAAAAGCATGCTCACGCGAAGGCGCGAAGCCGCGAAGGGAAAAGCTGTCATTCTGCGCGAAGCGAAGCGGAGTCGCAGAATCCATAAAACATGGCGCGATAAATCGCGCCCCTCACCCNCTCCCCCNCCCCNCNCCCGCAAGCGGGAGAGGGGATCGTTCCTTCGCGGCTTCGCGCCTCCGCGTGAGGTTATTCCCGGATGGCGCTTCGCTTATCCGGGATACGATTGCTGCCCTCTGACCTCTGACCTCTGATTCCTGTCCCCACATCCCCGCCTTCCCCCGCAAGCGGAGGAAGGGGTTTTCGTGCCTTTCGTACTTTTCGTGCCTTTCGTGGTTATGGTTTTTTCTTTGCGTTCTTTGCGGTTAAAATGCTCCGTCTCTCAAAGAAAGGATTTCATCATGGCTCTTAAAACCGCCGCATTTCTCATCGACGGAATGACTTGTCAGGGTTGTGTTGCCGGCGTGACCCGCGCGTTGAAAGCTGTGTCCGGTGTTGCCGATGTCACGGTATCGTTCGATGACAAATGCGCTACCGCGCACTATGACGATGCGCAAACCGCGCCCGCCACACTTATCGCTGCCATCGAAAATGCCGGTTTCGATGCGCAGATGTCGGCAACATCTTAGCCAACTGCGCTTAAATTGTTTGCTTCTGCAAAAAACACGCTTTATTTCTTTTCTAAAATGTCACAACACGCTAAACCGAAAGAGAAATAACGCTATTCCAGCCTATTTTGTTTTTCGCTCTGTCCGAGTGGCATAGCGCCTGTCAGCATGTACAATTCACTCTTCAGATAAAAACTGCGAAAGCCGCCAGCGCAACGAGAACAACACCAACAGATCATCACGCATCGCCGCTCGCGCAGAAAAGGGAAGAAAGATGCAGGGGAGTTTATGAATCCGGTTTGGCTCGATCATTATCCTGAAGGGGTTCCGGCAACGATTGAGATTGACCCCGAGTTGTCGCTCGACAAGTTGTTTGACCGCAGCATTGAACAGTTCGCCGAGCGTCCCGCTTACTCTTGCATGGGACGCACCATCACCTTCCGTCGGCTGGATGAACTTTCTGCCGCGTTCGCCGCCTGGTTGCAATCGCAAGGAATCACCAAAGGCTCGCGGGTCGCGTTGATGATGCCGAACATCCTGCAATACCCGGTGTGTCTGTTCGCTCTTCTGCGTATCGGCGCCATCGTCGTCAACGTCAATCCGCTCTATAAAGCGCGCGAACTGCAATATCAATTGAACGATTCCGGCGCTGAGATGATCGTCGTCGCCGAAAATTTCGCGCACACGCTGGAAAAGGTTCTTGAAAAAACCCAGGTGCGGCGCGTCATTCTCACCACGATCGGTGAGGAGATGGGATTCAAGGGGCTGATCATCGACTTCGTGCTGCGCCATGTGACGAAGAAAGTGGAATCCTTTTCGCTGCCGAACGCGATTTACTTTACCGACGTTTTGAACCGTGGCCGACGAATGAAGTTGACGCCGAGCGAAAACACTTCCAGCGACATCGCTTTTCTGCAATACACCGGCGGCACAACCGGCGTTTCCAAAGGCGCCATTCTGACGCACGGCAATCTGGTCGCCAACCTGTTGCAAGTGCTGGCATGGGTCAAGCCCTTCATCAATCTCGACGAGCGGCAAATCATGATCACACCGTTGCCGCTGTACCACGTTTTTTCGATGACCGCCAACTGCCTTCTGATGATGGCGATCGGCGCCGAAAGCGTGCTCATCACCAATCCGCGCAACATTCGCACGATGGTGCGCGAAATCGGCCACTACAAATTCTCCATCATTACCGGCGTCAACTCGCTGTTCAACGCCTTGCTCAACAACGCCGATTTTCGCAAGCTCGATTTTTCCAACCTGCGCGTTTCGCTGGGCGGCGCGATGGCGCTGCATCCTGCCGTATGCAAACGCTGGCGGGAAGTGACCGGAACCCCGCTGTCGGAAGGTTATGGTTTGTCTGAAACGTCGCCGGGCGCCATCATCAATCGGCTGGATGCCGATGGCACCGGCTCCATCGGCTTGCCGCTTCCGTCAACCGAGGTCGTGCTGCGCGATGAGAAGGGTAACGATGTCGGAATCGGTGAAGTCGGCGAAATTTGCATCCGCGGCCCGCAAGTCACACGAGGCTACTGGAAACGTCCCGACGAAACCGAACGCGCCAAAACCGCCGACGGTTTCTTTTTGACCGGCGACATGGCGGTGATGGATGAATGCGGTCGTTTCACTATCGTCGATCGCAAGAAAGACATGATTCTGGTGTCAGGCTTCAATGTTTATCCGAACGAAGTCGAAGCCGTCGCGTTGACCCATCCGAGCGTACTCGAGTGCGCGGCCATCGGCATTCCCGATGAGCGAACCGGCGAAGTCGTCAAACTTTTCGTCGTCAAGCGCAGCCCGACGCTCACGTCGGAAGAACTGATCCAATACTGCCGTGTCAATCTGGCCGCTTATAAAATACCGCGCCAGGTGGAATTTCGTGACGAGCTTCCGAAAAACACCATCGGAAAAGTCCTGCGCCGCGAACTGCGACAACCCGCTTCGGAAGAAGATGTATGAACCCGAGCGAAACCTGTTTCATTCCATAAAAACTTTTTCCGCAATCCCTTGTCTTTGCTTCTTGAGTTTTTCCTTTCCAAAGTCAACTTGCCTTAAAGGAACACCATGAAAACAAGCCTGAAAAAAAGCGCACTGGCCGTTGTCATCATCAGCAGTTTGGGAGGCGTGTGTACACAAGCGCAGGCCGCTGCTTTCGCATTGCAGGAACAAAGCGCCAGCGGCCTGGGCAATGCGTTCGCCGGCGGCGCAGCAGAAGGAGCGGATGCGTCGTCGATGTTCGCCAACCCGGCGACGCTCTCGCAGCGAAAGTCCAAACAAGTTATCAGCGCCATGCACATTGCCACGCCGTCGATGACGTTCCATCACGAACGCTCACAACCCGCGTTCAACCAGCCTCTGGGCAATGAAGGCGGTGACTCCGGTTCCGCCAACTTCCTCGGCAATTTCTATGTGGCGCTGCCGATCAACGACCGTTGGACAGCCGGTCTCGGCATGGGTACACCGTTCGGTCTGGAAACCGATTACAACAACACCTGGGCCGGACGTTATCTGGCGCTGCGCTCGGCCGTCAAAACGCTCAACGTCAATCCGGCCGTTTCATTCAAAGCCACCGAACAATTGAGCCTGGGCATCGGCGTTAACTGGCAGTACGTCCACGCCATTTTCACCAGCGCCGTCAACTACTCGGCGGCGCTCGCCTCCGCCGCGCAATCGGCCGCCGCCGCCGGTCGCTTGCCGCCCGACATGCTGCCTGCCATCCTCGGCGCGACCGGCGGTCTGGACAGCATTTCCAAAGTCAAAGGCCACAACAACGCCTGGGGCTGGAACGCCGGTCTCCTCTACGAATTCGATCCGTCCACGCGCGTCGGCCTTTCCTACCGTTCCGAAGTCAAACACAAAGTGAACGGCACCGTCACTTTCAATCATCCGTCGCTTGGCAACGTCCCTGCGGCGCTGGCGCCTATCGTCGGCGGAATCGCCGATGGCGTGAACAACGCCCTTCACGATGGCAAAATCCACGCCGATATCACCCTGCCGCAAAACGCCAATCTGTCGTTCTTCCGGCAAGTCACCCCCAAACTCGACCTGATGGCCGACATCCAGTGGACAGGCTGGTCGTCGCTAAAAGAGCTGACCTTCATCCGCAATGAAGGCTCCGTACTGCAAAGCACACCGGAGTGGTTCAAAAACACCTGGCGGGTTTCGCTGGGCGGTAATTACCGCTTCAACGAGCGTTGGCTGATGCGCGCGGGCGTTGCTTACGACCAATCACCGGTTCGTGACACCTACCGAACGCCACGCCTGCCCGACGTGGATCGTTACTGGATAAGCCTCGGCGGCCAATACGCGATCAACCCGCAAATGCACATCGACGCCGGTTTTACCTACCTGTTCGGCAAAAAAGCGCCGATCCGCGACAACGGCGGCAACCCGCAGGCCAATGGCGCACTCGACGGCTATTACAAAAACTATGCAACCGTGGCGTCCGTGCAATTCACCTATACCTTCTGAGTGTTAAAATACAGAGGCAGGAGCGGGGGCTTCCCTTGCTCCTGCTCCGTTACAGCGACAACACAAGCAGGAAACATTGTTATGAACAAACCCTTTTCGTTCCTCAAGAACGCTACCTTACTGTTACCGGCGCTGCTGCTCGGCGCTTGCGCACAAACGCCGCTCAAAAGTGAGCCGCCACCAACGGCAACCGCCGATGCTACCCCTGCCGCGGTGGCGCCCCAGCCAACCGAAAACAAACAGGAAGCCACCGGGCCGTTGGCGCCGCTGGCCTGGCTCGAAGGCTGCTGGAGAGGAAACGTCAACCAGCGCGAATTCCGGGAGCACTGGCTGCCGCTGCGCGGCGACATGCTGCTGGGCATCAGCCATACCGTTCTCGGCGACAAAACGCAAGATCACCAATTCCTGCGGATGGACGTTCGTGATGACGCCGTGCATTACACCATCACCGCCCCCGACGAACAAGAGCACCGCTTTCGTTTCAGCGGCGAAACCGCCGATCAGGAAGACACCATCTACAAATTTTCAAACGTCGCCGACGTTTTCCCGCAAACCGTCTCCTATCGCAGGGCTTCGGGCGGCTGGATGTACATCACCGTCGAAGGAAAACTGAACGGCGCTGATCGCAAAGTGATTTACCCGATCCGCCGGATTGCTTGCGAAAGCGGGGAATTCATCAACAGGTAATCAACCACTGAACCGCAGAGAGCGCAAAGAAAAAACGTAGGGTGGATAAGGCCGAAGGCCGCAATCCACCATTTGTGGGCGCGATTTATCGCGCCCTGTTTGTTCACCCTCTCCCCCACCCCTCTCCCGCAAGCGGGAGAGGGGAACATGTTGCACGGTAACGGAAAACAGCAAGAGTGCGCAAAGTGTAGCGTGCCCACCCCTCGAAAAAAGGGCGGGTTTGAAACCCGCCCTTTTTGTCACGCGAAGCCGCAAAGATGCGATTTAAAGCCCCCTTTTCAAAGGGGGTGTCCGCCGAAGGCGGACGGGGGTTTGTTATTGGTGGATTGCGCTTCGCTTATCCACCCTACAAGATTTGCGTTCTTTGCGGTTAATTTTTTTCTGGATTGCTTCGTCGCTTTCCGCCACGCTTCGCTCGCGGCTAAAGGCTCCTCGCAATGACGAAACTCCGATTTCTGACATCTGATACCTGACCTCTGATTCCTGACACCGTCACGCCCGCGCGTTCAACATCGCCACCGCCGGCAATTCTTTTCCTTCAAGAAACTCAAGGAATGCACCGCCACCGGTTGAAACATAGCTGACGTCCTGCGTTACGCCGAACTTGGCGATAGCGGCCAGCGTATCGCCGCCGCCGGCAATCGAAAACGCCGGTGACCGCGCAATGATTTGCGCCAGCGATTGCGTCCCTTTGGAAAAAGCGTCGAACTCGAAAACGCCGAGCGGCCCGTTCCAGACGATGGTGCCTGCCGACATGAGCAACGGCGCCAACATTTCCATCGTGCGAGGACCAACATCGAGAATGAGATCGTCGTCGGCAACCTGGTCGATGCCTTTTGTTTCCGCCGCCGCGTCGGCAGCAAACGATTTGGCGCAGACCGCATCGACCGGCAACGGAAACTTGCCGGGAAAATCGTGCAGCAACGCTTTGGCTTCGTTCACCAGATCAGGTTCCGCCAACGACTTGCCGATCGGGAATCCCTGTGCCAGCAAAAAGGTGTTGGAAATGCCGCCGCCGACAATCAAGGTGTCCACTTTTTCCGCCAGTGTGCGCAACACAGTGAGCTTGGTCGAGACTTTCGATCCCGCGACAATCGCCACCATCGGTCGCTTCGGCGCAGCCAACGCCCGGCTCAACGCATCAAGCTCTGCCGCCATCAACGGACCGGCGCACGCTATCGGCGCATGGAAACCGACGCCGTGCGTGGTCGCTTCGGCGCGGTGCGCTGTTCCGAACGCATCGTGCACATAGACATCGCACAACGCCGCCATCGAACGAGACAAGTTTTCATCGTTCTTTTTCTCGCCCTTGTTCATCCGGCAATTTTCGAGCAACACGAGGTCGCCCGGCTTCAGCGTTTTTTGCCAGGACGTATCGCCAACCCAATCGCGGATCAACGGCACCGGCTTTTTCAGCAATTCCGACAAGCGTTGCGCCACCGGCGTCAACGAATCTTCGGCGCGCCACTCGCCTTCGGTCGGCCTGCCAAGATGCGAAGTCACCATCACCGCAGCGCCGCGCGCCAGCGCGTCTTCAATCGCCGGAAGCGATGCGCGAATGCGCGTGTCGTCGGTAATCGCGCCCTGATCGTCCTGCGGCACATTCATGTCGGCGCGAATGAAAACGCGTTTGTTGCGAACATCGATATCGGAAAGTCGTTTGAACTGCATCATGGTTTATTCTCCTTTAATCAGCCGGGGAATCGTCGTGCCGTCTCCCCTCTCCCGCAAGCGGGAGAGGGTGCCCCGAAGGGGCGGGAGAGGGCAATTCTTTTTCCCCTCTCCCCCCCCCC
>WQTW01000083.1 GCA_009786085.1 Pseudomonadota bacterium | reverse complement strand
CATCCTAACCTTCCCCTTGAAGGGGAAGGAACGTGCGTTCCTTCGCGGCTTCGCGCCTTCGCGTGAGAACAAACAGGGCGCGATAAATCGCGCCCCTACACACGGAGAATGACGGTTTTTTTCTTTGCGCTCTATGCGCTCTATGCGCTCTATGCGCTCTTTGCGCTCTTTGCGGTTAATTCTTTTCCGAAAGATCCCCGTGCGCTTTAACGATAGCGTCGCTGCTGGTCAACGCCAGGCCGGTGATGCCGTCGGTTGCGCGTTTGGTCAGCGCCGCGAGCACTTTGCCAGGCCCGCATTCGATGATGTGGGTCACGCCGCGCGCCTGCATTTCCTGCAAGGTTTGTGTCCAGCGCACAGGCTTGGCCGCCTGCATCGCCAGCGCCTGCCGGATGGCTTCCGGCGTGTCGTGTTCACGAACGTCAACGTTATGGATGAGGGCGATTTCGGGAGCGCGAAACGGCGTTTCGCTCAAGCGTTTCGCCAACCGCTCCGCCGCCGTCACCAGGAGCGAGCTGTGGAACGGCGCTGACACCGGCAATAGCACCGCCCGTTTGGCGCCGGCTTCTTTGGCGGTTTCCATGAATTGTTCGACGGCGCTTTTGTGTCCGGCCACCACCACTTGTCCGGGTGAATTGAAGTTGACGGCTTCGACCACTGCGTCCGCCGCGCTTTGCGCTGCGCACAATGCGGTGACTTGTACGTCGTCGAGTCCGAGGATCGCCGCCATCGCGCCGACGCCTTCCGGCACGGCTTCCTGCATCGCCTGCGCGCGAAAGCGCACCAGCGGCACGGCGTCTTCCAGCGTCAATGCGCCCGCCGCAACCAGCGCCGCGTATTCGCCGAGGCTGTGTCCGGCGACGATGGCCGGTCGCAGGTCGCTCGTCTCACACCAGGCGCGCCAGACGGCCACGTCAGCCGCCAGCATCAACGGTTGTGTGTTCGTCGTCAACGCCAGCGCTTCTTCCGGCCCGCGCTCGGCCAGCGCCCACAAGTCCTCGCCCAATACGGCGGAGGCTTCTTCAAATGTCTTGCGAACAACGGGATGCGCGTCAAAACCGGCCATCATCCCGATGGATTGCGACCCCTGCCCCGGAAAAACAAACGCCA
The DNA here is from genome assembly GCA_009786085.1 of Pseudomonadota bacterium. Lineage (GTDB taxonomy): Bacteria > Pseudomonadota > Gammaproteobacteria > Burkholderiales > Casimicrobiaceae > UBA931. The sequence continues at coordinate 9,447 of WQTW01000083.1, read as the reverse complement.
TTTTCATCTCTGATCTCCTGTTTTCTATCCCCAGCGCACCAGACTTGCGCCCCATGAAAAGCCGGCGCCGACCGCCGCCAGTGCAAGCAGTTGCCCGGGTTTGAAGCAGCCGTGCCGTGCGCCATGATCCATCGCCAGCGGTATCGACGCTGCCGAGGTGTTGGCCTGTCCCGCCACGGTATGAATGACTTTTTCCGGCGGCACGCCCAGCTTTTTCGCGGTCGCGTCCATGATCCGCGCGTTGGCCTGATGCGGCACCAGCCAATCGATGTCGGCAAGCTGCAAGCCGTTGTGCGTCAGCGCTTCTTGCGTGCTTTCCGCCAGTACCCGCACCGCAAACCGAAACACGGCGCTGCCGTCCATGTGGATGTACGGGGAGCCGTGAATCCGCCCGTCCCGAATTTGTCCCGTGGCATTCAGGATATGGCGGTGCTGCCCTTCCGAATGCAGATGCGACGATAAAATTCCCGGCGTGTCCGACGCCTGCAATACCAACGCGCCGGCGCCGTCGCCGAACAAGACGCAGGTATTGCGGTGGCTCCAGTCGAGAATCCGGCTCATGACTTCCGCGCCGACGACCAGCGCATTTTTCGCCATGCCGGACGCGATCATCCGATCCGCCGTCGCCAGCGCAAAGATGAAGCCACTGCACACCGCCTGCACATCGAACGCGGGGCTGCCGTTGTGAATCCCCAGCTTGTCCTGCAAGATGCAGGCCGTCGAGGGAAACATCATGTCGGGTGTGGTCGTCGCCAGCACGATCAGGTCGATATCGCTCGCCGCCAATCCGGCGCTCGTCAGCGCCCGCTGCGAAGCGATCAGCGCCAAATCCGACGTTTCCTGTTCAGGCGCCGCAATGTGACGCTGCCGGATGCCGGTGCGCGTTTGAATCCACTCATCGTTGGTATCAAGCGTTTTGGAAAGATCGTCGTTGGTTACGATCTTTTCGGGCAAGTAGCCGCCTGTTCCGATAATTCGGCTGTATTTCATCATCACGTCAAAAAAGGAGGGGGTTGACAACGCATCGGCACAACGCGCCAAACCAACGCCGCCGATTCAATCCACGCGATCCGCTTCCGGCAAGGCAACCGACGGCAACTGCGCCGATACCGCCTCGATACGCTGCGCGATACGGTCTAGCATACCATGCGCCACCTCTTGGTATGCCTTGCGCAACGCACATTCGAACGCCAATTCGTCGGCTGAACCGTGACTTTTGATAACAACGCCGCGCAAACCCACCAGCGTCGCCCCGTTGAAACGCCGCGGATCGAGCCGCGACTTGAAGGATTTCAGCACCCGGTACGAAATCAGCGCCGCCAACCGGGTTCGCCAGTTGCGCGTGTATTCGTCTTTCAGGAACTGGTAGAGCATCTGTACGAGACCCTCAGAGGTTTTGAGCGCCACGTTGCCGACAAAACCGTCGCACACCACCACATCGGTCGTGCCCTTGTAAATGTCGTTGCCTTCGACATTGCCGTAAAAATTCAGCCCCGAACGCCTCAACAACTCGGCGGCTTCCTTGACCATCTCGTTGCCTTTGGTTTCTTCTTCGCCGATATTGAGCAGTCCCACCGTCGGGTTGTCGTTACCCTCGATCGCCGCCGACAGCGCGCTGCCCATGATCGCAAATTGCAGCATTTGTTCGGGCGTGCAATTCACGTTCGCGCCAAGATCGAGCATCGTCGAAACGCCGCGCGTGTTCGGCAACTGCGTCGCGATGGCAGGGCGGTCGATCCCGCGCAAGGTTTTCAGCACGAACTTACCGATCGCCATCAAAGCACCGGTGTTTCCTGCCGACACGCACGCCTGCGCTTCGCCGCTCTTGATCAGATCGATCGCCACCCGCATCGACGAATCTTTTTTACGGCGCAACGCATCCGCCGGCGGCTCGTCCATCTCGACGATTTCGCTGGCGGCGCGCACCGTGATACGCGAGCGCAGTGTTTTGTCCACCGACGCCAACGCCGCTTCCAGCGGCTCGGCAAGTCCCACCATCACCACCTGTGCGTCAGGCGTCGTCGCCAAAAAACTCGATACAGCAGGCACCGTCACCGACAAACCGTGGTCCCCCCCCATGGCATCCACCGCAATGGTCACACGCATATTGATCGCTCAAATGATAAAAAAGGAAAAGGCGCGGCAGCTTTCCCGCCGCGCGCCTTGTGCGTCCGTTTTCTTCCCGGACCTGATATTCTCATGACCGTTACGCTCGTTCGTTCGCTCGAGTGCAAACCCGAGCGCAAACGAATCCCGCGCATCTTTTGGTTTTACGATTTTACTCGTCAGCCTTGGTCTTAACCACTTTCTTGCCACGGTAAAAACCGGCGGGCGTGATGTGATGACGGCGATGCGTTTCGCCGGTCACCGGATCCGTCGATAACGGCGGATTGGTCAGAAAATCGTGCGCCCGATGCATACCGCGCTTGGACGGTGATTTCTTGTTTTGTTGAACTGCCATAACTTTCTCCTAACGAAAAACCAAAATAAGCAAAAATAAACCCAAATAAGCAAAAATAAACCCATACCCTTTTCCCCTCTCCCCTCGCGGGAGAGGGTGCCCCGAAGGGGCGGGAGCGGGGGAACGACAATCGTTTCACCCCTCTCCCCCTGCCCCTCTCCCACAAGGGGAGAGGGGAGCAAAGCGCCTTAATCCATCCATCCACCGAAGCTAAACCCCGGCTTCACAATCCGTTTCGTGCATCGGCGCAAACGGCAGCGACAGCAGCAATTCATCCTCGACCAGCGCCAACACCTCCTGCGCCTTCGAGCCTAAAATCACTTCCTGCTCTACCTCATCGTCCAACGCCACCAGCGCTTCCGGCGTCCGCGCCACCAACACCACCGTGCGCTGCGCGACCGGCCAGTCCAGGCGTTGCAAACAACGCTGACAAACCAGCGGGAACGTCCCCTCAACCAGGATCTCCAAAGCCGGCCTGCCCGTCACATCGCGCAAACCCCGCACCTGCCAGGCCAACGTCCCGGCCTCGGCGGGATTCACCGTCTCCGGCAAACGGTCAAGAAGCCGCTCCAACCGCGCAATCGGCGCCTCCCCCGAACATACATCGCCCGCTTCGATGAAGCGAAACACGTCGATCCTGGGCGCAACCTCGCCGACGGGCATCCTGTTTGTCATGGTTTCCGGCACTTTTCGCCTTGCAATGATTGAGCCGCGCAGAATTCTACGCTAAACCGATTGATTATAAACGAAAACACCATTTATTTTAACCAGGAAAAACACGAAAAGCACGAAAGCATATAGATGAGAGGCGCTTGGCCGGTAATGCCTCATCTTTGCTTGTGAGAAAGCACAAACCCCTTCCCCCGCTTGCGGGGGAAGGCTGGGCGCAACGCATTACGCCGTCTATCAATCAATACAAACCCCTTCCCCCGCTTGCGGGGGAAGGCTGGGATGGGGGAGGGGCCGCCTATCATGGAGCGCGGACGTCCCGCCCGCATTTTTATGGATTCTGCGACTCCGCTTCGCTCCGCGCAGAATGACGAGTTTTTTTCGCGACCCCGCACCTTCACGTGAAATATTCCCGGATGGCGCTTCGCTTATCCGGGCTTATTGAACTAATTATCGCCTCCCGCTATGCGGTCATAGCCTTCACATGCATCACTATAGAGCGGTCTTTTGACTCCTAGGCCAGAACGGTGCTTCGCGCTGATGACAACATCGTTGGCGAATTCATAATGCTGCTCCCTCATATAGCATTCGGAGTAACCACCGGAACAGCCCGAACGATCACATTTGACAGGTTCATCATCGCTTCGCCAGTAAAAATACACATAAACCGTATTCCCCGCCTTGTTGATATAGCTTCGCATGGGTTGCCCACTTTTAATGTAATAGAAAGGTCTCTCAAGTAAGTAGTGGAGCCTATTGACTTCAAAAGATTCAGCCGTACTCTGCCATTCCACAAGCTCTTGAAAGCTCTTTCCTCTCGACGCTTCTGTAAGCGAAGAGTTGGTAAGCATTATCCCGCAGCCAGACAAAAGCATGAGCGTACAGATCAAAACTAGCAGTTTATTCAACATGATGTCTCCAAAAATCAGTACAGCAGGTTGCTGCCCATCGATGTTTCAAAAGCGGGCGCCGTTGAACATATTTTCAGGATACCTGCCCATCCGAAACCTGCCCCAAAACGCTTTCCCGCATCGAACGCTTGTCCAGTTTGCCCACGCTGGTCTTCATCAGCTCCGGGACGAAACGCACTTGCAGCAGAATGCCGTGGCGCGACACATGGGTGACTTCGATCAGATGCGCCGCGTAAGCGCGGATCTTGTGTTCTGTCACTTTGCCCACGTAATCCGGTTTGAGCACGACCAGCGCCAGGGGTCGCTCGCCCCACTTCTCGTCGGGCACGGCGATGACCGCCGATTCCTGCACGGCTTCGTGGCTGTTCAGGATTTCCTCCAGCTCCAGCGAGGAAGCCCATTCGCCAGCGATCTTGATGACATCTTTCAGGCGGTCGGTAATCTTGACGAAGCCTTGCGCGTCGATATGGGCAATGTCCTGGGTATGCAGGTAGCCGCCCGCCCAGAGCTTTTCCGACGCCTGCGGCGCGTGCAGGTATTCCTGGGTCAGCCAGGGTGTGCGCAGCACGATTTCGCCGGTCGCCGCGCCATCGCGCGGAACGTCCGTCATTTCCGGCGTGACGATGCGCAGATCAACGAGCGGCAACGGCAGGCCAGTCTTGCAGCGCAGGCGCACCTGTTCTTTCTCCGGTTTCTGGAGGTCTTCTGTTTTGAGATGGGCGATGGTCACCACGGGACAGGTCTCCGACATGCCATAGCCCGCCGTTAAATCGATGCCGCGTTTCAGCGCGGCTTGCGCCAGCGTTTCGGTCATGGCCGATCCGCCGATCAGCACTTTCCAGCCGGAAAGATCGAAGGACGCCGAATCAGGATGGTTGAGCAGCATCTGCATGATCGACGGGACGCAGTGCGAATAGGTGACTTTTTCGTCAACGATGAGCTTCAGCAGACTGCCCGGCACGTAACGTCCCGGATAGACCTGCTTCAATCCAAGCAGGGTGGCAACGTAGGGAAAGCCCCAAGCGTGCACGTGAAACATCGGCGTGAGCGGCATATACACGTCGGACATGCGAAGCGACGCCCCAACTTCCGTCGCGCCGATCAGGGTGGCGAGCCCCAGCGTGTGCAGGACGAGTTGGCGGTGGCTGAAATTGACGCCCTTCGGCAACCCGGTGGTGCCGGTGGTGTAGAACACCGTGGCCTGCGCGTTTTCATCGAAATCCTCGAAAACGTAGTTCGGATCAGAACCGGCCAGCAACGCCTCGTATTCGGAGGCAAAGTCCACCGGCCCTTCGAGCGTGCCCTGTTCGTCGTCGATCAACACAAAGCGACGGACACTTTCCAGCCGGTCGGCGATCGGCGCCAGCAGGGAGAAAAATTCGCGGTTGACCAGCAGCACGTCAGCGCCGGCGTGGTTAAGCGTATAGAGAATCTGTTGAGCGTTCAGGCGAACATTCACCGTCAGCAAAACCGCGCCCATCATCGGCACGGCAAAAAAGGCTTCCAGATAACGATGGCTGTCCCAATCCATGACGGCGACCGTCTGCCCCGGCTCGATACCGAGGCCAGCCAAGCCGCTGGCCAGCCGCCCGACACGCTCCCTGAAGGTGCGATAGGTATGGCGAACGGTTCCCCTGTAGGTGATTTCCTGATCGGGCGCCGTCGCCATCGGCGTGTGCAAAAGCTGCTTGATCAGCAATGGGTAGGCATACGCCGACGGCGTTCCCTTGATTATCTTGACTGGCATGTCGTTTCCTCCGCGCGGAATGACGAATTCGGGGTATCTGATTCCTGATCCCCAATCCCTGATTAAAACGGTAATTTGAAACCCGGCGGCAGTCCGGCGGCCATCGGGGTCATCTTTTCTTTCGACACGTCCTCCACCTTGCGAATCGCGTCGTTGAACGCCGCGGCGATCAGGTCTTCGAGCATGTCGCGGTCATCCGCCAGTAACGACGGATCGATGGCGACCCGCCGCACTTCGTGCCGACCGGTCATCACGATTTTGACCAGCCCGGCGCCGGATTGTCCTTCGACTTCCGTCTGCGCCAATTCTTCCTGCGCGCGCATCATGTCTTCCTGCATTTTCTGCGCTTGCTTCATCAAATTGCCAAGTTGCCCCTTCATCATAGTCATTTTCTTTCAATAGGTTATAACGGATTTCTAATGTTGTTTCTCAAATAATTTCTGTTTGGCATATCGTGCTACGATGCCTCAGAAGACTGCTCCGACGCCGGTTTTACCGTGGGTTTTACAGTCTCCCAGCGCACTTCCCCGCCCTCTTTCTCCAACGCCTGCACGAAGGCGTCGCTGCGGAACGCTTCTTCAGTATCGCGCTGCGCCTGTTCGCGCGCCTGCCGTTGCCGTGCCGCCAACGAGGTATCGGCGGCCACGTCGGCCATTTCAAATGCCAGACGCAGGCGCTGGCCGCTCGCTTCTTCCAGCGCCTTTTTCAGTTTGTCGGTATTCGCCTTGTTCGCCAAATGGCGCTGCGCTTCCGGCAGCGCCAGCGTCAATGTTCCCTCGGCTAAGCCGCGCCACTCGGTATGCGAGGCCAGTTGCGCCGCCATCCCTTTCAACGCCAGACCGGCGATCCAGTCCGACCATTCGTCGCCGGAGGCAGGGAGTTTGGAAATTGTGGTAGAAACTGCGGCAGGCTCTGCCCCCTTTTCAAAGGGGGTGCCGCCGAAGGCGGCGGGGGTTTGTTGGGTGCCCGTCGGAGACGGGCGGGGGNTTGCTTCGACACCCCTCTCCCCCTGCGGGAGATTGGTCGGGGAAGAACGGGAGATTGAAACCCCATCCCCACCCAGACCCTCCCCCCCGATCAAAACCGCTTCGGAGGCTGGCTCTTGAAGCGGAGGACTTTTGTTTGCCCCCTTTTCAAAGGGGGTGCCGCCGAAGGCGGCGGGGGTTTGTTGGGTGCCCGTCGGAGACGGGCGGGGGTTTGCTTCGGCACCCCTCTCCCCCTGCGGGGGGATCGGGGAAGAACGGGAGACTGAAACCCCATCCCCACCCAGACCCTCCCCCCCGATCAAAACCGCTTCGGGGGCAGGCTCTTGAAGGGGAGGACTTTTGGCTTCCGGCGTAAACGCCAGCAGACGCAACAGGGTCATGCTCATCCCCATCGTCTCATCAGGCGCCAGCGCCAGATCGGCGCGTCCCTGCAGCGCAATCTGGTAAAAGAGTTGAACGTCCTCCGCCGAAAAACGCGCCGCCAGCGCCACCACTTGGGCGCTGTCCTCAAAACTGTTCGCCGCTTCCGGCACGACTTGCGCAACGGCGATCCGGTGAAACAATGCGATCAATTCATCGAGCACCGCACCGGCATCCAGCCCACGCACGGCCAGACCATCGGCTTCCGCCAACAGCGTCGCGCCGTCATGCGCCGCCAGCGCCTCAACCAGGCGGTAAACATAATCGCGGTCAACCGCGCCCAGCATCGCGCGGACTTGCGTTTCCTGAACGCTGCCGGCGCCGTAGGCAATCGCCTGGTCGAGCAGCGACAAGGCATCGCGCAACGAGCCACGCGCCGCGCGGGCGATCTGCGCCAGCCCGCCGTCGTCGAAAGCGATTTTTTCCGCTTCCAGAATGTACGCCAGCCGCGCTTTCACCTGCTCGGCAGGCAGCGGCTTCAACGAAAACTGCAAGCAGCGCGACAACACCGTCACCGGGATTTTCTGCGGATCGGTCGTCGCCAGAACGAATTTGACATGCTCCGGCGGTTCTTCGAGCGTTTTCAGCATCGAATTGAACGCCGCTTTCGACAGCATGTGCACTTCGTCGATCAGGTAAACCTTGTAGCGTCCGGCGGTCGGCGCGTAGCGGGCGTTGTCGAGAATTTCGCGCATGTTGTCGATGCCGGTGTTCGACGCCGCGTCGAGTTCGAGCAGATCGACAAAACGTCCCTCGTCAATCGCCGTACAAGCGGCGCACTGTCCGCACGGCGTCGCCGTCACACCCTGCTCACAGTTGAGGCTCTTCGCCAGAATCCGCGCCAGCGTGGTCTTGCCGACGCCGCGCGTGCCGGTCAGCAGATAAGCGTGATGGACGCGCCCTCGCGTCAGCGCATTCTGCAATGCCGTCACCACATGGGACTGCCCCACCAACTCCGCGAAAGTCCGGGGACGCCACTGGCGGGCAAGTGCTTGATAACTCATGTCGGGTATTCTGGAGAAAAGAGGACGTGAAGAAAACGAATCGGGCAATGGGCTATTCTACATCAAGCCCTTCTCCCGTTGCGGACTGCAAACCCCCGTCGCCTTCGGCGACGGGGGTGCATCAGTGGGTGGCGAGCCGAACCCCCGGCACTTGCACTAACTCGTTAGGGCTGCTTCCTTCCGAACCTGACCCGGTTGGCGAGCGTACAATGCGGGGCGACCCGCCGAAAACGGTTTCTTCCGACATGGGAAGGCCGGATTATAGCGGGTTATCGGATTCCCGTGTCGCACCCGTTTCAAAACGGGATATAATGGGAACCCATATTCTCTATTATGGGCGCCCATATGAAAACCACCATCGAACTGCCCGATACCTTGTTTGCAGAAGCGCGGCACTACGCCGACGCCAACAACATGACGATGAAAGCCCTGATCGAGCAGAGCTTGCGCAAAGTCATGGCGGAGAAGAAAAATGCGCCAAAGTTCAAATTGCGCGATGGCAGCGTCAAGGGGAACGGTCTGACGCCTGAGTTTCAGAACGCCACTTGGGAGCAAATTCGGGACGTGATCTACGAAGGACGCGGCTGATGATTGCGCTGGATACCAACTTGTTGGTGTACTCGCATCGCCAGGACAGCCCTTTTCATGCCGCCGCCGCCAAACTTGTGCGCGAGCTGGCCGAAAGCAAGATGCCGTGGGCTATTCCTTGGCCCTGCCTGCATGAGTTCTACTCAGTAGCCACGAACCCACGTGCCTACACGCCACCAAGCACAACAGAAGAAGCCGTCAACCAAATCGAAATCTGGCTGGAATCTCCCTCGCTATACCTGCTTTCGGAAACCGCCGAGCACTGGCCGCGCCTGCGCGAACTGATCGCCAAAGCCAAACTGCAAGGAGCAATGGTGCACGACGCGCGTATTGCGGCGCTGTGCCTGGCTCACGGTGTGCGCGAACTGTGGAGCGCCGACCGCGATTTCAGCCGTTTCCCCAGCCTGCGCGTGCGCAACCCTTTGGTGTAAGAACAGGGCTGGCGTAGAATTCGTGTTTATGGCGGATACCCGAGTTCGACAACTGGATGGAAGGAAACAGCCGTGAGCCGAAAAACGTCTAAACGGGAACTCTCCATCATCCGCTCATCGGCGGCGGAGTATCTGAGATTCCAAGCAGCGCCGCAGGCGCGCAACATGAGTAACCGTCGGTGGAGCGTGAGCGTAGCGAACGCGGAACCGGCGGAGACAGACAGCACCAT
>WQTW01000082.1 GCA_009786085.1 Pseudomonadota bacterium | reverse complement strand
GCGTTGCTCCTCCTCGCGGGATGGCAGCCCGCGTCGTCGTCGCGCCTTGCCTGACACGGCGGGCGCAGCACTGGCGAGCACGTCCAACTGAGGTTTTTAGGTTGAAACGGTTGTTGTAATTTTAGCCGCAATCAATCCAAATCATTTTTTGGCAATATCGACGATAACCGCCGCTTCGTACTGCTTCCATTTGATCATGATGACGTAAGGCCGTTCTCGCACCGCCGTCTTCAAGCGGTCGGAAGGCCCCTGAAACATCGTCGGCACCGAAATGCCCATCTCTTCTCCGAAATGCTCACGCGCATTGCCGGCCAGCGTGTTGGCGATCTCGCCGACCGCATCCAGCAATTGCGCATCGGTTTGCCGCGGCTCCTGCATCGCCAGCAACAGCCGCGTCAGCATGATTCTCGTCGCCGAAAAATAAATACACCCGCGATAACGCCCGCTCAGGGATATCAATCCCGTGAAATCGTAGATCGGCGGCTGAATTTCTCCCTCTGCCAAAAACGATGAGCGAATCTTGGCCTTTTCCCCCGTGATCTGGGCGAAATAGCGGTTCACCGCGCCGACGAAAACTTCAATTTCCTGCTCAGTAATATCAACCATCTCAACTCATAACTTCCAGAAGTGCACCGATCAATTCTTCATCCGTGAACGGTTTGTAAAGAAATCCTTTGGCGCCTTTTTTAAGCGCCTTGATGGCCGTCGCTTTATCGCTCAATGCCGACACCACCAGGATGTTGGCGTCAGGATTCAGCCTGGCCATACTCTCGGTGCATTCGACACCATCCATTTCCGGCATGGTCAGATCCATCGTGACCAGTTCCGGTTGCGCATTGGAAAAAAGTTCCAGTGCTTCGACCCCGTTTTTCGCCATCCCGACAATCCGCAGAGGCGGCAACCGCGAATCGCCCATCACTCTGGCGATCCGGCTACGGATAATACTGGAATCATCGACAATCAGTAGCTTCACACAGCATTCCTTTTTCTAACGTTTTAACGCCCAAGCGGATTTTATCAGAACCCATCTCCAGCCAGAGTGAGAACCTCAAAAAACCTCTTTTCCCGTTCTCATGTTATCAAAGCGAGAAACGTATCTTGAACTCCGTAAATGCTTGCGCCTTGCTGTTCAGTGTCAGATGACCGCGCAGCTTCATGATCTTCTCGGCCACCACGTCGAGACCGACCCCATGCCCGGCATCGCGGTCAGCCGCCACCGCCGTCGAAAAGCCCGGCTCGAACAAGCGCAACATCACCGCATCGATACTGAGCGCGTTGGCCTCTGCTTCCGAGAGCAATCCTCTCCGCACCAGTTCTTTCCGTATCTTGTTCACCGAGATTCCGCAGCCGTCGTCACGAATGGCGAATTCGTACTCGTCACGCTCCACCTCTTTGCATTCAACCCGGATTTCTCCGCTGGCCGGTTTGCCCTGCGCCGTACGTTCTGCCGGCGTTTCGATGCCGTGCTTGACGGCGTTACGCAACAACTGAATGGCGATACTGTTCAGTTCGTTGGCAACCCGACGCGGCAATCGAACGATATCGCCGAGGTCGCACACCACTTCCACATCTTTCTGCTCGTCGCCGGCAATGCGCGCCGCCAGATTTTGTATGCTGCTGGTAAACGTTTGCAGGTATTTTTCGTCGGCGTCGATACCACCGGCAGTGCCCGTCATCCGTTCGGCGATATTGGCGATCGACGCCAGCCGCTCGTAAAAGCCGTCCAGCAACACGGTGATCCGCACCATGTCTTCGCCGCGCACTTCGCCTTTTTCACGCATCGCGACCAGTTCTCTTTCGAACACGTGCGCGTAGCCTTCAAACATTTCGATGTTCAGCGCCGCAGCTTCACCCTTGATGCCGTGGACGATCCGCATGATGTGGTTCAGCAAGTGCAGGCGCGCCTGTTCGCTGTCGTCCTCGGAACGCAAGCGCTCATTGATTTGAGCCAGCCCCTTGCCGACGTTATCCAGGAATTGCCGCAACACACTGGCGTCGGTGTCCAGCAGTTTGAGCAAGATCTCAACTTCAACCCGCGACTGCCCTTTTGCCGCTTCCAGTTGCGCGGTCAGTTGCACCAGTTCCGTCACGTCCTGCACCGTCACCAGCAGGTGCGCAATTTTGCCTTCTTCAAGTACGCGGTTGAAGTTGAAGCTCAGGTAGTGCGCTTTCTCGCCTTCCTTGCCAATCACCTCGACCTGACTCAATGGGTTCAGCGACGTGACCAGTGCTTCCTTCACGCGATCGCCGAACAGCAACTCGATATAGTCCTTGGCGTTATCGTAAACCGTCTTGGACGCCATTTCCGCCAACACCGGCATAAACGGCATTTCCGGAAAAACGTCTCGTCGCAAAATGTCTTTCAGCGACTTCGAATACTGCGATCCGATCCGGTATTCACGGTCGAGCAGGAACAAGCCTTCTTTCACCGTTCCCAGAATTTCTTCGGTTTCCTTACGCGCCTTGGCCAGGTTGCGGTCACCTCTGATCAAGTCTCTGATCGACATGAACACGGTGTACAACACGTTGATCAGCACGATCGTCAAACCGATGAGCTGAATCATCCGCAAGCGGAAAGCGCGCGCGTTGGCGACCTGTTCAAGGTCGGTCGTCAGGTCGTTCATCAGGGTCAACAACTTCAGGTTGTTTTCCCGCGCATAGATGACCGCCTCTTCCAACTCCTCGTCGGTGAAGTTCGGGCTGGCTAATAGCGGCTGAAGTTTGACCAGGTACGGGTTCCAGATTTCATAGGCGTCACGCACGATTTGATGCGCTTTGGGCGTTTCGACCTGCACCAAAAAGACCGGATTGCCATCGCCGCCGGTCACCATGTCGCCGTCGCGGAAGCCTTTCAACGTGGTGTCAAAAAGCCTCACCACCAGCGCCAGTTCTTTCAGGTCAGCTTCCTGCGACACGCCGCGCCGCGCGTCGTCCTGCAAAAACAGCAGTACTTTGGTGGTACGCTGCGACAACATCCGCTGGCGACCAGACAAGTTGATCGACACCGCCGATTCGGCAATTTTGTACGAACTATAGATGTTGGTGCCCAAGACGCCCAAGTCAGAAATAAGGAAGATCACCACCGCGATGAAAATCGCGATGTATTTTCCGAAAAGCACTTGGAAAAACTCTTTAACAGCCCCTGTTTTAGTCGTCGTCGAAGAAGACATCTCTAACTCCCCTCAGCTCTATTTATTGACACGATCAGCCAGTGACAGAGAAGCGCCCTGCGCCCAACCCTGCCTGTTTTATGGTGAACCATGCTGTAACATACTCGAACTGCTACTTTTTGTAAAAGATTTGTCACCTATTTCGCTTTTGTAATCCCCGTACCGTTGCATATTCCATCATTTTTGACCCCGGCCCTTTCCACAACCCCCGTGCAAAACCACCCGGGCGTTTGTAACAACCGCCCGAAATGCGCCAAAAATCAGGCATCAGCGGTCGGAAGCCAGGGATCAGAGGTCGGGAATCAGGAATCAGATACCCCTACGTCATTGCGAGAAACAAAATAGTGAACCCTTCCGCTGCCCTGATGCCTGAATCCCTGCCCCCCTGAAACCCTTATAATCCGCTTTTCCAATAAAAAAGCCATCATCTCCTCCGCATGACGTTTGACCTCTTTTTCACCGCTTTGGTTCTCGGCCTGGTGCAAGGAATCACCGAATTCCTGCCGATTTCATCGACCGGCCATTTGATTCTCGCCGGTTCGCTGCTGAATTACACCGAGGACAGTTCCAAAACCTTCTTTGTGGTGATTCAGTTGGGTTCCATTCTCGCCGTCTGTTGGGAGTACCGCCAGCGCCTCTGGAAAATGTGCGCCACGCTGCCGCACGCCCGCGCTTCGCAGAAACTGATGCTCAATCTCTTCATCGCCCTGATGCCCGCCATTGCATTGGGCTTCTTGCTGCATTCCTTTCTGACAACGCATTTGTTCGCGCCGATTCCGGTCGCCTGCGCGCTGATCGTCGGCGGTTTCATCATCCTGCTGGCCGAACGGCGCTACAAAAGCCGCCCCGAAACCGTCCGCATCCAGACGCTCGACGATATCGGCTGGCGGGATGCGCTGAAAGTCGGCTTCGCCCAAACCTTCGCACTGATTCCGGGGACATCGCGTTCCGGCGCGACCATCATCGGCAGCATGCTGTTCGGCTTTTCGCGGGTCGCCGCCACCGAATTCTCGTTTTTTCTGGCGATTCCGACGATGATCGCCGCCACCAGTTATTCGCTGTACAAAGACCCCCAGATACTTTCCTCGGGCGACCTGGCCTCGTTTTTGGGCCTGGGCTTTGTCGCCGCTTTTGTCTCGTCGTTTTTCTGCGTCCGCTGGCTGTTGCGTTACATCAGTCGCCATGACTTCCTGCCGTTCGCCTGGTACCGGATCGGTTTCGGCTTGTTGATTTTGGTGACAAGCGGCATCGGCATCGTCGCCTGGTAGGCGTTATCCTGTGCGTTTTTGCCACAGGATCGGGTTTCGGGGTTCTCTTTATGTTAACTGTTTTCCGCTCTTTTCTTTTCTTTGGATGGACCATCATGCTTGTGACCGCGTCTTTCGCTTCGCCGGATTCTTCGCCCCCCGTTTCCGCAACGCTCCCTGCCGGGTTCACCGCCGGTCCCGTCGTCGAGGGCATTGCTTCCTACACGCTGGACAACGGCCTGCAAGTCTTGCTCTTCCCCGATGACAGCAAACCGACGACGACCGTCAACATCACTTACAAAGTCGGTTCGCGCCACGAAAACTACGGCGAAACCGGCATGGCGCACCTGCTCGAACATCTGGCATTCAAAGGAACGCCGACCACCGCCAATATTTTCGAGGAACTCGGCAAACGCGGGATGCGCTTCAACGGCTCGACTTACTTCGACCGCACCAACTATTACGAAACCTTCACCGCCGATCAGGACGCGCTCGACTGGGCGCTCGGCATGGAAGCCGACCGGATGGTCAACGCGTTCATCGCACGCAAAGACCTCGACAGCGAAATGACCGTCGTGCGCAATGAATACGAGAATTGGGAAAACAATCCGCGCCTCGTGTTGTGGGGACGGTTGCAATCAGCGGCGTTTGATTGGCACAATTACGGCAACATCACCATCGGCGCCCGTTCCGACATCGAAAATGTTGACATCGAACGACTGCGCGCGTTTTACCAGCGCTACTATCAGCCGGACAACGCCGTGCTGATCATCGCCGGTAAATTCGACACCGACAAAACGCTCGCAAGCATCGCCCGCACTTTCGGCGCGTTGCCCAGGCCGACGCGGGAACTGCCGAAACTCTATACCGAGGAACCGGTGCAGGAAGGCGAACGCACCGTCACCGTGCGGCGTCACGGCGGCTCGCCGGCGCTGGCCGCGCTCTATCACACCGTCTCCGGCGCGGACCCCGACAGCGTTGCGCTCGAAGCGTTCGGCGAAATCATGACGCTGGCGCCGTCGGGGCGTTTGTACAAGGCGCTGGTCGCCACGCACAAAGCCAGCACCGTCGAAGCCTGGAATTTCTCGCTGGCCGATCCCGGCATGTTGATCTTCTGGGCAACGCTGTCGCCGCAAGACAAAATCGCGCCGGTCAAAAAAATCCTGACCGATACCTTGTACGGCATCGCACAAAAACCGATCACCGACGCGGAAGTTGCCCGCGTGCGCACCCGCGCGCTGAAAGACTACAACGAATTGCTGCGCGACCCCGAACACTTCGCCGTCGTGCTGTCCGAATCCATCGCGCAAGGCGACTGGCGGCTCTTCTTTTTGCAACGCGATCAATGGCGAAAACTCACCGCCGCCGACGTGCAACGCGCTGCCACAGCCTACATCAGACCCTCGAACGTGACCCTCGGCGAATACCTCCCCGAGAACACACCAACCCGCGCGAAGCAAGCGCCGAAAATCGATGTCGAGGCGCTGGTTCGTGATTATCGCGGCGACGAAGCCATCGCCGCCGGCGAATCTTTCGACGCCTCGACCGAAAACCTCGAAGCACGCACGAAGCGCACCGCACTGAGCAACGGCATGAAGCTCGCCCTGCTGCCCAAGAAAACCCGTGGCGAAGCCGTGCGTTTCAACCTTCGCCTGCGCTGGGGCAACGCCGACGCGCTGAAAAATCTGGCGATGACCGGCAGAATCACCGCCGATATGTTGTCGATGGGAACCGCGCAACGCAACCGCCAAGCCTTCGAAGACGAAATCGACCGCCTGCAAGCGCAATTGGACATCGGCGGCGACGCCATCAGCACGAACATCAGCGGCGAAACCACCCGCGAACATTTGCCCGAACTTCTCGCGCTGGCGGCGGAAGCCTTGCGTTCCCCCGCGTTTCCCAAAGACGAACTCGACAAACTGGTGCGCGAAAAACTGACCTCGCTGCAAACCTCCCGCAGCGACCCGCAAGCCATCGCCACCCGCGCGTTGCGCCGCTACACCCAACCCTTTCCGAAGGGCGATGTGCGCGCCATCCTGACCTTTGAAGAAGAAGAAGCGCAGCTGAAAGCGCTCACCATCGACGGATTGAAAAAATTTCATCAAACCTTTTACGGTGCGCAACATGGCGAACTGGCCGTCGTCGGCGATTTCGACGCCGAAGAAATCCGGGCGTTGAGCGAAAAACTTTTTGGCGCCTGGAAAAGCAAAGCGGCCTATGCGCGCGTTGACGATCCTTATCAGAAAATCGCGCCGACCGTGCTGCGTTTTGAAACGCCCGACAAAGCCAACGCCTTCCTGATGGGACGATTGGCCGTACCGATCAACGATCAGGATCCCGACTTCGCGGCGCTGCTCGTCGCCAATCAGGCGCTCGGCAGTTCTCCCGAAGCGCGGCTGCCCAACCGCATCCGTACCCAGGACGGTTTGAGTTACAGCGTCGGCTCGGCCTTACAACCGGCGGCGCTCGACGCCAACTCGCGCTTCGTGTTTTACGCGATCTTCGCGCCACAAAATCTGGCGCGCGTTCAGGAAGCGTTCCGCGACGTTCTGACGGACACCGCCCAAAAAGGTTTGACAGCGCAGGAAATCGCCGACGCCCAACAATCGCTGCTGCAAGAACGCCACATCGCGCGCGCGCAGGACGCCATACAAGCGTCGAGCCTCACCTACCAACTCTACCTGAAACGCACCTGGAAAGACTCCGCGCAACTGGACGCTGAAATCGCCGCCGTCACACCGGAACACGTCGCCGCCGCGTTGAAAAAATACCTGATTCCTGAGAACGTGGTGTACGCCGTCGCGGGGGATTTCGCATCAGGGATCAAGAATTAGGAATCAGGTATCAGAAAAACCATTTCACCGCAAAGAACGCAAAGAAACGCATAGAGCGCAAAGAAAGGTGGCTTCATTGCGAGCGAAGCGAAGCGCGTAGCCCGGATAAGCGAAGCGCCATCCGGGAATTACCACACGTGAAGCCGCGAAGCCGCGAAGAAAGAATGCCCCCGCCTTGCCCCCTTTTCAAAGGGGGTGTCGGCGAAGCCGACGGGGGTTTGCAGGGGTGCCCGCCGAAGGCGGGCGGGGGTTTGTTAAAAAAGATTTCGCAAAGAAACCGTCTGCGCGTGTAGGGGCGGGTTTCAAACCCGCCCTTTTTGTTTTCGCGCGAAAGGCGAAGCCGCGAAGGAACGATTCTCCCTCCCCTTCACGATTCTCCCCTCTCCCGCATGCGGGAGAGGGGCGGGGGAGAGGGCGATGGGGTTCTCTGGATTCTGCGACTCCGCTTCGCGTCGCGCAGAATGACGCAACTATTTTCCGCGCCTTCGCGCGAGGCTGGTTTGTTGCGATTCGCAAGCTCATCGCAACCTATGCGCTACGCTTGCGTTGGCGCTTTTCTGATACCTGATTCCTGACCTCTGATTCCTGATCCCCGGACAGTCGCGCGCGAAAGCGGAATCCAGAAAAACGCGCGCTATCTCAAGGCAAGACTCCCCCCGCCCGCGTGAGCGCGGTGATGACATCACCAACGTCGATTTGACCATCTGCATCCACATCGCGGAGGTAATTCGTCGCATTCGCCATCTGCCCTGATTGCGTGAGTACCGCTAACACATCGTTCACGTCCACTTGGCGACTCCCATCCACATCTCCCAACAGGAACCCGATGTTCGCGCTGGCCGCGTTTGCCGTGCCATTGACGGTCAGCGTAATTCCAAGCCGTGTCCTGTCGGGCACATTCGTCAGACGAACGGTGACCTCGTTGTTGCTGATCGTGGTTGAGGCAACCGTCCCTGCCCCCGCCAATGTGGCGCTGGCCGAATTCACTCCGGCGTTAAACCGGAACACCACCTCAAACGCGCGGTTCGGTCCTCCGGATCGCGGCTCTACCGTGATCGCGCTGCCGTCCGCGCGGATCGGCAGATCGAATGTGACGGCATTCGCACCAGTCCCGTGCACCTTGCGGGAAAAAGCCCGGAACGTCTCCGGCGACAGCCATTGTTTGACATCCTCCCAAACGTGAAAAAGACCCGAATAACAGCCGTGGTTGTTTTGTGTGCAGCTATGGTTCTCAGGGTCATCCAAATGCGGCGAACCCGGGTAGATAAAACGGACGGTGCCCATCAGCCCGCCGCGCAAGAGATAGCCGCCGGCTGGAGACACGGTAAAAATGCCTGAGCCGCTGCTTCCATTCAAGACGATGCCTCCTCCCGGCACGTTCCAGTCCACCCTGGAAAGGAGGGCAGGATTCATCCCATTGCTTATGGTATTGCCGCAGGTTCTTGTCGGCGGGCTTGTGCTGGTGTTGACTCTTTTGAGTGCATTTCCCGGATGGTGAATACCGTAAGCAGGGCGGTGGGCACTGGCGTTATTGGTCAGTTGCGTGGCGTCCCAGCCTGAGAAAAAAGCGCCTGCGGGAGGATTGTTTTTGAGCTGAAGCAACACAGTATCTGCTGCCGTGTTGGCATGCAAGAGCGTCGCTCCGCCGGTCAGTTGCCTATAATTAGCGCTTAGCGTCGTTCCGCCGCACGTCGTACTCTCCTGGAACCAGTGCGTGTTAACGGTGTTTGCCGCTGCTGACGTTCTGACGCAGTGCGCGGCGCTCCAGAAATAAGGCGTTCCCGAACCGATGGAATCGTTCAACAGGGTTCCCGTGCATGTGTAAGAGCTGCTTCCGCTCGTGTACGTCATTCGCGCGACCGCTTTGGAAGCGTTCTCGAAATGCGTACCAAGCCCGTTGGTGCCGGAGCCATACCGGCAGGCGACATTAACGTGGCAATCGGTGGACTTCACGAGGTTCGCGGTGCTGAACTGCTCTCGCGCCGACGTAAAAAGATGCGAGACGCCATCCAGATGGATTCTGATGTCTTCCGTTTTGACACTCGAAGGCAGATAGATTTCGATGTTCTGGGTATCCCCCTCGGTGACCGGCGTCCAGTAAACATTGCGGTCGTCACGCAAACCATTGGCCTCTTTGCCGCTGATCACGCCGAGAATTCTTTCCGGCTCGCCGGAACCGGAAAAACGCATTTCGGCGTCGTCGGGCAGCGCATCCAGTTGCAACGCAACACGCATCGCATGGGCATCGGGAGAGGTCACCACCAGTTGGGCGACGTGTCCGTCGCCATGGGGCTGCCAGTTCAGCGAAAAGCGTCTGGGAGCGCGCACCTCTGTGGCGGCATCACGATTGACGCCGATTTTGAGCGCCATCGTCTGAACTTCAACGTCGCCACTTGAACTCCGGCTGTTCTCCTCCTGCAACGCTTTCAACGCGGTTTCGGGCAGGGGCGCAAAAACGACGGCTGTCGCCGCATCTGCTTTCAGCGCAGAACGCCAGACCACAACAGGCTCGGCTTTGGTCGAGATCACCGGCATGCCTTCCACGCGAAGAATGGGCGATGACGCATCAAGAGAAAGAGCCGGCAGGTTTGTCGAGAGCAAAGCCAACAAACCGGCGAAGAGAAATCCTGAACGGCGAATCATAGCGTTCTCCTGCGAAGAATGGTTTTACGGGCAGTTGGCTTGCGACCACTCCGCTGATGTCAAGCCGCGCTACTTTAATATATAACTATAGCACTTTGGGAAGTAATTGTTCCGAATACTGTGGGGGCGATGGAAATGGGATTGCGTAGCCCGGATAAGCGAAGCGCCATCCGGGGATCAGGAATCAGAGTAGGGGAGAGGGCATAAGAAGCCCTCCTCTTCAAAGCATAGGTATCTGGATTCTGCGACTCCGCTTCGCATCGCGCAGAATGACGCAACTATTTTCCGCGCCTTCGCGCAAGGCCGACTGAATTCCCGCTTTCGCGTGAGATCGACCCGTTGGAGTTCCCGGATGGCGCTTCGCTTATCCGGGCTACGCTTGCTTTTGTTCCTTCACGGCTTCGCGCCTTCGCGCGAGGCTGGTCTGTTGCGGTTCGCAAGCTCACCGCAACCTATGCACTGACCTCTGGCCTCTGACCTCTGATTCCTGATCCCCGGACAGTCGCGCGCGAAAGCGGAATCCAGAAAAACGCGCTCTATCTCAAGGCAAGACTCCCCCCGCCCGCGTGAGCGCGGTGATGACATCATCAACGTCGATTTGTCCATCTGCATCCACATCGCGGAGGTAATTCGTCGCATTCGCCCTTTGCCCTGTTTGTGTGAGTGCCTCTAACACATCTCCCACGTCCACTTGGCGATCCCCATTCACATCT
>WQTW01000081.1 GCA_009786085.1 Pseudomonadota bacterium | reverse complement strand
GTGGATACCGTAAGGATAACCCGATCACATGCGCACATCGCGTTCATCCAACTTTAATTGATTGAATTTATTGGATAATTTGTGGGGAAACATCAGGGGCAGGCCCCGCGGGAATGACGGAGCTACTCTTTGCGACTTCGCGTGAGGCAACCCTCCCGGACTACACGGTGGATTGCGCCGCTACGCGGCTTATCCACCCTACGCACTACGATTGTTGCGGCGGTGAGGCATCATCCACAAGCAAACGCACTTCACGTTGCGGGAACGGTATTTCGATGCCGTGCTGGGTGAAAAGCTCCCAAAGGCGCAGGTTAATGCGGCTTTTCAATGTGCCTTGTCCGTTTTCAGGATCGCGCACCCAGAAGCCCAGCATCAGGTTGATGCTGCTTTCGCCGAAATCGACGATGAGGGCGCTTGGCGCTCGTTTGCCGTCGGCAACGCGGGGCTCGGCCATGGCGGCTTGTTCCATCAGTCGCAGCGCCAGCGGCAAGTCGGTGCCATACGCCACCCGTATCGGAAGCGTGGTGCGCGCTTCACGCTGGCTCGATGAATGGTTGAGCACGGTTTGCGTCAGCAAAACTTCATTGGGCACCATTGCGTCGATGCCTTCGATGCTGCGAATTACGACGTAGCGGGCGGTCACTTCGCGGACGACACCGAAACGACCGTCGACCGTGACCATATCACCGATCTTGATCGCGTGTTCAAACAGCACGGCGAAACCGGCGATGTAATTGGCGGCGATTCGTTGCAGGCCGAAGCCGATACCGACACCGATGGCACCGCCCAGCACGGCGAAAACGGTCAGGTCGATGCCGATGCTTTGCAAGGCGAGCAAGACGGCCACCAGCAACAGCAGCGCGCGCAGAAAACGCGCCAGCAGCAAACGTCCGTTGTACGACGCGCCCTGCGGTTGTGTTTTCGGCAACAGGCGGCGCTCGATGATATCGGCCACCCATAACGTCGCCAGCACTGTCAGGATCAGCACTACAACGCCCTTGATCATCGTCCACAGCGACACGCCCGCGCCGAGCGGCAGCACAATACTTTCAAGCTCTTTCTTCAGCTCTGGCAGGAAACCGAAGAAGTGCAACACCACCAGAAACCAGATGATGAAGGAGACGGTGCGCTCCGATGCTTTCAGCCAGGCGGCGTGAGGGGAGACGGTGTGCAGTGTGTAAACCAGTATCCGAATGACGGCAAACGCCAGCGTCAGCGGTAACGCGATGCTGAGAAAGAACGCTTCTCCGTAGAGATGGAAAATCGCACGCGCCAGCAGCACGAACAACAGCGCCAGCAGCGGAAACATCACGCGCATCATGCCGCCTGACCATGTTTGCTCCGGTAACCCCTGCTTCTGTTGCTTTGAGTGCCAGTACCGGCTCAGTCCGTAAGCAACTGCGACGCTCGCCAGCGTCAGCGCCAGATCAAGCCAGTTCAGCGGCGACGATAGCAGCGTTGTGATTTTTGAAAAATCAAGGGCGTCCATTTCAGAGGTCAGGTATCAGGTATCAGAATCATATCACGCGGAGGCGCGGAGAATATCTCCCCTCTCCCGGCCTTCGGCCACCCTCTCCCGCAAGCGGGAGAGGGGAGCGACAAGCCCAGCCGCTCAGAGACGATCGCGCACATAAAACCATTCCGGGCAGTAGCGCGCTTTCGCGGGAATGACGGCGTTGGGCATCCTCAGTTCTGATTCCTAATCCCTGATTCCTGATCCCTGACCATCACCGCCGCAAAGAAGCCGTCGGTATGGTGCGCGTGCGGTAACAGCTTGAGGGTTTCGCCGGTGTCGAGCGGCACTTGCGCGCGCGCCAACGCTTCCGCCGTCGGGTGCAATGAAAACGCAGGGTGGGCGTTCAGAAACTGCGTGATGATCGCTTCGTTTTCCGCCGACAACACGCTGCACGTCGCGTACACCAGCCGTCCTCCCGGTTTGACCAGTCGCGCCGCCGCCGCCAGGATGGACGCTTGCTTGGCGTTGAGTTCCGCCAGCCCCGCGTCGCTGTAGCGCCATTTCATGTCGGGGTTGCGTTGCAGCGTTCCGGTTCCGGTGCACGGCGCATCGACCAGCACGCGATCCATTTTTCCGGCCAGCCGTTTGAGTTTGGCGTCGCGCTCGCTGTCGATGCGTTGCGGATGCACATTCGACAAACCGGAACGCGCCAGACGCGGCGTCAGTTTTTGCAAACGTTTGTCCAGCACATCGAAGGCATACAAGCGACCCTGCGAACGCATTAACATTCCAAGCAGCAACGTTTTGCCGCCCGCGCCGGCGCAAAAATCGGCCACCATTTCACCACGACGCGGCGCGACCAGATAACCGATCAACTGACTGCTTTCGCTCTGCACTTCGAGTTTGCCTTCGACCAGCCAGGGATGGTTCGCCAATATCGGCCTTCCCTGTACGCGAATGCCGAGCGGCGAATAAGGTGTCGGCTCGATCTGCCAGCCTTCTTCGCGCAGTGCGGCCAACGCCTCATCGCGCGTCGTCTTCATCACGTTGACGCGCAGATCGAACGCGGCGGGTTGTGTCCAGGCTTGCGTCAATTGCGTACAGGTCGCGGCGTCGTAATCCTGGTTCAGACGCGCCCACAGTTCATCGGGTACGTCGGCATGGTCGATCTCGGAGAGCAAGGCTTCCGAGGCTTTCCAGTGCGCGTCAAAATCTTTCAACCATTCGCGGTCGGCGGCATCGGCCAGCGCTTCTGTTTCCCGAAGCGCAACACCGAATTCGCGCACCAGCACCGCTAATGCCAGCCGTCGCGGTTTCGTCGTCTGCGTCAACGCTTTCAGCGAACGGCGGCGACGCAGATAAGCGAACACGCCTTCGGCGATGAACGCGCGGTCGCGTTGCCCCAGCGACGAATGCTCACGAAAAAATTGACGCAACACGCTGTCGGCGGGATAACGCAGGATGTCGGCGCGGCGAATGGCCTCCGCCAACGCCTGAATAAGGTAATGGCGGCATTCAAAAGCGTGCTTGCGTTCAGTTGTTTTCATATCAGATGTCAGCAGTCAGATGTCAGATGTCAGATGTCAGAAAGCGCCCTTCCCTTCAAGGGGAGGGATGGGGTTATCGGAAATCTGATATCTGATCTTTCGGATGCTGAAAGGACGTTGGCGGTTCTGCGGCGTTGCAGAGCGTCACGGTGTGCCCGTCAACGCTCAAGCGATCCGCGCAATACCAGCGCACGGCGTCTTCCAGCAGACGGTGTTCGGCGTCGAGCACACGCGCCGCCAATGTCGTCTCATCATCGCCGGGCAGCACCGGCACGACGCTTTGTCCGACGATGGGGCCGACATCGACTTCCGGCGTGACGAAATGCACAGTACAGCCGTGCCATTTCACGCCGTCGGCCAATGCGCGTTGGTGCGTATGCAGCCCCGGATACGACGGCAACAACGCAGGATGAATGTTGATCATGCGACCGGCGAAACGTTGCACGATGGCCGCGCCGAGTACGCGCATGAAACCGGCGAGCACGACGAGGTCGGGCGCATCCATCGCTATCGCATCGCCGAGCGCCACATCGAACGCATCGCGGGTCGGGTACGCTTTGACATCGACCACCGTCGTGGGAATACCGCGCTTTTCGGCGTGTTGCAATCCGGCCGCATCAGCGCGTTGGCTCAACACACGCACCACGCGCCCCTGAATTCGTCCGGCGTCGATCGCATCGAGCAGCGCCGCCAGATTCGAGCCGCGCCCGGAAATCAAAACGCTGATTTTTTTGTCTCTGGTTTTTGAGAGGGCTGTATTCATAATAGGCATCAGCGGTCATGGATCAGAAAGGCGTTTCTCACGCGAAGGCGCGAAGCCAAAATGCTGGGATACGCTTCGCTATCCCAGCCTACGGCACAGTTCATGGTTCTGCTCATGGTTCGATCACGACGGACGGTTGGTCGTCGCCGCGCGCGATCACGTCGCCGATTTTCGTTACGGTCTCTCCCTGCGCGCGTAAAAAAGCGATGGCTTTTTCCGCGTGTTCGGCAGCGACCATCACCACCATCCCGATGCCGCAGTTGAACACGCGGTGCATTTCTTCTTCGGCAACATGGCCGTGCTGTTGCAGCCAGTCGAACACGGGCAACCGTTGCCAGGCGCGTTTTTGCAAACGCACGCCCAGGGTTTTCGGAAGCACGCGCGGAATGTTCTCGGTCAAGCCGCCGCCGGTGATGTGCGCCATTCCTTTGACCGGCAGCGTTTTCATCAACGCCAGCAAGGGTTTGACGTAAATCCGCGTCGGCGCCATCAGTGCATCGGCCAGCGCGCTGTCGCTGCGAAGATCAACACCCGTGCGCGCCACGATTTTGCGAATCAGCGAATAACCGTTCGAGTGCGGCCCGCTCGACGCCAGTCCAAGCACCGCGTCGCCTGCCTGAATCGTGCTGCCGTCGATGATCGCATCGCGTTCGACGACGCCGACCGAAAAACCGGCCAGATCGTATTCGCCTTCGGCGTACATCCCCGGCATCTCCGCTGTTTCGCCGCCGACCAACGCGCAACCGGCGCTCTCGCAACCGGCGGCAATGCCTTGCACGACGCGCGCGGCGCGATCAACGTCGAGCTTGCCGCACGAAAAATAATCGAGAAAGAACAGCGGTTCGGCGCCTTGCACCAGAATATCGTTGACGCACATCGCCACCAGATCAATGCCGATGGTGTCGTGGCGGTCGAGTTCAAACGCCAGTTTCAGTTTGGTGCCGACGCCATCGGTTCCGGCCACCAGCACCGGCTCGCGATAACGCCCGCCCAGACCGATCAGTGCGCCGAAACCGCCGATGCCGTTCAGCACTTCCGGCCGCATCGTCCGGCGCGCCAGCGGTTTGATTCGATCGACCAACGCCTCACCGGCGTCGATATCGACACCGGCATCACGGTAGGTCAGCGGTGTGGCGGAAAAATCTTTGGGAGAAGAATTCATGGTGATTCGGCCAATAAAGAATAAGCGTGACAAAGCCCCTCTCCCGACCCCCGATCACAATCACTTCGGGGGCAGGCTCTTCGGCCACCCTCTCCCGCAAGCGGGAGAGGGAAAAACAATGCGCGAAACGCCTGAGAAGTTTCCCTCTCCTGCTTGCGGGAGAGGGGTGGGGGAGAGGGTGGTCGGGTCATGGGGAGCACAATGTAAGCGGGTATTGATGGGAATAGCGATATTGACAGACAAGCGCCATGACATTCCCGCAGAAGACGGGGATTGAAGCCAATCCCTGACCACGGTACAGTTTAGCCTTTAAATCCGAATTCTAACGGAAAACCTCTCTCATGAGTGACCCTCATCTGCCTTCGCCGCCGCCTTCGCCGCCGTCTCCGCCGTTACTGACGACGCAACCGCCGCCTGCGCCCGTTCCTCCGGTTGCTCCGGCGCCTGCTGCCCCGACGCCGCCTGCGCCACCGCAACGTCCGGCGTCTCCCGCGCTTCCTGTCGTACCGTTGTCCTGGCGTCATTATGTCTGGGTGATCGGCGCCGTCGTCGTTTTCGTCCTGTTGTTGCAGGGTTTGGGGCCGATCCTGACGCCTTTTTTCGCCGGCGCGATTCTCGCCTACCTCGGTTCGCCGCTGGTCGAAGGGTTGTCGAAAAAAGGCGTGTCGCGCACGCTGGGAACGCTCGCCGTGATCGTGTTGCTGTTGGCGGCGATCTCCGTTCTGCTGCTCGTGTTGATTCCGCTGATTCGCTCGGAAGCGTCGGTGATTGCAAAGCGCGTTCCCGAATTGTTCGATCATTTCACAACGACGTTGTTGCCGACCATCGAATCCTGGCTCGGCATCACGCTGTCGCTCGACATGAACGCGTTGCGCACACTGCTTGCCGACAACCTCGACAGCGCACAAGCCGTTTCGTTGCATGTTCTCACCGGTGTCAAGAGCGGCGGGCAGTTGTTGTTGTCGATCATCATCAATATCGTGCTGATTCCGGTCGTGATGTTTTATCTTTTGCGCGACTGGAACATTCTTCTGCGCGGCATCGACGATCTGGTGCCGCGTCGCTGGCACGGCAAAACCACCGAAATCGCCGGTCAGATTGATGCCGTGCTCGCCGAATTCGTGCGCGGTCAATGTCTGGTGATGCTGGCGCTTTGCGTGTATTACGTCACCGCGTTGTGGGCGGTGGGTCTCGAATTTGCGTTGCCGATCGGGCTTTTGACCGGGTTGTTGGTGTTCATTCCTTACGTCGGTTACGGCATCGGATTGACACTGGCGGTTGTCGCCGCGTTGCTGCAATGGAGCGGCTGGCCGCCGTTCCTTGCCGTGCTGGCCGTCTATGGCGTCGGGCAACTGCTCGAAAGCTACGTCCTCACGCCGCGCCTCGTCGGCGACCGCATCGGCCTGCACCCGCTCACCATCATCTTCGTGCTGCTGGCGTTCGGACAACTGTTCGGTTTCGTCGGCGTCTTGCTGGCGTTGCCGATGTCGGCGGCGATGCTCGTCGCGCTGCGCCATCTGCGCGCTGCGTACAAACAAAGTCCGCTGTATCAGGAAAAGATTTAACAATGATGCAACAACTGATTTTCGATCTGTATCCGGCCGCGCCGCCATCGTTCGACAACTTCGTTGTCGGGCGCAACGATGAGGCGCTTGAAGCGGTGCGTGCGTTTGTCGAAACGTTTTCTCCAATGCCCCCTTTTCAAAGGGGGTGTCCGTCGAAGACGGACGGGGGTTTGCTTTCCCCTACGGGGGCGCCGGGTCTTTTCCTCTGGGGCGCATCGGGTTCCGGGAAAACCCATTTGTTGCACGCGGCGTGTGCGCACGCATCGGCAGCCGGTCTTTTTGTTCATGTGCTCAACAGGAATGAGGCGTTCCCGCCGTTGCCGGAACTGCCTGCGCCGCCCGCGTTGTGGCTCGTCGATGATGTCGATGGTGCTGATGATGTTTTACAAGGCTATCTTTTCACGTTGTACAACGCGCTGAGAGAAAACGGCGGCGGCCTTCTGGTCAGCGCCGCCGTTCCACCCGCACGGTTGACGCTGCGCGAGGATTTGCGCACACGATTGGGGTGGGGCGGCATTTACGAAATCGTGACGCTGCGCGACGAGGACAAATTGCAGGCATTGATCGCGCATGCCGACGCACGCGGTCTTCGACTGCCTGCCGAAGTCGTCGCTTACCTGCTCAAACACAGCCGCCGCGACATGCGCTCATTGGTGGCCGTGCTCGATGCGCTTGACCGTTATTCGCTGTCGTTGAAACGGCCGCTCACCTTGCCGCTGGTGCGCGAGTGGTTGTCAGGGGTCAGGGATCAGGGATCAGCTTCCCTCTCCTTTTGCGGGAAACAAACCCCCGTCGGCTTCGCCGACACCCCCTTTGAAAAGGGGGCTGAGGTGTTTCCCTCCTCTCTTCCTTGTGGGAGAGAGGGTCGGGAGGGCTTGGGTGGGGATGGGGTTTCGGACGATGCTTCGTTTGTCCAGACGACGCACAACGGTGTCGGAGAAACGCTGCCATGAGCTTACATCAACGCATCGTCGTCGGTCTTTCCGGCGGCGTCGATTCTTCGGTCGCGGCCTGGTTGTTGAAACAGCAAGGCCATGAAGTGATCGGCGTCTTCATGAAAAACTGGGAGGACGACGATACCGACACCTACTGCACGTCGCGTCAGGATTTGATCGACGCCGCCAGCGTTGCCGACGTGATCGGCATTGAATTCGACGCCGTGAACTTTGCCGCCGAATACCGCGAGCGCGTGTTCGCCTATTTTCTGCGCGAATACGAAGCCGGGCGCACACCGAACCCGGATGTTTTGTGCAACAGCGAAATCAAATTCCGCGCGTTTCTCGACCATGCGTTGACGCTGGGCGCCGATGCCATCGCGACCGGACATTACGCGCGGGTGACGCATGGAGAGGATGGCCGCGCGATGCTGCTGAAAGCACGCGATACCGGCAAGGATCAAAGTTACTTCTTGCACCAGTTGCGCCAACCGCAGTTGCAACCGGCGCGTTTCCCGCTCGGCGAGTTGCTCAAAAGCGACGTGCGCGCCATCGCGCAACGCGAAAACATGCCGACCTGGCAGAAGAAAGACTCGACCGGCATCTGCTTCATCGGCGAGCGTCCGTTCCGCGAGTTTCTTGAGCGTTATCTGCCGCGCGCGCCGGGTCGGATGGTGACGCCGGACGGAAGCGTCGTCGGCGAACATCAGGGGTTGGCGTATTACACGCTTGGGCAGCGGCAGGGGCTTGGCATCGGCGGCACCCGCGAGGGCGACGGCGCGCCCTGGTTCGTCGCCGGGAAACGCCTGAAAGAGAACGAACTGGTCGTTGCGCAAGGGCACGACCACCCGCTTCTTTACAGCGATACCGTGACCGTGCAACAACTTCACTGGATCGCCGGAACGCCGCCTGATGCGTTGCGCGCCGACAGTGTCAAAACCTATGGCGCCAAACTGCGCTACCGGATGCCCGACGCGCCGTGCCGGATCGAATGGAGCGGCGGCGGGCAAGATAGCGACACCCTGATCGCGCGTTTCGACACGCCGCAATGGACGCCGACACCGGGACAGTATTGCGTGTTTTACGAGGGCGATATTTGCCTGGGCGGCGGTGTTATTGTTTAACCACAAAGAGCGCAAAGAAAAGCGTTTAACCACGAAAAACACGAAAAGAAAGCGTATCCAGGATAAGCGAAGCGGAGTCGCAGAATCCATAAAACCTCACGCGAAGCCGCGAAGAGAATTATTCTTCGCGTTCTTTGCAGTCAAATAAAAAAACGGCGCCCGAAGGCGCCGTTTTTGGTGAACCGCTATCTGCTTACTTGCGCGCGGTGCGCACTTTCGCCATTTCAGCATCCAGCTTGGTAATCATCTTTTGCGAGATGTCCATGCCGAGGTTCATCGAGTCAATCGATTGATCCTGGTTGTGGAAGTAAGCGCCGTTGACAGCACCCCACCATTCCCAATGGATGTGCGCTTCCCAATGCGCTTCCTGCGCTTCCGTCAAGAGTGCGGCATCGATACCCAAGTTCCTGGCTTCTTCGATCTTGTCAACCAGACGGGTCAGCCAAAACTCGACGTGACGCAACTTGCCGTAGTAACGACCTTTCAAGACATCAATCGTGTACACGGCCTGCGTTTCGTTCATGTCGCTGTGACAGACCAGACAGGTTTCCTTGATGTAGTTCTTCGGCGAGGTGACCCAGTGAACCGTATAAGGTTTGCCGGCTTTGTCTTTCACCTTCGGCATGTGGCAATCGTTACACTGAACGCCCGCCAATTGGTGCTTCGAACCGTAATACACTTCGACATCAGGATGCTGCGCTTTCCACAATCTCGCGCCGGTGATCGCGTGTCTGAAATCGCGGAACTTCAGGGCATTGTACGTCTTGCCCAGATCGAACACATTGACGAACGGGAAGTAGTTGGTCCTTCTGTCCGCCATCGTGACCGCCTCATTGCTATCCATGTCGATGCCCGGGTTGCAGTTGTATTCAACGTGGCACTGACCGCATTGCAGGTTCATGTCGTATTTGTCCAGCGTCGCAATCTTGCGCGTAAAGCCGCGCAGCCCCATCTCTTTGACGTTGATCTTCGCTGCATGCGGATCCGTGTGGAACAAGGTGCCGCCCGGACGGGTGATCGCATCGATCAGCGCGTCACGAACAACACGCGGCTTCGCCGAGTGCGGATCGTGGCACATGAAGCAGTTGACCGCATAATTGACCGCTTTGGCGACATCAATCACATTCGATGCGCGGCTGAATGTGGCGTTCGGATGCGGATCGCCCATGTACGCCCAGTCAAGGATGTGATCCTGCGACTTACACGACATACAGACCGGATTGGCCGCCGCCGTATAACCCGGCTTGAACGCTTTGTGCGGTTCGCCCGGATGCTTGTCTTCCAGGATGTCCCACGCGGCGAAGTTCCCGCCTTGCTGTAACCCGTACCATCTCCAACCGCCCTTCTCTTCTTTCGGTTTGAAACGGCCACCGAAAGCACGGTCAGCGATATACTGATCGACCACCATGAAGGCGTGCGAACGCGGTTCGGCATGTTCTTTCGTGAAACCGTGCGGCAACATCAGCTTGGTGAACGCCGGATCAGGCGTCGGCCCCGTGTTCAGTGCTTTTTCGTGACGAGCCACCTTTTTCGTGTTCATCTTGTACGCCGTGTCAAACTGGTTCTTGTGGCAAGTGCCGCAAGCTGCCGGATTGACATTGGTCGTCGGGCGCGCAGAGGCCTTCGCCAGATGCTCGCTCAATTTGTCGTGGCAGGCCACACAATTAACGGACTTGTGTGCGCTGCCTGCGTGAAACTCCTGTATGGGTTGGTGGCAAGCGTAACACTGCGAGACATTGACGTTCTTGCTCTTTTGTTGCGCCAAGGCTGCCGGCGAAGCCAAAACAAAAAACCCCAATGCAAACGCGGGTATCGCGTGCCGCCAGAAACTTATCAAATTGTGTTTCATGATAGAACTTCCATTAGTTAAGTTGACGACGTTACTAAGGAAGAGCTTATTATTAGTTCGAAAAACCACATGATGCACACGTGCAACCCATTGTTTTACAAAAGATACCGGTTCATAAAAACAAATTAATCAGCGCTTCCCTAAATCGAAAGAACGGCAAACCTCGCCGTTGACGGAAGTCTAGCAAGCGCTTTCACTTTTTCCAATGAAACGTTTCCTGTTATTTGACGTACATTAAAAAACTGCGCCTTAATGTACCGTTTTCATAAGTGTTGCTTTTTTGTTACAGATTAATTGCGTGCTCCACCGCCCACGGTTAGGTGGTAAAGATAGTAAATTTATGCGCATATGCGTTACTGTGAACAAATGATTTTTCGTGGATTGCTTTTGACGTGGAGGGCTTTTCAATCCACAGTCAGGTTCGTCGATACCCCTTCTGTGAAAAGGGTTTTTTTTCCTCTTTAAATTTTTAGTGGGTAGCAAAGCAAAGCCATCCAGAGAATTCTCACGCGAAGGCGCGAAGGCGCGAAGGCGCGAAGAAACGATTTCCAGATGGATAGGCGTGTCGAGCGTTCAATAGCGTCAAGCAGTGATATCGCTGCGCTGAGACTTCGGGT
>WQTW01000080.1 GCA_009786085.1 Pseudomonadota bacterium | reverse complement strand
ATCAGTTCCCGGCGACGGCGGCAACGCCTATCGCCAACGCGGCGATTACCGTGACAGCGCCAGCGGCGGGCGCTACGCCGTCTGGAGGGGTAACGTGCGGGATCAATTTCACTTGCAGCGCGGCGACCTGGGCGCCTGGAGATAATCCGTTCCAGGGCGGCACGCCATACACCGCTTCAGTGACGTTGACGGCGAACACCGGCTACACGTTTACGGGATTGACGGGCGCGACGATCAATACGTTTGCCGCGACGGTGACAAACAACACCGGGAACACGGTCACGCTGTCGTATCAGTTCCCGGCGAAGACGTTGACCGGCATTGTGATCGAGCAGCAGCCAATAACACGGAACTATACGGCAGGCCAACCCATCAACTTGGCCGGGCTGACGGTAAGGAGGACCTACGACGATGGCACTTCGGACCAGGTGCTGCTGGCCGATTTTGGGGCGAACAACATCACGACCAATCCGGCAGACGGCGCGGGAGCGCCCGCGAACGGTCGCGTAACGATCACTGCCACGCAAGGAGGCATCACCGTTTCCGTCCTCTTGGCGTTAAATGTGACGCCGCTGGCCGGAACCACGGCCATCCCGGTGCTGAACCCGGTGGGACTGGCGCTGCTGGCGTTGATGCTGGGCGGGCTGGCGGCAAGGCGTCATCGCAGGGTGTAAGGCGTAGGGTGGATAAGGCCGAAGACCGCCATCCACCCTTCGTAGGGGCGCGATTTATCGCGCCCTTTTTGTGGATTCTGCGACGCCGCTTCGTGCCGCGCAGCAAGCGTAGCCTGGACAAGCGAAGCGAATGTGCGGCTTGTCCAACCTATGGGCTTGCGGAAAAAACAGGAAAACGAATAGAATCGAAATGAAACACAAAAAAAAGCATGAAAAGGATTAGACGAAAGTCCCGGAGGAACCACCATGTACCCATTGAACTGGCCTTTGTCTAGCTATATCGGAAAGCTCGGCGTGCCTTTGCTGGTCAGAGTCGATGTAGCGTTTGACGAAGATGCGAAGGTTTATTACGCAACGAGTCCGAACTTACGCGGCTTGGCGGTAGAAGCCGAAACCTTAGACGAGTTGAAAAAGGAAGTCGAGCTGTGCGTACCCGCCCTGTTTGAAATGAATCATTCAGGAAAGCCGTTGCACGCCAAGTCGCGCATCGGCTACAGGGTCTATGCCGAGCTGCCTGTATGAAAGGCTTTTATAACGAAGTGATAGCCATTCTCAAAAAGAATGGCTATTCTTTTTATAGGCAAGGCAAAGGCTCTCATGAATTTTGGTGCAAAAACGGAAAAGACTGCGTATCGGTGCCCGTCAATTTGAAGGCACGTCCTTTACTCCTCAAGCAAATCGGTTCAAAAGAAAGAGTTTGATGCGTTCCTTGCCCCGGACGGCGCTTCGCTTATCCGGGCTACGTCTGCTGACCTCTGACCTCTGGCCCCTGATTCCCGGATGGCGCTTCGCTTATCCGGGCTACGTCTGCTGACCTCTGACCTCTGGCCCCTGATTCCCGGATGGCGCTTCGCTTATCCGGGCTACGATTGCTACGTTTGCTTTCGCGGGGATAACGGCACATTTGTGTGGCGCATTCGATTTCTTCGCGACTTCGCGCTTTCGCGTGAAATGGGCAAGGTGTAGCCCGGATAAGCGAAGCGCCATCCGGGAACATTCTTCCGACGCAAAGCGCCACAGACATGAAATCTTTGCGATGATTCGCATCGCGTGGCACAATTCCGGGACGGAATTTCGCTTATCCGGGCTACAAACAGCGTGCTTTTTATGGTGAACTATCGGCGTAGCCGCATCCCCGGCGGGATTTTCTTTTTCACGGTCAATTTGCTTGATCGCAGAAGCGACCTGCTTGTACAGAAAATTGACATCTTGCGTGATGTGGTCAGGAAAGTACGCCACGAAAGACCATTTCATATCGACGCGTGGGTGGTGTTGCCCGATCATTTGCACTGTGTTTGGACATTGCCGTCGGGAGATGCGGACTACGCTTCACGTTGGCAAAATATCAAAAAGATGTTTTCCAGACAAATCCCGGCAATCGAATCTTTATCCGAAAAGCCGGTTCGGTCGAATGGGCGCGGTATTTGGCAGCCGCGATATTGGGAGCACACCATCCGTGACGAACGGGATTACGAGGTGCATGTAGATTATTGCCACATCAACCCTCTTAAGCATGGGCTTGTAACAACAGTTCGTGATTGGCCGTTTTCGTCGTTTCACCGTTATGTACAAGAAGGCGTTTATACCGCAGATTGGGCGGGAACGGTTCCCGATTTGCAAGCGGGAGAAAGGATGTAACGAACGTAGCCCGGACAAGCGTAGCGCCGTCCGGGAATCAGTCCTCCGGCACAAAGCGCCGTTGATTTGAACCATTCACAATGCCTTGCATCGGGCGGCACAATCCCCGGACGGCGCTTCGCTTGTCCGGGCTACGCTTGCTGACCTCTGATCCCCGGACGGCGCTTCGCTTGTCCGGGCTACGCTTGCTACGCTTGCTACGCGCCTATTTCATTCTCCAGCAGTCTTTGATGCTCAGTGTTCCGGTAACACCACGCACGGACGCGCTATTGTAGGTAAAGTTGCCGCATTTATCGCTGGCTTGTGAGCCTGTCGCGGTCGCCAGAAGCGAATAGGTTGTCGCGGTGGGCGCGACGTTGAAGCTCAGGGTGTAGAAGCCTTCGGGGGAGGTCGCGCTGTAAACAGCGTTGGCGCCTGCGCCGAGGGTTGCGCCAGCATAGGTTTGGTTCTGGCTGAAGTAGCGCTCCATAGCCGCGCTGGCTTCCATGAGCGCGCGCGTGGCGTCGGTGCGATGCGTGCGCTGTATGAAGCTGAAATAGGAGGGCATGGCAATGGCCGCAAGGATCGCGATCACCGCAACGGCGATCATCACTTCCATCAGGGTAAATCCGCGTGACCGAGGATGGCGCTTCGGTTGGGGGGGTGTCTTCTTGTACCGCATGGTGTGTCCTCCTCGTTTCTGTTTTGGTGATGCTTGCTGGACGATGGTCTTCGCCACCGCCCTCTCCCCCGCCCCTCTCCCGCAAGCGGGAGAGGGAACTTCGTTCCTTCGCGGCTTCGCGGCTTCGCGTGAGAAACAAACCCCCGTCCGCCTTCGGCGGCCACCCCCTTTGAAAAGGGGGCTTTCTGATACCTGACATCTGACATCTGACATCTGACCTCTGACATCTGACATCTGATAACCCCAACCCTCCCCTTGAAGGGGAGGGAGAAAAGCGCCCTCTCCCCCGCCCCTCTCCCGCAAGCGGGAGAGGGGAGCTTCGTTCCTTCGTTCCTTCGTTCCTTCGCGGCTTCGCGCCTTCGCGTGAGCGGTTTTAAGCTGGGATTCCACTTCGTTCTATCCCAGCCTACGGCGCTTCGTTCTATCCCAGCCTACGGCGCTCCGCGTGAGGCCGACCCGTCGCGGTTCCCGCCACGCTTCGCTCGCGGCTGAAGGCCGCTCACCAGCGACCTATGCTTGCTGATCCACGGATGGCGCTTCGCTTATCCGGGCTACGCTTGCTTCGTTCCTTCGCGGCTTCGCGGCTTCGCGGCTTCGCGTGAGAAACAAACCCCCGTCCGCCTTCGGCGGCCGCCCCCTTTGAAAAGGGGGCTTTCTGATACCTGACCTCTGACATCTGACATCTGACATCTGACATCTGCCCTCTGACATCTGACATCTGACATGCCCTATTTCGTGCCCGTCGGCGCTGCCCGCATCGGTTTCGGCGGCGGGGGTGCGATGGACGGCGGCGGGGGAGGCGGGGGGCGCGTTTCTCCCGCCCCCGCGTTTTCCGGCGTCGCTGTCCTTTGCGGGGATTCGGTCACGGGCTGGTTTGTTCCCGGCGTCGGGACGGGTTGGGTCACGGCCTGTCCCAGCGCAACGCCGGTAAAACCGAGCGCAAGGCTTAGTATCAGAAGTTGTGTCGTTCTCATGTCAGGTCTCCTTTCATTGTTTACTGTGTTGATATATCGCGCCAGGACACTCGCCGATCCGCTTGTCCTTTGCTTTCGGTCACGCTGATGACAACGCCGGCGCTGGTGTTCATGTGTTTGATCTCAGGTGGACTGCCTGGTTTGCCTGACCCTTTTATGATGTTGGGCGCAGACATCAATCCTTCTTCCCGTTTGCCTCCTGCGGGTTGTTTTTTGGGCGACCCGCCAGGTCCCGGCCCCCCCGGCCCAAACGTGTCGGGACCGTCAAGGTAGTCTCCTTCATCAAAGGCGCCGTCTTTGTTAACGTCGAAGGGGCTCGTCGTCAAACGACCACCCGTCAGGAAGTCCAGTTCCATCAACCAACTGTAGCCGCCGGCAGAGCATTCTCCCGCCGTGGGGGTGATGGTGACGAACACGATGCGTTCGCCGTTGAGCACGGGGTTGCCAATCAGCCGTTCGCCTACGCCCAGCGAGGTTGACGGGTACGCCAGGTCGAGGTACCAACCGCTCTTGTTGTTCCAGTCCACGGGGTGGCTGGACAGCAGACGCCAATGGCTGCCGTGCGCTGACATTTCTTTCGTGATCTCTTGTTGTTGCAGGTCATTCCTGCCACCAGAAACCGCGCTGCCTTTGTCCCAGATGCCGTAGAAGGTGTTAACGGGGGCGGTGAGCGCCGCGTCGTTCGTCTCGAACAGTTTTCCGGTGCCGAATAAAACCATGGTTCCACCCTGGGGGTGCCGAGCGACTTCGGGTTTGACGGTGATCGGCTGCGGAAGACCCGAAGCGCTTTTCGCGGTAAAGAGGGGTTGTCCGCCGTTCGCGATGTTCCAGTGATCTTTATCGCCGCCGTTCAGGTCAAACTTCCACAGGTTGCCCTGCAAGTCGCCTGCGTAAACATAGTCCACGACGCCATCGTTGTTGATATCAATGGCGACCGGCGTGGACAGGCCGTTGGGTTTGTTATCGGCAGCGTTGGCGTGGCCGCGACCCGTGTCCAGTTTTTTCTTGATAACGCCGGTCTCCAGGTCAACGACGTACAGTACGGCGTTGCCGGTGGTGCTGTAGGCGTTATCGCCATCGTTAACGGTATTGTTGTAACCGTTGCCGAAAACCGCCACCCATCCGTCGCCGGTTTTGACGATGGAGGGTGCGCTGAAGGTGTAGCCCAGGTCGCGGTCGTAATTAAGTCGCTGGTTGGCGGTTTCGGTGCTGGTTTCACGGTCAGTGAATTCCCAAAGCACTTTGTTGGCGTCAAATGCCGTGGGGCTGGTGATGTCCAGCGCGTAGATGCCTTGACCGCCCGCGTTCAGGCCGCCGACCAGGATGGTGCGCCATCCTTTTCCGCCAAGACCGCCTATCGACGTTTGGATGTGGGCGTCGGCCACGCTGGGCGTGCCATCGACAAAGAATTTGTGCAATCCTTCGTAGTTCTGCGAGGCCAGAAGCGGCAGGTTCTTATAAACCATCGAGGGTATGTAGGCGAAAACCTCTTTGCCGGTATCCGCCATGAAGGCGTGCAACATCCCGTCGTTGGCGCCCACATAGATGGCGGAGGCGCGACTGACCGAATCCGTCCAGTCGTAATAGGAAGCGCTTTCGATGGTGTCGGGATAGCGTTTCTCCGGCTTGCCGACATAGACCGGCGCCGAATTCACAATGTCCCCCAGCAAGGTCGAGCGGTTGCGGTATTTGTTGGCGCCAACGCCCTGATGGGTTTTATCGCCCGCGAGGTAGTTGAGCATGTTCTTTCCTCTGTCCGCGCCTCCTATCGCGGCCACGCCGGACGGGGTGGCCTGAAGCGCGGTTTGCTGATCGGCGTCCAGTGCGTCCCATGCAAAATCGCGCCCTGTTTTCTCGGTGGAGTTGTAGGTGAAGATGCTGCGCGAACCATAGGCGGGCATCGCGGCGGCGGCGCTCCATTGTTGGGTCGTTGCCTCGCCGGTGTTCGGGTTCAGCTTGATGGCCACCACATCGCCGTTCCATTGGCCGGCGTTGTAGGAACCCTGGTACACCGCGCTGTCGGTGCCCAGGTAAGAGGAGTTGGTCGCCACCGCCGCATACGACGAGGACTGAACCATGATGTCAGAAAAGATGCTGTCCATCGCGTCTTTCAGTTCCTCCGCGTTCATGGCCGAGTAGGACGCTTCGGTGCCGCCTTCTCTGGCGAAGCTGTCCAGTGTGGCGGGGTTAACCTCATTGCCGAAGCCGATGAAGTAGGTCTTGATGTTTCTGTTCCGCAGACCGCTCACGGCGCTGATAACATCGTTGTTGAGAACCGCTTCCGATGACATGGCTCCAACGTTGCCGCCAGACCGCACGGTGGGCATACCATCCGTTAGAAAGACGACAAAATTATTGCCGCATTCTCCGACCACCGGCTTGGGACTCGTTTGCACGGTTTGATCGTTGGCGCCGGCACCCGCGGTCAACCCATTGGTGAAATAGTTTCTCGCGGTGATGAGCGTACCGGCCATCGGGGTGCTTCCGGCATTTTGCAGCGGCTTGGTTTTGTCTCTCCAGCCGCCCTGGTCACGAACATAGGTGATACAACCCGGCGTGTTGCATAAATTACCGCCGTTGGTGCCATAGTCGTAGCGCGGATTGGCCAGTTTCAGGTTGAGCCAGTTGGCCTGCGCGGAACCCGGATTCGCCGCGGCGATAGGAACGTGCAGGAATCCATTGCTCGATCTGCTGGACACATCGTCGGAGACCCATGCCCACCCATACGTTTGGGAAAGTATCCAGTGACCAAAATGATACGGCTTAAAAGAACCACCGACATCGGCGCCTGAAAAATAGGAACAACCCTCGTCAACGGTATAGGGTGTTGGCGCACCATAGCAGCCCGACCAGTTGTTATTCACCCACCCCACGTAGCCGATTCTGGCGCTGGGGCCATATTCGTTCAGCCAGTAGTTCGCATAGGTTGAATAATTGGTCGGCGTGTCGGAGGTGTCCGTTTTGCCCTGGATGACATGGTACAGAATGGTGGGGAAAACACCGTAGGCGTCCGGCGGCCAGGCGGTCTTCCTGGCCGTATAGTAAGCAACGGTTTGAGAAGAAAACTGATGGTATAAAGCGTATGCGTTGGCCGGGTTATAGTAAACCCTGTTGGTCGTTCTCCAGGGGTTGGGGACGCTGGCGGTTCTTCCGCCTGCGGAAGACGCAAAGCTGACATCTTTGATGAAGGTTTTCAGGGCGGCTTTGTACGGCTGCGGATCACTGTTTTGCTGGTAGGCCATCAGCCCGATATTCATTTTTGAACCATAGTCCGCAATGATTTGCCGTGCGGCGGCGCGCGCGATATAGGATCGGCTGGCCGGATCACTGCTCCAGGACGTGCTGCCATCCGGCGCCATGTCCATACTGTTTGAGTTGTCCATCACCAGCAGCACATTGGGAGCGGATCCGCTGACGGACAAGGACGGAACATCCGCAATCTGCAAGGTGGACTGCGCGACGGCGCTGGACACAGGCCACCCGCCCTGCAAGATCATGAAAACCGCCAACGGCAAGCTGACCCGTTTTCTGAAGGATGGTGAGCAAATCATCATGGTGTGGGCTCCTTGGGGTTTCAGTTCGTAAAGACGCTTTGCGTAAACACTTTTGTGGCCGGATTGCCTGCGCTGTCCAGAATGTTGCCAAAGCCGACGGCGGTGACACGGTAGGCGTAGTGCGCCGGGCTGCCGCCGCCATAACCGGAGATCGCCAAGCTGCTCGCGCCCACTTTGCCCAATGCCTCGATCTTGTAGCGGGGCTGACGGTTGACGCCAGGAAACGCGGTTGTCGCAGTCATCGCGCCATAGGTCACGCTGTTGTTGCCCTGCCAACTGTCGTCAGCCTTCCAAACCGACGTTCCATCGGTCGAGGGCAGGCACAAACCATCGCCGCAATTCGCCGTAAAGCCTTCAATGCCCAGAACCCGGCCTGTGGTTCGGATATCGGTTTCGGCATCGCGTAACGCTGCTTCGGCGGCCTGAAAGGCGAGGTTCCAGTCCTGTGTATTGCCCGCCATCCGTTCCTGCATGGTCACGCCGCGAATCGCCGCGACAGACAGCAGACTGATGAGGAGCAGGAAGAGCATGGCCACGACCAGGGAAAAGCCTTCCTGTCGTTTAGGGTGGTGGGTGGTGGTGGAATGTCTCATCATAACCTCACAGCGTTTTGTTTCTCAGTGAAAAAACGGTGGTGTATTCGCGGTATATCCGACGGTCGCCCGGCGTCACCGTTTCACCGTTGAAGGTGTATTGGTTGGAACCTGTGCTGGAAGCGCCGGAATCAGGCAGGGTCGCCAACAGCAGGTTCACTTTGACGGATTTGATCTGACTCCCGTTGAGCGCGGGATCGCCGGCCGGCACATAGCTGTCGATGGAGCCGCTTCCGGTCGTGTCGAGACCAAAAGACAGCCTGAGGTTTTCCACGCCATTGACCATCTCGTTGCAAACCACGTTAGGCCATATCTGGTTTTCCGTCGTGCAGTTCCACAGCGACCGGCCTTTGGCGGCGTTGCCTGAATCCGCGATGTAGTAGGCGTTGGCCACGACGGGCATCACCAAAGCGCCGGGATCCAACGCATAGGGGATGGGCATCACAGAAGGGGAACCCATCACGCCCGCGCAATTCGTGCCGATGTCCGCGTCGCAATTCTTTGCGGAACCGTGCAGGATGGTATTGCCCGTGCCGCCGGTCATGATGAAGACGCTGTTGAGCTGGCAACTGCTCGCCAGCAACACTTCACCCGGCTGGAAATCGTGCGCACCGGTCGTGATGACTCCGCCCATGTCCGACACCACGCTGGCCTCTCTCTGCGAATCGACCCCGACGAGGATCAACACATCGGTGTCCGGAAGAGAGCCGACAAAGCGTGAATCACTGGCGGTGAGCGACAAACCCTGCACGGAATTGGCGGTGTCGTCGAACCATTGGGTCACGCCTAGAGCGCGCGTATCGCCTGTGATGGTGCCGCTGAAATCGGCGCATCCATTAAAGCCGGTCTGCCGAACGCTGACGCCGATCAAATCAAAGATCGCACGGGCGTTTTCGTCCATCGCCGTGGCGGCGCTGGTGCCCGTGAAAACACGACTCGACGAGAGGGAGATGCCACCGATCACCGCAAGCAGGAACAACCCTACGGTGATGGCGACCATCAACTCAACCAGCGTTATGCCGATTTGATGCTGCAAAGCAGTTGGTTTCGCGTTTCGTTTCATGGCCGCACACTCATTGAATAGGTTTGTTCAGAGAGACCCCGCAAATCAAGTCCCTTCCCTTGCCAACGGACGGTGATGGTGAAAAGACCTTCGCTTCCCGGCACGGCGGCGACCGTGCCTTGACCGCCGGGCAACGAAGCGGCAAGCGCCTGCCGCCATTGGAAAAAGTCCAACTGGGCGATTTGCGCCGCAGAACAGGGGCTCGTCGTGCAACCGGGATGACCACCCGGTGCGCCGCTCAAGTTGTTGTAATAACCCGCGTTGACGCCTTCGGGGTTTGCCCGCATGCGATCCGCAAACGCATAGATTTTCTGGGTCGAAACCGTTCGATCATGGGCGCTGATGCCTAAAGCGGTGCTCTTGGTGAGCAATCCCGCCATGCCCAGCAAACCGACAGAAAGAATGGCCACAGTCACCAAGACCTCGAGCAGGGTAACGCCCCCTTGCTTGAATCGCGGATGAAATCGTTGGCTTTTTAGCATCGGAATTCTCCTTATGAACAGAGTTGCCGCTTACTCGACTCGATCCGACCCACTGGGAAAAGGGTCAGTTGTCGCCCATAATTGCCCGTGCGCGTGTCGCAAAACCGCAAGCTGCCTTGCGCCACAGCGCCGCCTCTTGCTGTAAAACGAATGAACTTGTTTGAGCCAAAATCCGTGCTGCTTCCGGGACTGATTTTCAATCCGTCTCCGGCGAGTTGGACATGCCTGAGAATTTGAGTGTCCCCCGCAACCGCCGTGTAAACCAACAAACCATCCTGCCAGTGGCCTGTGGTACTGCAAGAAGCGCCATCGGAACTGATGCAGACCGTCACGGACTGCCGACGGGTCACCGCCTCCGCCCGCGCAAAGTTGAGCGCGCTTTGCACCTCATTGACAGCGGTGGCGAGGCGATTGTTCATGATGAGCTCGCTGAAGGAAGGCGCAGCGATCGCCAGCAAAATCGCCAACACCGACAACGTCACCATCAGCTCGATGAGGGTAAACCCTCTGTTCCTTGCCTTCATACCCTACCTCCCGTGGACGACAGAGTTTTGAATCAACGCAATTGTCTAAAGCTGTCGGAGGAAGCGGGAACCGCTGAGGGCGGTCACAGGGCAACTACCGGCACGTCTCGTGCCGACCCTACCGCGATATACAGGCAGTTGTAGAAAGCTCTGCCTCTTACCAAAGCTGCCGGGCGCATGCCGATGACATTCGTTTGAAAAACAAATGGCTTGAGACCGCTTCAATCAAGTCTCTACACCGGCCATACGTCCAGTACAATGGCGTTTATTGCCTGGTAATCTTTAAAGACGGGATATGCAGTTACCGCAAAAGCTCAGTAACCACATAGCGATTACCCTTCCCCCCCCTTGCGACAGCGTAAATACATTGTTCACGCTTTTCGTTCCTGTCTGAGCCTTGTGTTGCTTTCAAGAACCAGATAACCGTAACTCTATCATGGTTTTTCGGGAATGTATAGCCCTCACAGATACTATTACTTTATGTTATACAACAAACTCAATTATGCGTTACAAATTGTAAAAAACGTAACAAGCATGGTAACGACCTCCGCGCCCTGCCTCAAGGCCGTCTATGGAAGCGGCCTCATGAGCTTTGTCGCCGTACAGCGACAAAACTTCGGGGCAGGCAAACTTCCCGATCGCCATACAACATTGGTCTGGTTTTTAATGTTGTCGGGATAAAAAAGCCCCCGCCTTGCCCCCTTTTCAAAGGGGGTGTCGGCGAAGCCGACGGGGGTTTGTTGTGTTACAGGCGGCAGCGCATAGGTCGCGCTGGTGAGCGGCCTTTAGCCGCGAGCGAAGCGTGGCGGGAAGCGGAGTCGCAGAATCCACCCCTCTCCCGCAAGGCTGAGGTTTACCCACAAGCACGAGGTCATTCCGTGCCACCTTTGCGTATTTCAAAAAGCGCCGCAGGCGCGTCACGTGAGTAACCGTCGGTGGAGCGCGA
>WQTW01000079.1 GCA_009786085.1 Pseudomonadota bacterium | reverse complement strand
CTCCGCGCCCCCACGTGAAAAACAAACAGGGCGCGATAAATCGCGCCCCTACGAATGGTGGATGGCGCTTCGCTTATCCACCCTACGCCCCCATCCCGACCCTCCCCCGCAAGCGGGAGAAGGGGTTTGCACCCACAAGGCGGAGGTGTTTTGCCCAGCAAACCCGGCCTTCCCCCGCAAGCGGGGGAAGGAGTTTGCGCTTTCGTGCTTTTCGTGGTTAAAAAAACAAAAAGGGCGGGTTTGA
The DNA here is from genome assembly GCA_009786085.1 of Pseudomonadota bacterium. Taxonomy (GTDB): domain Bacteria; phylum Pseudomonadota; class Gammaproteobacteria; order Burkholderiales; family Casimicrobiaceae; genus UBA931. Next base: position 10,955 of record WQTW01000079.1, on the reverse strand, counting down.
AACCCGCCCCTACGCGCTTTGCTCCTCGCAATGATGTTTTTCTGATCCCTGATTCCTGACCTCTGATTCCTGATCCCTGACCTCTGATTCCTGACGCCTGACTTCTGATCCCTGATTCCTGGATCGCCGATACAGGAATCGCTCCAGTTCCTGCAACGCGTTTTTGTAAACATCGCGTTTGAATTCGATCACTGCGTCAAGTGGCACCTGGTAATCATGCCAGCGCCAGGCATCAAATTCGGGCTTCTCAGTCACCCGCAGATTGATGTCGGAATCGCGCCCGACAAAGCGCAGCAGATACCAGATCTGCTTTTGTCCACGGTAGTTGCCGCGCCACTCGCGCCGCACCCATTGCCGCGGCACGTGGTAACGCAACCAGTCGCGCGTCCGCCCCAGAATGCGGACATGCTGCGGCGTCAGCCCCACTTCTTCCCAGAGCTCCCGGTACATCGCTTCTTCCGGCGCTTCGTCAGGGTCGATACCACCTTGCGGAAACTGCCAGGAATGCTCACGAAGCCGCTTCCCCCAGAAAACCTGGTTTCTGGCGTTGGCGATCACGATAGCGATGCTCGGTCGATAGCCATCCCGATCCAGCATCTTGCACCTGCTTAATTAGTAAGTTAGTGTCATTGTAGCAGGGATCGGAGATCAGAGGTCAGGAATCAGAACCCCGTCATTCCCGCGAAAACGGACACAAAGAGAGAGCGTGCTTTTTCCTTCGCGCCTTCGCGTGATTCCATTTCCACTTCAAGCGATAAATGATCGAGGTTCCCCGTCATTCCGCGCGTCGTCGCGGAATCCATGCAACGTCTGGATTCTGCGTCCTGCGACTTCGCGCAGGATGACACGCTTCGCTACGCGCAGAATGACGATGGGCATTATTGTTGCCGTCTTGAAGTGAAAATCGAATGAGACCGTTTTCCGTGTCTTTTCCGCGATTAGGCCTGAAAAAAACGGCGCCCGAAGGCGCCGTTTTTCATTGCAAGAACTGCTTATTTACCCGCTTATTTTCCGCCAGCCAGACGCGCAGCGCGCAGATCCGCCATGGCCTTGTCGAGCTTGGTGATCATCGTCCTCGTAAGGTTCTGACCGTAGTTCAGCGACTTGACCGCTTGATCCTGGTTGTGGAAGTAACCGCCGTTGGCAGCGCCCCACCACTCCCAATGCATGTGTGCTTCATCATGCACCGCCCGTGCTTCTTTAAGAAGCGCATCATCAACGCCCAAGTTTCTGGCTTCTTCGAACTTGTCGATAAAGCGCATCAGCCAGTATTCCGCATGGCGCATCTTGCTGAAGTAGCGGCCCTTCATGGTGTCGATCACATACTCAGCCTGCATCGCATTCCAGTCGCCGTGACACGTCAAGCAGGTTTCCTTGATGTAGTGCTTCGGCGAGGTGACCCAGTGCGATGTATAGGTCTTGCCAGCCTTGTTCTTCAACTTCGGCATGTGGCAGTCGCTGCACTGAACACCGGCAAGCTGGTGCTTCGAGTTGTAGTAAATTTCGACATCCGGGTGCTGCACCTTCATCAACGGCGTTCCGGTGATTTCATGTCTGAAATCGCGGAATTTGTAGTCGTTCATCGTCTTGTAGATGTTCCAGATATCGACAAACTGGAAGAGGTTGGTGCGTCTGTCGGCCATCGTGACCGGCTCGTTGGTTCCCGTATCAATTCCAGGATTACATACGTACTCAACGTGGCACTGACCGCATTGCAGGTTCATGTCGTAACGGTCCATGTGCGCGACCTTGCGCGTAAAGCCACGGAGACCGACTTCCTTGACATTGATCTTCGCCGCATGCGGGTCCGAATGGAACAGCGTACCGCCCGGACGGGTGATCGCATCGATCAGCGCGTCACGAACAACGCGCGGCTTCGCCGAGTGCGGATCGTGGCACATGAAGCAGTTGATCGGATAGTTGACAGACTTGGCAACGTCAAGCACGTTCGATGTACGGCTGAATGTCGCGCCCGGTACCGGATCGCCCATGAACGCCCAGTCAAGGATGTGATCCTGCGTCTTGCAAGACATACAAACCGGATTGGCGGCTGCGCCATAGCCCGTTTCGAAGATCTTGTGCGGTTCGCCCGGATGCTTGTCCATCAGCACGTCCCAGGCCGCCATGAGGCCACCCGCCGTCGCGTACCACTTCCAGCCATCTTTCGCCACAAAACGGCCACCAAAGGCACGGTCTGCGGAGAACTGACCGATCACCATGAAGGCGTGCGAACGCGGTTCGGCATGCTCTCTGGTGAAGGGGTGCGGCGACATGAGTTTGTTGAACGCCGGATTCGGTGTCGGACCCGCGCCCAATGTCTTGTCGTGACGCGCCGGTTTTTTCCAGTTCATCTTGTACGACGAGTCAAACTGATCCTTGTGGCAGGTGCCGCAAGCAGCCGGACTAACGGCAGTGGTCGGACGAACAGAAGGATTTGCGTTGTGCTCCGTCAGTTTGTCGTGGCAAGCCACGCAATTGACCCCTTTGTGCTTGTTGTTTGCTTGCAACTCTTGTATTGGTTGGTGACAAGCGTAACATTGCGAGGCATTAACATTCTTTGACTTTTGTTGCGCCATCGCAGACGGCGAAACAAGCGTAAGAAGACCTAATGCACACGCGACAACTACGTGCCGCCAGAGACCCATCAAATTGTGCTTCATGGTGGAACTCCTATCAGTTTAACAGCGTTAGACGACGTTACTAAAAAACAGCAAACAATGCCGTTTGTGGAAGTCTAGCAAGAGTTTTCCCTTTTCCTAGTAGGCCATGTCTGTTGTTTGACTTATGTCAAACAAACCCCCGGAGAGTGTTAGAAAAAGGCCACCCCGCAGGGTGGCCTTTTCTCTGAAACTTCTCTGAAACTTCTCTGAATTTTTTCTTGTTTTTCCGGCGCGGCGCGCCCGATCTCACTCTGGCAATCGGCTTCCGGAGCCTGTTCCCCTCTCGGCGCGCGCCCGCGCTTCGGCAATGCTGCCGTCTATCGAACGGGCGATTTCCGAGTCGGGAGGCACGGTCGCCTTCATTCGGGTCCAGAACGCCTCTGCACGGGCGTAATCCTGGTTTTCAAACGCATACGTCCCTGCCAGCGCCAGCGCCTTCCAGTGGGTCGGATCGGCCTTCAGCGCCCGCCCCACCAGTTCCATCGGCTGCCCGTCCAGACGACCGCCCTGTATCATCGCCAGCAGGTCGGCATAATCGGCGAGGATGTTGGCCTCATCGGGAACACGCGCAAGAATCTTTTCATACGTCGCCGCCGCCTGCATGTACTTGCCGATCTGCACGTAGGAGCGCGCCAGCATCATATGTCCCTGGATGTTGTCCGGCTCGGCTTCCAGCCTGACGGCAAAAGCGTTCAACATTTCCTCCATTTGCGCCGGCGTAAAATCGTGGCCGTCTCCGTGCGGGTTTCTTTCTGCGACTTCCGCCGTCGCCACGCTCGGATCGAACGCCGCCGGTGTCCCGACCAGAACGTAAAACACCCCCGCCAGACATAATATCATCAGCGATCCGGCAACCGCCCAGATGATCGCCGGTTTCCGCTGCGGCGCTTCCTGGGTCATTGCCGCCTGCTTCGCCGCATCTTTCAATCCGGTCGCTTCTTCCAGCGTTCGACGCTCAAGCTCGGCTTTCGCCTCGGCCAGTTCGGCCTCACCGATGGCGCCGGTGCGGTAATCGTTTTCGAGTTCTTCCCACTGATCGCGCAAAACCTGCAAATTGGCCTGACCGTGTTCCGGCGCGTCGTCTTTGCTGACGCGCCCCTTGAACAACGGCACGAAAATCCACACGCACGCAATCGCGGTCAATACGAGAGCAACTGCCAGAAATCCGATCACGTCATTTCCCCTTTCCGCTCGATACGTTCTGTATCGTACGCCCTTCGAGCAACGCCGTCGCCCGCGCCTGCTCGGCTTCTGTCAACGGCGCCGATCCTGCCGCCGCCTGACCGCGACCGCGCAAAAGAAAAACCATCGCCGCCACGCCCGCCGCCAGCAATAACAATGGCCCGATCCACAGCAACAGCGTCGCCGGTTTCATCGGCGGTTCGTACAGAACAAAATCACCGTAGCGTTCAGTCATGAAGTTGATGATTTCTCTGTCGCTCTTGCCCGCGGCGATCTGCTCGCGCACTTGCCGCCGCAAATCGACCGCCAGTTCCGCATCCGATTCGGCAATGGACTGATTCTGGCACACCAGACAGCGCAATTTCGCCGCCAGTTCCACCGCCCGCTTCTGCGCGACCGGATCGTTCTCCGTCGGCACCGCTTCGCCGGCAACGGCCATACCGCCCCAGCCACCCAGCACGCTTATCGCGCAAATCAGAAGAAACGCTCTCATTGATCTTCTCATTGATCTTCCCATCGCTGTATTCATTGCTGTTTCAGCTCCTTGATCATCGGGATGATCGTCTTACGCATGGCTTCTTCGGTGATCGGACCGATTTGCTTGTAGCGGATGATACCCTGCTTGTCGATCAAAAACGTTTCGGGCACACCGTAAACGCCGTAATCAATCCCGACGCGACCATCGGCGTCGATCACCGACACCGTGTAAGGATCGCCGTATTGTCGCAACCAGGCTTTGCCATCGGCCGGCTTGTCCTTGTAATTCAATCCGACAATCGCAACCTCGTTGGTTTTGGCGTACGCCACCAGCAGCGGATGTTCGGCGCGGCACGACACGCACCACGAAGCCCAGACGTTGAACAACCACACCTGACCGAGAAAATCCTTCGACGTCACCGTTTTTTCCGGTTCGTTCAAATCCGGCAACGCGAACGTCGGCGCCGGTTTGCCGATCAGCGGCGACGGAACCTCGCGCGGATTGAGACCCAGCCCGACGACGAAAAACCCCGCCAGCACAAAAAACACCACCAGCGGGATCAACAGCAGTAACTTTTTCTTCATGCTTTCTCCAACTTCACCGCTTCCAGCGGCGCCAACACCGGCGCTGCGGCATCGCGCCGCGCGCTCACCCGATAGCGGCGGTCGGTGATCGCCAGCAATCCGCCCAGCGTCATCAGAATGCAGCCGCCCCAGATCCAGGTCACAAATGGCTTGTGGTAAACGCGAACGCTCCACGATTGTTGGCCGTCGTTGATCGGCTCACCCAGCGAAACATAACGATCCCCGAAGATGCCGCTGTCGATCGCCGCTTCGGTCATCGGCATTCCGTGCGCGAAATAGATCCGCTTTTCGGGGTACAGCTTGCGAATCGACTTGCCGTCTTTGCTCAAATCAAAGGTGCCGCGCGTCGCGTTGTAATTGGGGCCGCGACGCTCTTCAAGACCTTCAAAGCGGAAGCTGTAGCCGCCCACGCTCACCGAATCGCCCGGCATCATTCGCACATCGCGCTCGGCTTCAAAGCCTTTGACCGCCGTCACCCCGATGATGAACACCGCCACACCGATATGCGCGGTGAACATCCCCCAGAAACTGCGCGGTTGCCGCTTCAGTTTTTCGCCGAAGCTGCCTTCGACATGCTTGACGCGATCGAAGAAACCGGCCAGCGCCGAGGTGATGATCCAGAACGCCATCGCAAAACCGAGCGCCAGCAACGCCACGCTGGTCGGCGAGGTGCGACCGAGAATGAACGGCAGCGCCACCGCCGCAACCAGCGAAATCACCGCCGCCCAGCGCAACCGCGCCCACAAATCCGGCAGCGTCGCCTCTTTCCAGCGCGCCACCGCGCCGATGCCCATCAAAAACACCAGCGGCGCCATCAACGGCACAAACACCGCCTCGAAGTACGGCGGGCCAACGGAAATCTTGCCGAGTTTCAGCGCGTCGAGAAACAGCGGATAAAGCGTGCCGAGCAACACCGTTCCGCACGCCACCGTCAGCAAGACATTATTGGCGAGCAGGGCGGATTCCCGCGAAACAAATTTGAATGTTCCGGCCGTGCCGACTTTCGGCGCCCGGAACGCAAACAGCGCCAGCGAACCGCCGATCACCAGCGCCAGAAACGCCAGAATGAACATACCGCGCTGCGGATCGACCGCAAACGCATGCACCGAGGTCAGTACGCCCGAACGCACCAGGAAGGTGCCGAGCAGCGACAGCGAGAAGGTGCAAATCGCCAGCAACACCGTCCACACTTTGAACGTGCCGCGTTTTTCGGTCACCGCCAGCGAGTGGATCAGCGCCGTGCCGACCAGCCAGGGCATCAGCGACGCATTTTCAACCGGATCCCAGAACCACCAGCCGCCCCAGCCCAATTCGTAATACGCCCACCAACTGCCGATCAGAATGCCGACCGTGAGAAAGCACCAGGCCAGCGTCGTCCAGGGTCTTGACCAGCGCGCCCAGGTCGCGTCGAGCCGCCCCCCCAGAAGCGCCGCAATCGCAAACGCGAACGCCACCGAAAAGCCGACGTAGCCCATGTAAAGCATCGGCGGGTGCAATATCATCCCGGGGTCTTGCAACAGCGGATTCAAATCGCGCCCTTCGACCGGCACCGGAAAAATCCGGTCAAACGGATTCGACGTCAGCAACATAAAAAACAGCAGTCCCGTGGTGACCAGCCCCATCACGCCCAGCACCCGCGCCGTCATTTCTTCGGGCAGGTGTTTGGAAAAAATACTGACCGCGCACGACCACATGCCCAGCATGAACACCCACATCAGGATCGACCCTTCGTGCGACCCCCAGGAAGCGGCGATCCGGTAGATCACCGGCAACTTGGTGTTGGAGTTATTCGCCACGTTCAACACCGAAAAATCGTTGACGATGAACGAGTAAATCAAGCAGCCCAGCGCCAGCGACAAAAAGAAAAACGCCCCCTGCGCGGTACGGCGCGACAGCGCCATCCACGCCGAAATGCCTTTCGACGCCCCCACCAGCGGCAAGGTGCCTTGCACAATCATCAGCAACGCCGCCAGAACCAACGCAAATTGTCCAATTTCAGGAATCATCTTTATCCACCCCAACGGAAAACACGCGACATGCGTGCCGGTCTTATTGTTTCTGCTTTATCTTCTGCTTTGTCGTTTCAACAGCTTTATTGCGCCAACGTCTGCGCCGCACGATTCTTGTGCGCCTCATCCAGCGCCGCCTGAACTTCCGGCGCCACATAATTTTCATCGTGCTTGGCCAGCACCTGCGTCGCTTGAAAAACGCCGTACTCGTCGAGCTTGCCTTGCGCCACCACGCCTTTTTCTTCGGCGAAAAGGTCAGGCAAAATACCGGTATAAACCACCGCGACCGTTTCGGCGGTGTCGGTTACCCTGAAATACACCGTCAGCCCGTTGCTGTCGCGCACCACACTGCCGCCCTCGACCATGCCGCCGACCCGGAACGCTCGTCCGTGCGGCACTTTATCTTGCACCACTTCAGTCGGTGAATAGAAATACGTAATGCTTGAACCGAACGCGTTCAACACCAGCGCCACAATGGCCGCGAAAAACGCCAATCCGAAAACAATCCAGAGAAACCGCTTGTGCCGCGCTTTGATACCTCCCGGCGACACTGCCGCTGCTTCTGCTCCCTGTGTGATTTCCTGCCCGTCGCTCATTCAGCCTCCTTCAGTTGCGCACCGGCGGCAGCCTCATGCGCTTCGCTGTGCCGCGCCAGATGCAGCGCTCGTTGATAACGCGCCCGCACGGTCACGATCTCCGCCACGATCAGCAATGCCGTCATGCCGTACGCCATCCAGATGAAAAAGGCGTAACCGCCCATTGCGAAAAATTCGCCCATCACTGCTCCTTTCTCACTTCCTTCACTTCTTCCAGACGCGCCACCCAGGCCGCGCCGGCTTCGCGTTCCAGCATGATCGCGCGCAACCGAACCAGCGTTGCCGCCATCGAATAAAACCAGAAAGCGAACACCATCACCAACATCCCCGCCAGCATGATATCGTCGATTGACGTTTTTCCGAGCTTAATCGAAGCGCCTTGATGTAACGTATTCCACCAACGCACCGACATATAGATGATCGGCACATTGACCACGCCGACCAGCGCCAGCACACCGCAGGCTTTGTCGGCGCGTCGCGGATCGTCGATCGCGTTGCGCAATGCGATGATGCCGAGGTAAAGGAACAGCAGGATCAATTCCGAAGTCATCCGCGCGTCCCAGGCCCAGTACGTCCCCCAGGTCGGCTTGCCCCAGAGCGCGCCCGTCCACAGCGCGATCGCCGTCATCAGCGCGCCGGTCGGCGCAATCGACTGCGCCATCATCGCCGAGAGCCGCGTATTCATCCCCAGCGCCATCGCGCTCCAGAACGCCATCACCACATACAGAAACATCGACATCCAGGCGGCAGGCACATGAATGAAAATAATCCGGTACGAATCCTTCTGCGTCACATCGATCGGCGCGATATACAAACCGATGACCAACCCGATCACCGTCAGAACCGCCGCCAGCACCGCAAACCACAGCGCCATCTTGCCCGCCAGCGGATAAAACTGTGCCGGCGCCGCGTATTTGAATCCACTCATCACTTAAACCCCATCAATCCAAAGAAATCCGCACCGCCGCCGATGTTGCAAACGGCGCACCCGCCAACGCCAGCAACAAACCTGCCGCCAGCAATGAAAAATTGGCGTCGGCGCCCATACCGCCGCGCACCGCCTCGACCGCGCCCGCGCCGAAAATCAACACCGGAATATACAACGGCAAAATCAGCAACGCCAACAAACTGCCGCCGCCCGAGCGCAAACCCAGCGTCAACGCCGCGCCGATCGCGCCCAACAGCGACAACACCGGCGTACCGATCAACAACCCCGCCATCAACACCCCAATCGCTTCCGGCTCCAGATAATACTGAATACTCAGCAACGGCGCCAACAGCACCACCGGCAAACCCGTCGTCAACCAATGCGCGCTGATCTTCCCCAGAATCAGCGCCGGCAACGGCAACGGCGACATCGCCATCTGTTCGAGCGTCCCGTCCGCGTAATCGCTGGCGAACAAGCGCGACAGCGACAACAACGACGCCAGCAACGCCGCCACCCACAACACCCCGGGGCCGAGCAACAACAACAACTCCTTGTCCGGCGACATCGACAACGGAAACAGCGCCACCACAATGATATAAAACAAAATCTGAACACCCAACTCAGCGCGCGAACGCAGCGCCAAACGCAAATCGCGCCGCAACGCCCAGAAAAACGCCGTAAAAACACCGTCGCCCGGCTCCATCGCCGCGCGAACAGGAAACACCGGAGAAGAATTCGTCGTCATGATTTAGCGCATTTCCTGTTCAGTGGCGCACATTTTCGCGTTGCGTCGCTTTGCTCCCTCTCCTTCGAGGGAAGCGTTAGGGGTTGGAGCGCGGGCGTCTCGCCCGCATGCGTTTGTTCCCTCTCCCCGTCATTCCCGCGAAAGCGGGAATCCAGTGCCATAAAGGGGTGGGAGAGGGCGGTGGGAAAGGGATTATTCACGGTATCCACTTGAATCAAAATCACTGAAACGACAACTGCCGCATCACACCCGCCGGCAAATCCAGCGCCTGATGCGTCGCCGCAATCACCGCGCCGCCCTTAGCCAAATGCGTCGCCATCATCCCCGTCAACAACGCAATCCCCGCCGGATCCAGCGCCGTCACCGGCTCATCCAGCACCCACAACGGACGCGGCGCCAACGCCAGCCGCGCCAACCCGATCCGCCGCCGCTGCCCCTGCGACAAAACCCGCGCCGGCACCGTCAACCGCGCCCCCAGCGCCACCACCCGCAACGCCTCGCGCAACGCGTCCAACGCCACCGTCTCGCCGGCCAGCTTCACCAGCAACATCAAATTCTCCTCCGCTGTCAACTCATCCTTGAGCGCCGGCGCATGACCGATAAACGTCAGATTATTGCGCAGCACCGGATCGAACGCCCGTACCTCCTGTCCGCGCCACAGAATTTTCCCCGACAGCGGATGCGACAAACCGGCCAGCATCCGCAACAACGTCGTCTTGCCCGTGCCGTTCGCGCCGGTGATGATCAACGCCTCACCCGGCTCCACCTTGAACGAAACCCGACTGAACAACGTCACATAACCGCGGCGCGCCGCGAGATCCTGAATTTCAAGCATACCGCTTGTCCCTGCCTAGCCTCTGATGCGTCCGCTTTAAGTCTATGCGCTCGCATCTGTAAAAAAGCGGCATACCCGCATGCCGCCGCGTTGACCCACAACGGCGGATTGTAGCAAAGAAGCGTGTGGGGTGGGCGAACACCCCTTCGAATAGCTCATAGGTCGCTGGTGAGCGCAGCGAACCGCGACGGGGTTGCCTCACGCGAAGCCGCATAGGTCGTGGTGAGCGCAGCGAACCGCGACGTTTTGACCTCACGCGAAGGCGCATAGGTCGTGGTGAGCGGCCTTTAGCCGCGAGCGAAGCGTGGCGGGAACCGCGACGTTTTGACCTCACGCGAAGCCGCAATCAGGAATCAGAACGTAGGGGCGCGATTTATCGCGCCCTGTTTTGCCTCACGCAAAGCCGCGAAGGAACGCACGTTCCTTCCCCTTCAAGGGGAAGGTTAGGATGGGGATGGGGTTCAGAGGTCAGAAGCCAGGAATCAGGGATCAGAAAAAACTCTTCTCACGCGAAGCCGCGAAGAAAGAAAGCCCCCGCCTTGCCCCCTTTTCAAAGGGGGTGTCGGCGAAGCCGACGGGGGTTTGCGGGGGTGCCCGCCGAAGGCGGGCGGGGGTTTGAAGCCCATTCCCCCGCTTGCGGGGGAAGAACCTGTCCTCGCGAAAGCGGGGATTGGAATGGGGGCGGCGGGCGTCTCGCCCGCGCTCCATTCTGACCTCTGACCTCTGACCTCTGACCCCTGATTCCTGCTCACGCGAAGCCGCGAAGGAACGAAGCTCCCTCCCCTTCAAGGCATAGGTATCTACACAAGCAGGAAAGCAGCCCCGAAGGGGCGCAACATGAGTAACCGTCGGTGGAGCGAGCATCGCGAGCGAAACCGGCGGAAAGCGAACATCCAACACTCCCCCAGCCCTGCAAGGGCTGAATAATGTCTGTTCAG
>WQTW01000078.1 GCA_009786085.1 Pseudomonadota bacterium | reverse complement strand
GACCTCTCTCCCACAAGGGAGAGAGGAGGGAAATGCCTCCCCTCTCCCGCTTTCCGCGGGAGAGGGGCAGGGGGAGAGGGGTGGAAGGGGAGGGAGCTTTCTCTTCGCGGCGTCGCGCCTTCGCGTGAGATGGTTTTCTGATCCCTGATCCCTGACGCCATCACTCCCGATGATACGGATGACCGGCGTTCAGGCTGACGGCGCGGTACAACTGTTCCGCCAGAACGACACGCGCCAGCCCGTGCGGCAAGGTCAGCGGCGACAGCGACCACTGCGCATCGGCGTTTGCTTTCAGCGTCGCATCCAGCCCGTCGGCGCTGCCGAGGATGAACGCCAGGTCGCGCGCCGCGTCGCGCCATTGCGCGAGTTTTTGCGCCAGTTGCCGCGTGTCCCACAATTGCCCGCGCTCGTCGAGGACGATTTTCAGGAACGACCCGGCGGCGCAGATTTCTTCGACCCGCGCCGCTTCCGCCGCCAGCATCTGCGCGACGGTTTTGCCACGGTCGCGCGCTTCCGGTTTCAGTTCGACGACGTCGGCGCGGTAATCGCGCGGCAAGCGCCGCAGATAATCGTCAACGCCCGCCGCCATCCAATCGGGCAGGCGTTGGCCGAACGCGATGATTTTCAGCCGCATCGCGGGAGTTTCAACCTGCTGTTTTTCTGGCGGTCTTTCGAGCCACTTTCTTTACGGCGATTTTCTTGACCGCCGGTTTTTTCGTGACGGTTTTTTTGGCGGTTTTCTTCACCGCCGTTTTCTTCGCCATCGGTTTTTTCGCTGGCGCTTTCGTCTCCGCCGCCTTTTTGACCGGCATCCGCAGCGGCACCGGCGGCGACCACAATTCTTCGAGGTTGTAATAAGCGCGGATCGCCGGCTGCATCACATGGACGACGACATCGCCGGCATCGACCAGCACCCATTCGCCGCCCTCCTCGCCCTCGACGCCGACGATCACGGCGCCCGCTTCTTTCAACTTGTCGCGCACATGCTGCGCCAGCGCTTTGGTCTGGCGAGCGGACGACGCGCTGGCAATCACCAGTGTGTCGTACAGCGTCGTCAGTTTGCGCACGTCGAGCGCAACGATGTCCTGCGCTTTGATATCTTCGAGAGCCGCGATGGCGACCTTTTCCAGCGTTTGTTTCGATTTAACTGCCATGAGTCGTTACCTGATAAAGAGCCTGGCGGGCAATATAGGCCAAAACCGGTGCCGGAAGCAAATCGGTTAAGTCGTCAGCGCCGCCCGCCGCCAGCGCCGCCCGAATCTTTGTGCTTGACGCCGGTTGTGGCGGCACCGTCAAATGATACACCAGGCCAGCCGGACGGGAAGTAAGCGCCCGCTTATTTTCGGTTAGCCGAAATGCAACAGCCGCTTGCAGGATTTCCGGCAAAGCGCTGAAAACAGCTCCCCTCTCCCCTTGCGGGAGAGGGGTTGGGGGAGAGGGGGCGTTTTGCACGGTGACGGGAAGCAGATTGCTTCCCCTACGAGCAAGGCGCAGCGGTAGAGCCGTAGGGGCGGCAATCTGCCGCCCGATCTGATTCCTGACCTCTGTCTCCTGATCTTTGCCAACCCCATCCCCACCCAAACCCTCCCGACCCTCTTTCCCGACCTCTCTCCCACAAGGGAGAGAGGAAGGAAATGCCTCCCCTCTCCCGCTTTCCGCGGGAGAGGGGTAGGGGGAGAGGGATGGAAGGGGAGGGCTTCTCCCCTCCCCCTCTCCCTCCCCCGCTTGCGGGAGAGGGAGAGGGGGAGAGGGGGAACTGGATTGCTTCGTCACTTCGTTCCTCGCAATGACGCCTTCCTGATATCTGGTATCTGACATCTGATATCTGCCCGCACGATTGATCACCACAAAATGCGCCACGTCGAACAATTCCTGCCAGCGGCGCCAGCCGGGCAGTTGCGCGAATGCGTCCTCGCCGATGATCCACAGCAACGGCGTATCGGGCAGTTCGGCGCGCAGGCTTTGCAGCGTCCACAGCGTGTAATTCTGTTGCGGGCTGTCCATTTCGCGGGTATCGACCGCCAATTCCGGATACGGCGCGACCGCCAGCCGCAACATCGCCAGCCGGTGTTGCGCGTCCGCCGTCGGCGCAGGCCGGTGCACCGGCTCCCGCGCCGGAATCAGCCGCACCTGATCCAGGCCGAAGTGGGCGGCGACGGCGCGGGCGATGGCCAAATGACCTTCGTGGACCGGATCAAAGGTCCCGCCCAGAAGCCCCACCGCGCGAAAGGATAATGGCAAATTCATGCGCGTCCGCTTGTATGATAAAAAATCGCTATCAATCGTTTCAAAAAATATCATCGGTTTTTTGGGCATTGTAGTCGTAAAACGCCTCGCATTCCGCTATGATGCGGTTGTTTCCCTTTCCACTTTTTTTCTTTCCCTTTGGAGGTTTCATGAAAAAAGTTTTAATGCTTCTCCCGCTTGCCGCTTTTCTCGCCACCGGCGCCGCTTATGCGGAAAGCGGTGACGAGTTGCTGACGAAATACAGATGCGGCTCTTGCCACAAGGTTGACAAGAAAGCGATCGGCCCGTCTTATCAGGATATCGCCAAGAAAAGCGCCAAAGATCCCAACGCGCTGGAGCACCTGATGAAAGATGTCAAGAAGGGCAGCAGAGGCGTCTGGGGCAATGCGCCGATGCCGCCGCAAAACGTTCCTGACGACGATCTCAAGGTAATGATTACTTACATCCTGTCGTTGAAGAAGTAAGGATTCAACAACAGACAAAAGAGCGGCCATGCCGCTCTTTTGTTTTGGGGCGTCGGCTTCTGACGAATCACTCAAATTTTCTGAGGTTGATGGTGCGGCTTGAGCCATCAACGGCGTATTCAAATCTCGCCGTTTTGGCCGACGTGAACGTCAGCTTGGCGGTTCCCGCGACGACATTGGTGATTCTGCTGTTATTGTAGGGAAACTCGCCCCAGTTCGGCCCGGAATAGCGGTAAACATTTGCTTCAAACGTGTCTTTCGCCGTCCAGTCGCCGTAGCCGGTAGCAGGCCCCTGAAAGATGTACCAGGCCGCTCTGCCGGAACTGTCGTAGGTGTACCAGGGCACGAAAATATAACGCGCGTCGCCGGGGAAATTCTGAAGCACGGTCAGTCCCCAGTTTTTCTCGTCTTCGGGCGAGGTTTTGATCCACTGGCCGGTGTAATCATGAGAGGGGCCGAACTCGGGCGGTGGCGGTGGGGGCGGGTTGCCGCTCAGCGAAACCCGCGCCAGAAAAGAAATGAGACCCGACGCCACACGACGCCCGCCATTGGCGTTCAAGTGACTGTTATTGACACCGACCGCCCAGTCCAGCGACAGCGTAGGCGCGCCGGGGCTTGGGTTCTGCGCCGTCGCCGCCGGCGTGCCGTTGGCGTTGATGGACGTGATCGCCGCCAGATCAAACACTTTTCCGCCGTAGGTGGCGCGAAGCCAGTTGTTAAAATTGTGCTGTTTGTTGTTGTGCCAGGATTGGTTGTAAACATAGAGCGGCGCAGTGATATGCACGAAGGTGACGTTCGGGTAGCTTGTTTGAAGCCTGTTCACCATGCCACTGTAAGCATCGCGCATAGTTTCCCACGCGGGCATGTCGCCATCAAAGTCCATGAAGCAAAACTTGAGAAAAGCGATTTGTGCATGGCGACCGCCTCTTTCCATCAAGGTCTCAAAATAAGCGACTTTGTCGAGGGGGCGCCGGTTGAAATTCGGAATCGGATTGCCGGTGCTGGCAGCGTAGTTATTCATATAAAGATCGGTGAACCCTGTAGCAGAGGGCTGTCCACCGGACGTGATGGCATTCGTGATGGTGAGACTCGGCGCAACAGCTCTGAGACCATCAACGATGTTGCTTCCCACGGAGTTATGGACAAAGAAAACCGATTTACCGTTAAGTGCTGTCACATCTGCGGGAGCGAATGTGGTTTGCGTCCAGGGGCTGCCCTGCGCCAACACCGGCGCGGAGAGAAAAAAGGCCAGCGCGACGCTGCCCAAGAGGCGAAACAAGGGTTTTTTCATGAGAACGTTCCTTTTCGGGGGTTGGAAATCGGGTACCAGAGTTTCCTGATACCCGATTCCTGAGGCTTATTCAAGTTTCACAAGATCAACGGTGCGGCTTGCGTTATCAACGTTGTATTCAAATTTCGCCGTCGTTGGTGAGTCGAACGTCAGCTTGGCCGTCCCGACAACCTTATAGTCGATCTTGCTGTTATCGTAACTGCTGTTATCGTAACTGCCGTGCGTGTCCCACGCAGGCCCCGTGTAACGGCGGACTTCTCCTTCAAACACGTTGTCCGATGTCCATCTGCCGAATTCATCGTCCGCGCCCTGAAAGAGGTACCACTGGGCGTTGCCGTTGTTGTCGTAGGTGTACCAGGGAACGAAGATGTATTTGGGGTTGACCGGGAACGTCATCAGGACGGTCAAGCCCCACTGCTTTTCGCCGCTCCTTGACCACTGTCCCGTGTACTTGTAGTCCCATCCCGCGCCGGGCGCGCCCCAAAGTCTTTCGAGGTTGATTTCTCGTTCCTCTCCTTCGACGGTGTATTTGAATTTCGCCGTCGTTGCCGACGTGAACGTCAGCTTGACCGTTCCCACCACCGCGTCGCTGCATTCCGCGTTGTTGTAACTGCCGTGCGTGTTCCACTTCGGCCCTTTGTAGCGGTAAACGTTCGCTTCAAACGTGTCATTCGCCGTCCACGCGCCGTAGTCCTCGACAGGCCCCTGAAAGACGTACCAGGACGCCTTGCCGCTCTTGTCGTAGGTGTACCAGGGGACGAAAATATAGCGGCTGTCTGAAAAGTTCGTCAGAACCGTCAATCCCCATTCACCTTCTCCGTCGGCGCTGACCCACTGCCCGTTGTAATTCTTCGTGGGACCGGGAACGAATTGGCGAGCGCCTATCGTCAGCACGAGACTGTTGCCTTCCTTTGCCACCGTGTAAGCATAACCGGCGAGCGTGCCGGTCACCGGCTGGAAATCCCCGTGCAGCGTGCCCGCGGCGATGAGAATGTACCGATTCCCGGACTGCAAGGCCGGTCCCGCGCCTTCAAAACCGACTTTGATCGTCACGCCGGCGATATCCGCCGCTTCGGTCACCGTCAGCGCCGTTCCGCCCGCCGCCAGCGTTGACGGCAGATAGAAGTTCATGTTTTGAAAGAAATACACCTCATGAACTTTCAGCTCGGCAGAATGAAAATTCAGTGTATTGCCGGTAGAAACGCTGCTAACATCACCGTTCGCAAACCCGCCGTAGAGCCTGACATTGTCGCCGAAGGTCGGCGTGCCGCGGATCGTCACCGTGTTGTTTTTCGCGGTGGCCGTGCCGCCCGTGACGGGATTATCGGAATACCCGCCATAGACCGGACAATTCACCGTCCCGCCGCTGATCGTGACGCTGTTGTCGGCGGCGATGGCCGTAGTGAGGGCGGCGTCCCCGTTCAATGTGTGTCCACCGTTGATATTCCCGTTCACCGTGCCGCCGCTGACGGTCACACTGTTGCCCGTGGACGTGATCACCCCATGTCCGCCTTCAGCCCCCCGACTCACCGAACCGCCTTTGATAAAAACGCGGTTGTTGGTGGCCGGATCCGCATCGTTGAGATTGATTCCGCCATGAACATCACCCACCGCGCCGCTGTTAAGCGTTACGCTGTTGCCCGAAAGACTGTTGCTCTTTCCGGTGCCGCTCCCGGAAGGCGCCAGAGAATCGGCGTACCCGAGAAGAAATTGCAGCGGAAAACCGGGGTAAGCGATGGTTTCCTGCGCCAGCGCCGGAACGGCAAAGAAAAAGGCAAGCGATAGCGTTCCCAATGCCCGCGTCGCGTTGCCAAGAAAGTGAAATAACGATTGTTTCATGATAGAACTCCTTGTCAGATGTCAGATGTCAGATGTCAGATGTCGGATGTCAGAAATCAGAAGTCAGAAATGCGTCATTGCGAGGAACGAAGTGCATAGGTCGCTGGTGAGCGGCCTTTAGCCGCGAGCGAAGCGTGGCGGGAACCGCGACATTTTGGCCTCGCGCGAAGCCGCGAAGCCGCGAGCGAAGCCTGGCGGGAACCGCGACGTCCGCCCCTTCACCATTCTCCCCTCTCCCCGTCACTCCCGCGGAGCCTGCCCCCGCGAAAGCGGGGGGCGGGAATCCAGCGCCATAAAGGGCGGGGGAGAAGGCAATGGGGATGGGGGGCAATGCCCACTGCGCCGCAGCGCATAAAGATGAATGAACAAAGAAAGCGCCAAATCCGCTGCGGATTTCGACCGTCGTGCGTACCGGAAAAACGGTTTCACTCTGTACCATGATGAAAGGGCGGATTTCAGAGCCAGATTATGAACGTGTCACGTCTTGACAATTTAGCTTAGCCCAACGTTAAAAGCAAGGGAAAATCAGCGCGACTTTGATTTAACAGGGTCATGGGTTGGGGTGAGCTTACGAAGCACAACACGCAAACCTCGTAGGATGACGACTCTGGGAGCGCGGGCGTCCCGCCCGCCATTACAGCAGCAAAAGCGTGACCGGACGGTATCGCGGAAATAACCCCAGCATTTAACCTAAAAACCTCAGTTGACCGCTTGTAAACCTATGGAAAACCGCGTAGTAGCCTACTTTGGAGCCGTTCTCAGCGCTCCTCACCCTCTGGGTGAGTGCGCGCTACGCGCTCTCCAGCGCTACGCTCGCCGCACCATGCGGCGTTGCTCCTCCTCGCGGGGTGGCAGCCCGCGTCGTCGTCGCGCCTTGCCTGGCGCAGCGGGCGCAGCACTGGCGAGCACGTCCAACTGAGGTTTTTAGGTTTGATGCTAGACTTAGGGGCACCCAAGACCTATCGTGTCGCTTTCCACCTTTTTGTTTTGCGTATGTCCGCCTTTTTACGTATCGGCATCGACGTAGGCTCCACGACCGTCAAGGTCGTTGTCGTCGATGGTGAACAGCGTTTGCTCTACAAGACCTACACCCGGCACCTCTCCGAAGTTCGCCGGACG
This sequence comes from Pseudomonadota bacterium, assembly GCA_009786085.1. Lineage (GTDB taxonomy): Bacteria > Pseudomonadota > Gammaproteobacteria > Burkholderiales > Casimicrobiaceae > UBA931. Next base: position 4,255 of record WQTW01000078.1, on the reverse strand, counting down.
GTCGCCGACACGATGGCGCGATTGCGCCAGAGCGGTTTGTTTTCCGACGATGCGCCGGCAACGCTGGTCGTGACCGGTTCCGGCGGCCTCGGCATCGCGGAGATGGCCGGTTTTCCGTTCGTGCAGGAAGTGATCGCCTGCGCCGAGGCCGTTGAAACCCTGGCGCCGCATACCGATGTGGCGATCGAGCTGGGCGGCGAGGACGCCAAAATCACCTTTTTCACCAACGGTGTCGAGCAACGAATGAACGGCACCTGCGCCGGCGGCACCGGCGCTTTCATCGACCAGATGGCGAGCCTGTTGCGCACCGACGCTGTCGGTCTTGACGAATTGGCGAAGAAGGCGAAAAACATTTATCCGATCGCGGCGCGTTGCGGCGTGTTTGCGAAAACCGATGTGCAGCCGTTGCTGAACGAAGGCGTTGCGCGCGAAGACATCGCGTTGTCGATCTTTCAGGCGGTCGCGCATCAAACCATCAGCGGTCTGGCCTGCGGTCGCAAGATCAGAGGGAAAGTCGCGTTCCTCGGCGGGCCGTTGAATTTTCTGCCCGAACTGAAAAAACGTTTCATCGAAACTTTGCAGTTGGACGCCGACGATGTGGTGTTGACGGACAACAGCGAATTGTTTGTGGCGCTGGGCGCGGCGTTGCATGGCAAGCAGGAAGACGCGCGCCCGTTTTTCTGTATCGCCGATGCGTTCGAGGAAGTGCGCGACATCGGGCAGAGCGAAATCGCTTCTTTACGTCCGTTCTTCGCCGATGCCGAAGCGCGGCAGGCGTTCGACGCGCGCCATCGGGAAGCGAGAGTCGCGCGCGCCGCGTTGGCGAAACATCGCGGGCCGGTGTTTCTGGGCATCGACGGCGGCTCAACGACCACCAAAGCCGTGCTGATCAGCGAGAACGGCGAACTGCTGCATTCCTATTACGGCAGCAACGAAGGCGATCCGTTGCGCATCGTCGCCGCGGCGCTCGACGAAATCTACGCGGCGCTTCCTGAAGGCGTCACCATTGCCGCGTCGGCGGTGACCGGTTACGGCGAAGCGCTGATTCGTGAAGCGTACAAGATCGATTTTTCCGAAGTCGAAACCATCGCTCATTACAAAGCGGCCAATCATTTTTTACCCGGCGTCGATTTCATTCTGGACATCGGCGGTCAGGACATGAAGTGCCTGCGGATCAAAAACGGCGTGATCGACAACATTCTGTTGAACGAAGCGTGTTCCTCCGGCTGCGGATCGTTCATTGAAACCTTTGCGCAATCGGTGCAAATGCCGGTCGATGCGTTCGCCAAAGCGGCGCTGGAATCGCGGGCGCCGGCGGATTTGGGATCGCGTTGCACCGTGTTCATGAATTCGAGCGTGAAACAAGCGCAGAAAGAAGGCGCGTCGGTCGCCGACATTTCGGCGGGACTGTCGTACGCGGTGGTGAAAAACGCGCTGATCAAAGTGATGAAAGTGCGCAACCCGCACGAACTCGGCGAAAAAATCATCGTTCAGGGCGGCACGTTCTACAACGATTCGGTGCTGCGCGCATTTGAATTGATTTCGGAGCGGGACGCGGTCAGACCCGACATCGCCGGCCTGATGGGCGCGTTCGGCTCGGCGCTGATTGCGAAGGAACGCTGGCAGGGCATCGAACCGTCGGCGATGTTGAACCCCGAAGCCTTGCAGCAGTTTTCGGTCAAACAATCGATGGCGCGCTGCGGTCACTGCACCAATCAGTGCGCGATGACCGTCAACCGTTTTTCCGACGGTCGAAAATTCATTTCCGGCAACCGCTGCGAACGCGGCCTCGGCAAGAAAAAAGACGGCGACGAATGGCCTGATCTGTTCGCGTACAAATACGAGCGCGTGTTCGATTACGAACCGCTGAAAGAAGGAACGCGCGGCGCCATCGGCATCCCGCGCGTCCTCAACCTTTTTGAAAATTATCCGTTGTGGTTCACGTTTTTGACGGAGCTGGGTTACCGTGTGGTGCTTTCGTCGCCGTCGTCGAAAGCGGTTCTGGAGCAGGGGCTTGACACGCTTCCGTCCGATTCGATCTGTTATCCGGCCAAACTGGCAAACGGACACATCGTCGATCTGGTGCGGCAGGGAATCAAAACGATTTTCTATCCGTGCGTGTCTTACGAACACAAAGAGTTCGACGACAGCGACAACCATTTCAACTGTCCGATCGTGATTTCCTATCCCGAACTGATCCGCAACAATATCGATCTGTTGAAGGAAAGCGATGTCACGCTGATTCAGCCGTTCATGTCGCTGGAGGACAAAGAAAAACTCGCCAAACGACTGGCGCATGTGTTCGCGCCTTACGGGATCAAGGCGGCGGAAGTGCGTCGCGCGCTGGATGCCGGTTGGGAAGAACAGCGGCGCTTCAAACAGGATGTCCAACAAAAAGGCGAGGAAGTTCTGGCCTGGCTGGAAGAAACCGGCGCCCGCGGCGTCGTTCTGATCGGACGACCGTATCACATCGACCCCGAAATTCATCACGGCATTCCGCAGATCATCACCGCACTGGGCATGGCCGTGCTCACCGAAGATTCGGTGGCGCATCTCGGCAAACTCGAAAGGCCGTTGCGCGTCGTCGATCAATGGATGTACCACGCGCGACTGTACCGCGCCGCCGCGCTGGTGTCGGTGCGAAAAAATCTGGAAGTGATCCACTTGAATTCATTCGGTTGCGGACTGGATTCGATTTCAACCGATCAGGTGCAGGAAATTCTCGAAGCGCGCGACAGGATTTACACGACGATCAAGATCGACGAAGGTAACAATCTCGGCGCGGCGCGGATTCGTATTCGTTCGCTGAAAGCGGCGCTGGAAGAACGCACGACGCAAGCGCCGAAGGAAATGTATTTTCATCCGCCCAAATACCGGCATCGGACTTTCACCAAAGCGATGCGCGAAACGCACACCATCATCGCGCCGCAAATGTCGCCGGTTCATTTTCAATTTCTCGAACCGGCGTTCAAAGCCTTTGGTTATCGTCTGAAAATTCTCGAAGACGTCAGTCCGACGGCCATTGACGAAGGACTGCGCTACGTCAACAACGATGCGTGCTATCCGGCGATCATCGTGATCGGTCAACTCATCGAAGCGCTGAAATCCGGCGAATACAACCCTGAAACGACGGCGGTGCTGATTTCGCAGACGGGTGGCGGTTGCCGTGCGACCAACTACATCAGCTATCTTCGCAAAGCCTTGTACGACGGCGGTTTCCCCGACGTGCCGGTGCTGTCGCTCAACCTGGTCGGGATGGAAAAGAACGAAGGCTTCAAACTGACGCTGCCGTTGCTCGGTCGGATGATGATGGGCATCGTCTATGGCGATTTGCTGATGCAAACCCTGTTCCGCACGCGCCCCTACGAAAAAGTGCCGGGTTCGGCAGAAGCGCTTTACCAACACTGGGTGGCGCGTTGCAAAGAATCGGTGTTCAAAGGCGATTTTGCCACCTATAAAAAGAACATTGACGACATCGTTCACGATTTCGACAACCTCGACATCATCGAACAACGCAAACCGCGCGTCGGGCTGGTCGGCGAAATTCTGGTGAAATTCCATCCGATGGCCAACAACGATCTGGTCAAGACCATCGAAAAAGAAGGCGGCGAAGCCGTGATGCCCGGGCTGATGGACTTCCTGCTGTATTGCGCTTACGACCACGATTTCAACCATCAGTTTCTGTCGAAAAGCAAATTGGCGGCGCTCGCCAGCAACATGGTGATCAAGGCGCTGGAATTTTATCGGCGCGACATGCGCAGAGCGTTGGCGCAAAGCCGCCGCTTCGACCCGCCGCACACCATTGACGAACTGGCGTTTGGCGCCGCGCCGATCTTGTCGCGCGGCAACCAGACCGGCGAAGGCTGGTTCCTGACCGCTGAAATGGTGTCGTTGATCGAACAAGGCGCGGCCAACATCGTCTGCATGCAGCCGTTCGCCTGTTTGCCGAACCACATCACCGGCAAAGGCGTGATCAAGGCGCTGAAAGACCGTTACCCGTACGCCAACATCACCGCGATCGACTACGACCCCGGCGCTTCGGAAGTCAACCAGTTGAACCGGATCAAACTGATGCTGTCAGTGGCCTTCCGCAACATGGAAAAAGAAGCGGTGTGCGAAGAAGCGATGATGTAGGTTGGCGGTGAGCGGCCTTTAGCCGCGAAGAAAAACCTTTTTAACCACGAAAAACACGAAAGCCACGAAAAAGTAGCCTGGACAAGCCGCGAAGCGGCGCCGTCCGGGGAAGATTGCCTCA